>JAYTTD010000070.1:0-25409 GCA_043745235.1 Nitrospira sp. | reverse complement strand
ATCTTCCGTGCCATACACGTAGAGAGCCTGTTCAGAGGCATTGGTCTTGCTCCAGTCTTACCCCAATGTCTGGGTGCGGGATCGTGCGACAGTCGCCCATGGAACAGGAGGTCCGCAATGACTCGCGTCACAACTCGAAGAATTATGAATATGACTGGACAACCTCGGACTGAATCCATCCATATCTCGAAGTCCCTTGGAACGGCACTCATGCTGGTGTTCGGACTCCAGGGACTTGTTTTCGGTGCGATTGATGTCGCTCCGCTGTATGCGGCCGAAACTGGCATGGTTTCCGGACATTCGCTCATGAAGTCCGATAGCCATCGGGGTAGCGGCACGGAAGGCCTTGTGACCATCGCGGTGGGGGAACCCCGCCTCAAGTTGGAGATGAAGTCAGATCCCTTGAATGCCGGGAAGAAACCTCGGAGATTGATCCAGAAACCGTCGGCTGGTGCGTCTCAATCTGAATCTTCTCAGCCGGTGGTTCAAAGTCGTTCATCGAGCGCGCCGGTGGCAGTCGATCAAAGGACACCTGAGACCAAAGACTCGACGGCTGGAATGGCGAAGTCAGCAGCTGGCATGAGCTCGGCTCCCCCACCGGTGAACTCAGGAAGCTCCGTCGCAACCACATCGCCAGGGATGCCGGCGTCTTTGGCAATCGCCGGGGCAGCAGCGGCATCGCCTGGTTCATCGATCGGCGCGGCTGGATCGGGTGGATCATCCCCAAGCGGGGGAAGAAGTGCGCAGAATCTAATGAGGCAGTTGCCAGGTTTGCAGCAGCTTCTCACAGCCCAGCCGGGCCTTCCACCTGAACCGATTGCGGCACCAGCGCCTCCGATGGGGCCTCCGCAAGCTGGCCTGCCGCAGGCTCCGACGAATTGGCCGGCGTACCATGTCCTCAATCGACTAGCGTACGGCGGCACCCCCAATCAGCTCAATACTATATCGCACCTCACGGCTCAGGAGGCCAGCGCATGGGCTGTTCGCTACATGAAGGAACAGCTTGAGCTGGATCCGAATAGGCCCTGGCCGACGAATTTGCATAACACAAGCCCGCTTCCGGCTCCGATCGTGACCGACGATTCAGCGCTCAGTCAACGGCTCGCAGCGGATCGTGCCGACTGGCGCATAGAAGATGGACTGCAGGACGTTCTATCGCCGTCGCTGAGCGAACTGCAAGATTACGATCTGATTCGAAAAACATACAGCCGGCGGCAACTCAGGGAGAAGATGGTCTATTTCTGGGACAATCATTTCAATACCAATTATCGAACGCACAACAAGGGGCAGTTCGAACTCGCAGAGAACGAATCGTTCAGAGCGAATGCGTTCGGGAAATTTCTCGACTTGCTCATGGCCAGTGCGAAGAGCAGCGCGATGATGATCTATCTCAACACCGATGTGAATCGAAAAGGGAGTCCGAATGAGAACTATGCGCGGGAATTGCAAGAATTGCATACGCTCGGAGTCGATGTGAATGGGAATCCGAACGGCTACACACAGGCTGATATTGTGGAGGCTGCCAAAGCCTTTACGGGTTGGACGACGTTGAACGTCGCCCGACCAGGCTTCCGTTTCGATGCCGGCGAGCATAGTTCTGGGTCGAAGCAGTTCTTGGGACAGACGGTGGCGTTCAGCGGCGTCGGTGAGGGCGAACAGGTGCTGACAATCGCTTCGCGCCATCCGTCTACGGCTGCGCATCTCGCCAAGAAACTGTGCGTCTACTTCGTCCACGACACACCCTCTGCCTCTCTACTGAACGAAGTCGCGTCGGTGTTCACCGATTCAGGCGGCGACATCAAGAAGGTCTTGGTCGCGATCTTGACCTCCTCGGATTTCAACAACGTCATCAACTATCGAGGTCTGGTCAAGACACCCTTGGAGTTCGTGGCGAGCGTCCATCGCAATCTTGGTGTGTGGTCACCGATCGATCCATTCAGGAGTCGCCTAGTGAAAATGGGGCAGGGACTGTACGAGAAGGCGCCGCCGACGGGATACAAGGAAGCGGCCGATGAGTGGCTCAATACGGACGTGATGTTCAATGAGGTCAGTTTCGCCTATGAAACGACGATTTCAGGATTCGGGTCGACCATCCGTTATGGATCTGATACCAGCGGGGGGTTGACGCGGCTGTGGTTGAAGAGCCTGAACCTCAAAACGGAAGAAGATGTGCTGGGTTTTCTCCTCAATTTGGCCTTCGATCGGCAAGTCAGCCTGACAGAGTATCAGACGTTTCTCTCTACCCTCCGAAGTGGGGGCGGGGCCTTTAATCTTGATAACTCCAACGTCGAGACGCCGCTCGATCGAATGTTGGCCACCGTGTTGGCCAGTCCACGCTACAAATACCAGTGAGGTAATTATGGAAACCTGTCAAGAATGTCGTGCAGAACAAGAAGATCAGTCGCGTCGAACATTTTTGAAGCGTGCACTCGGGGTTGCAGGCGCGACGCTGGCGCTGAATTTTTTGCCGGCAGAATTTCTCCGCCGCACCGCGTCGGCTGCGACCAACGCAGGGAAGACGTTGGTGGTGGTGTTTCAACGAGGAGGCAACGACGGTCTGAATACGATCGTGCCGTATACTGACCGTCAATACAATATTGTGAGGCCATCGGCCTTAACCGGAGCAGGCAAAATCGGTATTCCCCCTCCAGGAGGCGGTGATGGCGCCGGGATCGATCTTCCTGGCACGGGGTTCGCCATGCACCCGGCCATTCAGCCGTTTCTCGATTTGTACAACAACAACACCTTGGCGATTGTCACGCAGGCGGGGTTTGCCGGCTCAACCCAATCGCATTTCACGGACCAAGACATCATCGAACGCGGGTTCTTTCAGGCGACAGACGGGTGGCTCAATCGCTATCTTCAAGCCGTCGGCGCTGTGGGGGCGCCCTCCATTCGTGCTGCCGGGATGGGCAGTGATTTAGCTGATTCGTTGCGAGGAACGACTATAGTTCCAGCGCTGAACGATCTGTCGGCGCTGAGTTTTGTCAGACTGAATAGCGCGAAGGCTCCGTTGGAGTCGAACCTCAGAGCCCTCTATGGACAGGACCCTGCATCGACGAGCACGAATCCCTATAGCAGGCTCGTTCATACCTTAGGACCTGACATGTTGAGTCGCGTGGCAGCGATTGAGGCGATCGGCCCGGCAGTCTCCCAGAACGGTGCGGTGTATCCCAATACTTCCTATGGCAGACAGCTTCGCGATGTTGCGCACATCATCCGGTCGGGGTTGGGGCTTGAAGTGGCGACGGTCGACATCGGCGGATGGGATACACACGATGACCAGGGAGCCGGCGGTGGCGCTACGTTGTCGCAAGGGGCGAGATTGGCGGAGTTTTCAGGAGGGATCCGGGCGTTCTACAACGATCTGGGACCATTGATGAGCAACGTGGTTCTATTGACCTGTACGGAATTCGGTCGGACCGTCAAGCAAAATGACAGTGGTGGGACCGATCACGGGAAAGCCTCGGTCTGGTTTGTACTCGGAGGCGGGGTCAAGGGTGGCCTTTATCATGGCGCGGCAGGCTTCCCGTCGTCGCTCATCAATGCCAACCTCGACGAGGGTCGATACATTCGCCCGACCGTGGAATTCCGCAATATATTTTCCGATGTGCTCGTCAAGCACTTTGGCCTCAATGCGACGGAGTTAGGCCGCGTGTTCCCTGGTCAGGTGCATCTGCCTGTGGGATTGTTTGTGTGATTGAGGGCTAGAACGCATCCTTCGCGCAGCGAAAGCCGGTGCCGCTTGGGCGGCTGTCCATCGTGCCCCAGTCGCGGTCGCTCGTGCGAAGACTGATCGCCGGCTTGAGCCAAGACCCGCCACGCATCGCTTTGATCGCACCGAGCGGAGGCCCCTGAGGGTCTGAGAGCGGAGCCTCCGTGTAGTAGTTCGGGTTATACCAATCCTGCACCCATTCAGCGACGTTGCCGGCCATGTCGTAGAGACCGTAGGGACTCACCGCTTCAGGAAAGCTTCCAACCGGTGTCGTGAGCACTTCTCCCTTGATACCCTTGGCTTTTGAAAGCTGCGTTCCCTCACCCTTGATCCAGAAGGCTTCCCAGTCGGCTCCGCTCTGAAAGTCGATGGTTCGTCCCGCCCAATAGCTGGCGCTGTTGGCTTTCGTGAAGTCCCACTCGTTTCCCCAAGGGTAGCGACGGCCATCGGTGCCGCGCGCCGCCTTTTCCCATTCCGCTTCGGTCGGCAGACGCTTGCCCATCCAGCTGCAGTAGGCTACGGCATCCTCCCAACTGACATTCACTACGGGATGGCTGCCGATGCCAGGGATCGGTGCCTTGTTCTCCCACAATGTGGAGGCAGGGTTCGAATTTGTCGGCGCGCGATGCCCGGTTGCCTGGACAAATCGTGCATAGGCATCATGTGTGATTTCGTAGCGGTCGATCCAGAACGCCGCGGTGTAGACGAGGCGTTCTGGCTGTTCGTCAGGAAGACCATCTCTGCCGACCGAATTTCCCATCAGGAATTCTCCGGCAGGAACCAGCGTCATGCCATCAGAAAGAAGGGCACTCACGGCCAATGACGGATGGCTGAGGGTCAGAACAAGACACAAGACTGATAGATAGGTCGCCACAGCAATTTAGGCCAGAGGGTTCAAGTCCAACGTGTAACAGGTGCATGATGATGTAGTTGGGCGAAGATTTCCAGTGGCGTGGCGCAGCGCAGCGCAGTTGAGGCACTTTCTAGTGCGTGTATTCAAGTGATACGCGAGGGTGATCAATTCACGCTTGGTGTAGCTCGAGAAATGTGTGCCATGGACAAGTGTCGGCGCGGAAGAGTATTGGTGTTTGCGTTGATTTCCATTACCAGAGGTTGTGCGGAATCGGCAAATAAGATTCTGATTGCGAGTTGCTGGAGCAGACGCTCGTGCGTAGCCCTCTCGTTGCCTCGATCATAGGTCAGCATTTTCCGCAACGCAGGCAGGCTATCTCTTGATGTCCAGCATGCGACCCAGCATGTCGTCGACAGTCTTTAAGACTTGGAGGTTGGCTTCAAACCCTCGCTGACCGATGATCTGGTTGATGACTTCCTCGCCAAGATCGACGTTCGACAATTCGAATTGAGCAGGGCCATAGCCTGTGTGGTTGAGGATCACAGGACCAGCCGTCTCACTTTTCTGAATCGCCGAGCGTACGCCTCCGGTTTCCAGGGCGACAAACTCTGTTCGAGATTTCTTGAACCCATTGGTATTGACGTTGGCCACGTTGTGAGCGGTCACGTCGATCTGTGTTGAAAATGCGGTAAGCCCGGAGAGGGCGGAATAAATGGCGCCGATCATCAGGCATCTCCAGGAGGCTTTAGCCAGGCTTCGACTCCAACTATTCGCAGGGATAGTCCTATTTACCCTGGCGACACTCCTATCGGTCGATTGACCGGATAACTTGATTCTTTGCGTGCTTCTTGGCGGACAAGCCGAATGCGCGAGAATTGACCACAATGAACACTACTGAAGAATAGTTCTCCAAACCGCGGGAGTGCGAATTGAAGAAATACAGTAAATATGCCGACAGAGTAGAGCTGAATGCACTACGTACCCATTGGATCTGACCCGTGGCTCAACGGACCATTCCCCTCGCACGTCTCATCATCGGCATGTACCTGATCGGCGTAGACCGATCGTGGTTGCAGACGCCGTTTCTTCGCCATAAATTCAAGATCAAGGATCAATCAGAAATCGAAGCCCTACGGCATGCAGGGATCACTGAGGTGACGATCGACACAGAGCAGGGACTGGATATTGTTGATCATGAACCCTCTCGCTCAGCGTCGGTCGAGACTGTTCTTGTCGAAAGCCCCGCGCCATTACAACCCAGTGCTCCTTTAGAAGCTTGAGTTCTAACTCCAAGTGCAACATTGCCGGCCCTGATGGGCTAAGGTGTTGCCATGTCAAAGAGATGTTATACGCACTTGAGCGCCGAAGAACGTGAAACCGTGAGCCTGGGCCTGGCCCAAGGTCAGTCGTTGCGCAGGTTGGCGCGGCTCTTGGGTCGGGTGCCCAGCACGCTGAGCCGCGAATATGCCCGCAACACGACACGCGGCCATCCCTATCGCGCCTGCACGGCACAGACCCACGCGGTCACCCGAGCGCGTCAGCCGCGGCGGCGACGGAAACTCCTGGATCCCTGGCTCTGGCAGTGTGTCCGGGCCCACCTGGCGCAGGGCTGCTCCCCCGAGCAGATTGCCGGGCGCCTCCGACGCGCGTATCCTGACGACATGCGGAAACACCTCTCGACCGAGACGATCTATGCGGCGTTGTACGTGTTGCCACGTGGCGCCCTGCGGAGCGAACTGTTGGCCGCACTTCGGCAGGCACGCAAGGCACGCCGACCTCGGGCGCGCGGCACGGACCGACGCGGACAGCTCCCCAACATGACGCCGATTGCCGACCGCCCCCCAGAGGTAACGAGCCGTCTGGTCCCCGGCCACTGGGAAGGTGACCTTCTCAAGGGCGCTCGCAATGGCTCGGCCGTCGGCACCCTGGTGGAGCGGACAACCCGCCTGGTCCTGCTGGCCAGAATGGAAGGAACGGATGCCGCGAGTGCGTACCAGGGCTTCACGAAGAAACTTCGGCATGTGCCCGTCCCGCTGCGCAAAACCCTGACCTATGATCGGGGCAAAGAGATGGCTGAACACGAGCGGTTGGCCCAACGACTCGCCCTCCAGGTGTTCTTTGCCGATCCGCACAGCCCCTGGCAACGCGGGACCAACGAGAATACCAATGGCCTGCTGCGTCAGTACGTGCCGAAGGGCACAGATCTGTCGGGGTACACCCAGCGTGAGCTCAACGCCATCGCGCATCGGCTCAATACGCGTCCACGCAAGTGCCTCAACTTTGCCACGCCACTGGAAGTCTACGCGCAACTGCGCCATCATTCACCCGTTGCACTTGGAACTTGAAACCGCCCAGTATTACCTTCGCAGGCCCCTGCTGTCATGCTGGCTGAGAATCTTGCAAAAGCAAAGCAGCGTCATACCGAATACGTAAATCGTCTGAATGGCCTGTTTGAGCAGACGCGCGTGACCGGGCTCGTGCAGTATGATGTCGCCTGTCAGTTCATTGACGAGATTGTTAGCGATATTTTTGATCGGCAGGCCGCCTGTTATGCGGCGTTAGGATTGCGGCAGCCTGATCCAACGCTTCACGAACATGGTCTGACAGTGTGCACCCTGTCCGTGATGCTTGGGCAGACCATGGACTATTCTCGTGAACGGTTGCAGCAGCTGGGGATCGGGGGGTTGCTACATGATATCGGCCTCACACGCTTACCCCGAAATATTGTGAAGCGACCGAACACCATGTCGCCGGCTCAACAGGCTTTGTACGAGAGCCATACAACTCAAGGAGGCGCGATCCTCGAAAAAAGCGGATCGCCCCACCAAGCGGTTTTCGCCATTGTGAAGGGTCATCATAATCTGACCACGCAGATTGGAGAGACAGGGGAGACGTTAGCGGCAGATCATGAATCTGCCCGATTGGTGGGAATCATTGACCAGTACGATGAACTCGTCAACGGACAGACAGGTCTCACTCCGATGTCTTCACCTCAGGCGTTGACGCAGCTCTATCAACGGTATCGAGCCGATAAAGATCTCTTGCAGGTCGTGTCGTACCTGATTCGAGCTATCGGCGTCTATCCTCTTTATAGTGTGGTAGCCTTGAGTTCAGGAGAACTCGCTGTCGTCGGTGCAATCACGCCGGGGAAAGTCCACCTGCCTTTTCTGTATATCTGCAGAGACCAATCCGGCAACACATGCCTCCCACCGGTTCCCTTGGACTTAATCCATGAACCAGAGGGCGGACGGACGATTCGTGATGTCCGTGATGCGGTTCGAGAAGGTCTCGATGTCGAAGCGGTTCTGAGACAGGTGGCCGCATGAGCCTGTCCCTCAGTCCCACTCCTGATCCTGCCCCCAAAGGGAGCTTGTCCTGGTTGCCCACTCATGAGGATACGTCTCTCATTTTCGAGTCATCCGGAGAAGCGATGTTTGTGACGGATCGAGATGGCCGGATCTTGTCTCTCAACCCTGTGGCGCAGCAGCTCGTGGGCCGTCATCAGGATGTCATCGGCTCGGTGTTTCACGAGTTGGTGGGATGCCTTTCCTCAAGGGAAGGAAGCAATCGAAGTTGTCCATTGGCACAGACCGTGCGAACCGGTGAGGTCACAATGGTATCGCCCCATCAGTGGATCCGAGCCGACGGTACCGGAATTGAGATCGCTGCGACGTTCTGGCCCAGGTGTCAAGGCCTGGAGCGTGTCGGGGCCATTGTTGTCTGTCGCGACCTGACAGTGGAACGGGAAGCGGAGCGAGATATTCAACGGGTGGCCAGGCTTGCGGAGGATGCGCCGAATCCCATTGTGGAGTTTGACGAAGAGGGCAACATGCTCTACGCCAATACCGCTATGGTGGAACTCCTCAATTACGGCACCTCCATTCAGGGGCGAGTGGAAGCCGTATTTCCGGCGAACTTGCCGGATGTGCTGAAGCATTGTTTTGAGTCGCAGCAACCCACCGTTCGATTGGAACATCACGTTGAAGACCGTGTGCTGTCCTGGTCCTTCTTCCCGTTAGGTGATTCGAAGCAGGTCAGGGTCTATGGAACCGATATTACTGCAGACGTAGCGTTGCGCCGCGCAAAAGAAGCAGCAGAAGAATCGACCCGTGCAAAAGCCATCTTTCTGGCCACGATGAGTCACGAATTGCGCACCCCGATGAACGGCGTGTTGGGTTGTACCCAACTGCTTCAGGACACCTCTCTCACCGACCCGCAACGGCAGTTACTGGAAACCATGCACCGGTCTGCAGAGTCACTCTTGGTTCTCGTCAACGATATTCTCGACTTCTCGAAGATCGAAGCGGGGAAGATGTCATTGGAAGTCGCCGACGTCGAGATCCATCCTCTCGTTGCGGACGTGATCACCTTGACGTCGGAAGCGGCGAAGAAGAAAGGACTGACCGTTCAGGTTCAACTGGCGCCGGACATCCCCACTGAGTTACGCGGCGACCCGATTCGTCTTCGGCAAATTCTGTTTAATCTGGTCGGTAATGCCATTAAGTTCACCGAGCAGGGCGGGGTTCACGTCTCTGTGAAGAGAGTGCCCTGCGATCAGAAGAATTCAGACGCCATCGTTCTTTACTGGACGGTAAAGGACTCGGGCATCGGCATCACTGCGGATCAGCAGGCGCGATTATTCGGGGCCTATGCTCAGGCAGATGTATCGACGGCCAGGCGATACGGAGGAACCGGGCTGGGCTTGATGATCTGTTGCCAACTGGTCGAGCTCATGGGTGGAGCCATGATGGTGGAGAGTAAGCCAGGCGAGGGCAGCGCCTTTTCGTATACCACAAGTCTGTTGCCCGCGATTCAGCGCGCGCCTTCTGCTCACAACGGTAAGGCGCCCATTGCGTCGATTGCGGACCGCGCCACACCGCTCCGGATCCTTGTCGTAGACGACAATCAAATCAATCAGGTTGTGGCGTGCAAATTTCTGCAGAAGCTTGGATGTCAGGTGGAGGTGGCTCGGAACGGACGGGAGGCTGTGGAGTCCATTGCCCACGCGACCTACGATGCCGTCCTGATGGATTGCGAAATGCCGGAGATGAATGGCTATGAAGCCACCCAAGAGATCAGGCGGCAGGAATACACCACGGCCAGGCATCTGCCCATCATTGCCCTCACCGGGCACGCATCATCGGAGGACGCAGAGAAGTGCCGACAAGCCGGAATGGATGACGTCGTCACGAAGCCGATGACCCTCCCAATCCTCCGCACAACGCTGGAGCGCCTCCTCGCACAGCCCGACTTCCATCACCAGTAAATCACTGCCAGTGCCGTATTTTGAAACCCTGTTTCCCTTCGATACGCGACTTATTGGCGGGAACCCCGACTGCCCATGAGTGGGTAGTGGATTTTGCGCGCGCGCATCGGTACCATATTCACACGCAGATTCTGCGGGTCGGCAGGATTCATGGGAGAATATACAGCGTGATCGAGGTACGGGCCGTTCTGTATAGCGATTTCAATTGTCCGTTCTGTTATGCGATGCACGAACGGCTGCACGAGATGAATTTGATCGCTCGTTGTGAATGGCGGGGTGTGCAGCATGCGTCGCATCTGCCTCGTCCAATGAAACCTTGGCAAGGTTCGTTGGGCGCAGAACTGCGTCATGAAGTGACGGTCGTACAGCGGTTGGCGCCGGGTCTACCCATTGCGCTCCCTCCCGGTAAGCCCAATACGAAACCGGCGATCGAACAAGCGGTGGCACTCTTACGGCGCGATCGATCACAGGGGATGGCCTTTGTGCGTGAGACCTATCGGGCCTTCTGGTGTGAGGGCAAGGACATTTCTGATCCGGAAGTGCTCAGGCAACTGCTCGAGCAGACAGGCGGCTCGCCGGAGAGTACGGGTACGATCAATGACGAAAGTCGCGAGGTGGCTGAAGAATGGGAAGCGGCCTGGCACAGAACAGGCCAGGCCGGGGTTCCCCTCATGGTTTCGCTGGAAGGTGGTCTCCTCGTCGGCTGCGCACCGCTAGAACAGATCCGACAGTTCTTCGCCTGACAAGATCACGCCACGTCCAGATTCATCACGTAGTTCTGCAACTCCCGCCGATGCTCTTCTTCCGTGTTCTTGAGGCTCTCGATCTCCTTGCGTAGTTTCTCCAGTTCGGTCTCCTGCTGGTCCAACTTCTTGACATAACGAGTATAGAGATCGGAGTTCTGCTGGAGCCGCTGCATGTTCTCGCGGATGCGAGCATGCTCCGCCGTGATCTCAGCCGTGCGTTGGTCTAGGCGCGTTCGCTGGGCGCGCGCGTCGTCCAGCTTACTGCGCAATTGCACGACGCGCTGTAGCGCTTCCTTCACTTTCGGGCTGACTTCCTTCGCTTGCTGGTAATAGGCGATCTGGTCGATGCCGCTGTCCATCAAGAGGATGGATTCCTGAATGGGGAGCGTTTCCTTGACGCGGAGCGTCGCGCTTTTGCCTGGATCGACTGTGACGCTGAACCGATAGATGTCCCTGGTCCGTTCTGCCGGTTCCTTCGGTTCAGCAAGTTTCCAGTCTGCACGATAGAGTTGTTCGATCAGGACGGTCTTAGCCTTGGCGTCACGGTTCTTCACGAGGTAGGTTCGGTCTTCGACCAACCGGCGTGAGATGAGCATGGTGCCCTTCTTCAGCGAGACGGTCACAAGCTCTTGCGTGCCGCCTGCGAGTGTAGGTTCCACTTCGGTCTTGAGATCGAGGGCATAGCTGATGAGCCGGTCTTGCCCAGGAGGGAGATCCTCGATGCGCGCATCGCCCGCGTAGGTCCCGCTGTCGAACAATGTGATGGGGCCTTGCATTAAATGAAGGGCTGAGGTGTTTTTCAGCCGGTACCCGTTCAAGGGATGTTTCGCATTGACGCTCAGATTGTAGAGCGACACTTTCTGCCCCTGGAGTGTTTGGCCAATGATGGGCAGCAGTGCGCTCGTGTGTTTGGCGAGGGTGACGGGCTGGTCGATGCGATACTCGAACAGCTCGCCCTTGTCTTCGGCCATCGCCATGGGGGCCACGCCTTCTTCCAGGCTGCCCATCCCCATGTCGGTGGCGACATCAGCCTCTGCCGGGGCATTGGCCCGACCACCGGCAAAACCTTGGGCCATCTTGCCGAGCAAGCGTTCTTTCTTTATTTCGTTGCGGGCTGGAGGGGCAGAAGCCATCGGTTTGAGTTCGTCCATCGCATCGCCATAGGTCTGGGGTCTGAGGTTGGCATAGAGCTCAGGCTGGACAACTGGACGTGGATTGTAGAGCGGTTGATACAAATCCATCGTGAAGGAAATGGGCCGCCCCGAGACAAGCGAGAGTGTCACGTTGCGCCAGTCCTGTGGGGTCTGATTCTCCACAATGGCCCAGCCTTGCAGATAGGGCGCCTTGTCCTCGTCCAAGACGAGTCGATAGGTGGTCTTCCAGACCGGGGTTTCCGTCAGGTAGGCGACACGGGCCTGGCGGCTGCCGGTGCCGTCGAAGGTAATCGAGACCGTCTTCTTCTGAGCATCGTGATTCGTGGCGAGCGCGGCCAACGCCTGCTGGAGTTCGGCGTTCAAGGCTGAATTCATGAGTTTGATGCGCTGCACGTTTGCCAGCGAGAGCGAGCGAAACCCGTCTTCTGTCAGGAGCGTGACATATTCCTGCTCCACGATCCGGTGCTGCGCGCCATCGCCGATGGTCTCCGTTTTCTTCTCCACGCCCAGCAGCGTGCCCACGATGGGATTGGGCGCGGTGACTTCAACCGGCTCTCCTCGAACTTGAGTCAGAATCTGCCCCAGGGTCGGATTCCCGTTCAAGTTGATACCGAAGCTGCCGAGCGTCTTGGTCACGGGATCGCGCGAGCCGTAGGTGACGGTCGAGATTTTTCCGCCGCCGAAGTCCTGCACGACCAGGCTTTTCAGCATGTCGTTGATCTGGTTCGTATGCAGGCGCAGATCGAGTTGCGTACGATTGTTCACGGTGCCGTCATGTTGAAAGTACCCCACGCCGCTGGAATAGAGCGCGATCTTCGAGAGGGGGAGCGCTGTCCCGTCCTCCGCCAGAACAGGCCAGGGGGACAGCAGGAATAATACGAGGATCAACCGCCTGATGAGAGCGTGACCGGAGCGAATCGACTGTGGGCACATAGAGCCTCCATCGTAGAGTGTGGCACCAGGCCGGGATGGCCAGGGTGATATGACCTATCCTTGTCATGTCGTCAAGGGGCGGATCCTTTCAGCCTTGGCCAAGGCATCTCACTCATGGTACGGTTCACGCCATCTGCTAGGGGAGGTGAGAGATGCCAAGTCAACCGGCTGTGGCCATCGACGAGATTCTGCGAGATTGTCGCACGATCGCTGTGGTGGGATTGTCGTCGAATCCAGCGCGCCCATCCTATGGAGTAGCGAGTTATATGAAGACGCAGGGCTATCGAATCATTCCTGTGAATCCGAACGAGGCACAGGTGCTCGGGGAGCCGGCCTTTCCTTCGTTAACCCAGGTGCCGGGCACCATCGATCTCGTGAATGTTTTCAGAAAGTCCGAAGAGGTTCTGCCGATTATCAAAGAGGCGATCGCCAAGGGGGCGAAGGCCGTGTGGCTGCAAGAGGGCATTGTGCACCATGCGGCTGCCGCTCTCGCCGAACAAGCCGGCCTGCTCGTCGTCATGGATCGCTGTTGGCACAAAGAACATGCCGCTCGATCACATCGTGGCTGACCCAGTCCTCCATCGCCCCTCAGAGTCTTCATCTTCCGATCCACAGCGAGAAGCTATGGTGGCGACGGCCGAACTCCTAGCCAAGATTCTGGATACGACCGTCAAAATTCCAGGCACGCCCTTCTATGTGGGACTCGACCCGTTGCTCGGACTGATCCCTGGCATCGGGGACATGCTGGCCAACCTCATTGGGACCGTCATACTGGTATTGGTCGCGCGGCTTCACGTGCCGAAGGTCGTCATGACACGGATGAGTCTGAATCTCCTCATCAATGGGACGGTCGGCGCCATCCCTATTGCCGGCGATCTCTTCTCCATCTGGTTTCGGAGTCACGCGAGAAATGCAGAGTTACTGCGGCGGGCTGCGGGTCAACCGTACCGAGAATCGCAGCAGGCCAGGCTGTATGTGGCCGGTA
This sequence comes from Nitrospira sp., assembly GCA_043745235.1. GTDB lineage: Bacteria > Nitrospirota > Nitrospiria > Nitrospirales > Nitrospiraceae > Palsa-1315. The sequence goes on along the minus strand of JAYTTD010000070.1, from coordinate 11,757 downwards.
TCATTGCCGGGACCGTCGTGCTGCTGTTGCTCGCCATTGCAACGGTCCTATGGATCGTCGTGAAACTCTGGGCCGCAATCGTCATATAAACGGTTGTGTTTTTGAGGCGCGCGGCATTATAGTTTCCGCCCATCAGATTATGATGAAGTGTGTGGGCCTTGGTTCCTTCAACAGAATGCGGAGGCGGTTCATGGGAAGGATGCTTGTACTGGTCGCGTTGTTCGGACTTGTTGCGTACCCGGCGATGGCCGCTCCATCCGGTGAGAAGGGGGCTAAAGAATTGGCCACGGGGCAGAAACCGAGTCAGGAGACGCCTGCGGCGGCCAAACCGCCTGAGGGGGCGATGGTGGTTGTGCCGGCGGGAGAGTTCACGATGGGGAGTTCGGCGGGAGACTCAGACGAACAACCAGAGCACAAGGTCCATGTGGATGCGTTTTCCATGGATGTGTATGAAGTGACGGTGGGACAGTATGTGGCTTTTTTACAGGCGAAAGGGATTGATCCGCCTTCGGACTGGAAGACGATGAACCAACCCGCACACCAGAAGCGCCCAGCCGCGAATATGGATTCGGTGGATGCTGCTGCGTACTGCAAATGGGCCAATAAGCGTCTGCCGACAGAGGCAGAGTGGGAGAAGGCGGCGCGTGGAACGGATGGCCGCCTCTATCCATGGGGCAACGAGGCGCCGACACCTCTTCACACGAACTTTGGGAAAACAGATTGGAATAATCACGGGGTTTTGGCGCCGGTGGGCTCGTTCGAAGAGGGCAAGAGTCCCTATGGTCTTTATGACATGGCCGGGAATGTCTGGGAATGGGTCAGTGACTGGTATGACTTTCGCTATTATAAGAGCGCTCCGTCGAAAAACCCGACAGGCCCGTCATCGGGTGGCACCAAAGTGATCCGTGGAGGGGCCTGGAATAGCAATGCGCGGGCCATACGCTCTGCGAATCGAAGCCTCATTTCGCCCACAGACCAGGGACTCACCGGGTTCCGGTGCGCGAAGAATCCGTAGACCGTGGCCCTCGGATTTTTCGCGTGAAAGAATTTGACTGGTTGATCTGGTTTCCCTGGTTAGCTGGTTCGTTTGGTTTCTCTCGTTTTTCGAACCAAACCTGCCAAATAAACCAGACAGACCAGAGAAACCAGATGAACCCCTATCTTGCCAGCCTCGTCCGACTACCCTGCATAGTTGTTTTTTTGAGGTGCGAGGCATTATAGTTCCCGCCCATTAGGCTGTGTGAGGATTAGGGTGTGCTGGCGTGTTCAGCAGAATATCATTGTGGAGGCGGTTCATGAGAAGAATGTGTGTGTTGGTCGCCTTGCTCGGTCTCGTTGCGTACCCGGCGATGGCTGCGCCACTCGGTGATAAAGGCTCGCAGCAATCTGCCACGGGGCACAAACGGGGTGACGAGAAGACGGTGTCGGCCCAATCGCACGAGCCGTCGATGGTGCTGGTACCCGCAGGCGAGTTCACTATGGGGAGTACGACGGGCGATCCAGATGAACGACCGCCGCATCAACTCTATCTGGATTCATTTTTGATAGATACATACGAAGTGACAGTGGGACAGTATGCGACCTTTCTGCAGGAGGCAGGGGGTCATCCGCCATCGGATTGGGAATCAATGAACCGACTCGCGCACCAGAAGCGCCCGGTCTCGAATGTGGATTGGGCTGATGCAGCCGCGTATTGTAAATGGGCCGGCAAGCGTTTGCCGACAGAGGCGGAGTGGGAGAAGGCGGCGCGAGGGACGGATGGCCGCCTCTATCCGTGGGGCAATGAGCCACCGACGTCTCGCCATGCGAACTTTGGGCAGACTGGGTCAAACAACCATTGGGCATTGGCGCCAGTGGGCTCGTTCGAAGAGGGCAAGAGTCCCTATGGTCTTTATGACATGGCCGGGAATGTCTGGGAATGGGTCGGTGACTGGTATGACCATGGCTATTATCAGGCTAGCCCGCCGAAGAATCCAGAAGGACCACCAATGGGTGGGTTTAAAGTGATTCGTGGCGGCTCTTGGAACAGCAGCTCACGGGTGTTGCGCTCTTCAGATCGGTACTGGGATCCGCCGACATTTCGGAGTCAGTACTTTCCCGGCTTCCGGTGCGTGAAGAATCCGTAGTGAGGGGAGGCTCCCGCGCTTCCATGGCGGATCCTGTTTCAGCGGAACGGGGAGCCGCACCTCAGCCCACAGGGCCATGCTGTCCTGTTCTCTCCAGATTCCTATCCTCCAACCTCGTTCGATGATCACAACAACACATTCAAAAATACGTATCGGTATGCGAAAGCACGTATGACCGGTAGGATTGTTTGGTCTGCGTGAAACTGAAAAAGAACAGCATGCGTAAGAAAGTTCAGACCATCGCGCTTGCGCCGATCCTCGCAGGGCTTGTGGTGTTGATTGTTTCTTCCGCTGCGCACAGCGCGGAGTCTCCGACTGTATTGTCCATCTCAGCGGGTGGAGGCCATACCTGTGTGGTGCTCAGTAATGGCACGATCCGTTGTTAGGGAAACAATCGTGATGGCCGGCTGGGGAATGGCAAGAGCACGGAAGACTATGGAAGGACAGTGCAAGTATCCAACATCAATGCGGCTCGGCACATCGCCGTGGGACTGAATTTTCCCTGCGCAAGTCTGGCCGATGGAACCGTTCGCTGTTGGGGGAGTAATCAATGGGGAGAATTGGGGAACGGCACAAAGATAGACTCACTAGTGCCGGTCGATGTGGCTGGCTTGCAGTTGGTGGCGGCGATTGGTACGGGGAACAATTTTAGCTGTGCGGTGATCACCAATGGGAAGGTCAAGTGTTGGGGAGACAATCGTAAAGGCCAGCTCGGGAATGGCACCAGTAAGGAGGCCTTAGTTCCGGTGGAAACCACAGGCATCACCTCCGCGATAAAAGTTGACGGCGGGTCCCTTCATGCCTGTGCATTGTTACGGCAGGGAACAGTCAACTGCTGGGGAGTGAACCAAGCAGGGCAACTCGGGTACGCCACACAGGATGATCTGACCCGCCCAGTTCATGAACAGGGCATTTCTGCTCCCGATGAGGTCCGAGGACCACGATCAGCCCGTGATGTCGCCGTCTGGCTTATGCATACTGTTCGCTTGAAGAGAAGAACACGGTGAAATGCTGGAGAGGGAATACCAATGGAGGGTACTTTACGACGCGAGTTGCCGCGTCAACGATCAGTCCGATTGAGGTCAAAGTAGCTCCATGATCATTATTCGCGCGGGACTCGCGCGACATGCGAGAAAAGTGGGATAAGCAGAAAGGGCGAGACGACCGAGAGCTAGGACAGACCAAGTCTCGCCTGTCGCGAACGTCTAGCTTGTCTCGCTCACAATTTACGAACAACGAGAGTCAAGGCAGGTTTCTGAAGTGTTCGTGAATAATGCGGGTCAGATGTCCATGATGCTACGATCAGCCGTCGCTCGAAGCAGACCGAAGATGCCAATGTATGATGCAAAACCAGACACCATTTGCGTGTTCCCTCGGTCGGCTAGAATCGATAGAAAAATGTGATTTGTACGCGATGATTCTCGGCATTGGCCCCATCTGCATAGGTGGTGCGAATAAAGTTGGTCGCCAGCGCGGCTCGAATTTCTTGGGTGAAATCGTGAAATACATATGCGTAGTAGGTGGAGTCGCGAACATAGATATTCTGCGGCGTTCGCACCGCACCGCCACAGGATGCCCCTGTACCTGCACAGGTCATTTCAGCAGCATTCGAAGAGTAGATCGTCCCATAGCCTCCGCCGACCCAGGTCTTGCCGTCGTCGGGAAGATAATAGGTGCCATGCACCATCATTGAGGTCGTGCGAATGGCTTCGAACTTGCCGGTTTGACTACTGACAGCTGCAAGACCCCCATCGATGTTGGTTTGACCGAAAGCCGCCCCACCGAACCCCGTGTTCGTGGTCGTCCCGCAGACCGGGTTACAGACTCCCCAGCTTAAACCGAGAAACATGTCAGAAATCCCAGCTCCCGTGACACCTTCCATCACGACGTGCGCCGTATTGCCCTTACTGCCATCCCGTGAGGGGAGAACTGGAATGAACACACTCGAGGAGATTCCCCAGCCAGTCACGTACGTCTGACCGCTCAGGTTGGGCTGCCCTCCAGACGAATTGGTCGGTCCCCCGGAATTGGCTTCGAGCCGTCGACCGACTCCGCTGATTTGGAGGCTCAAGGGTTTGAGCGAGATCTCGCCCATGGAAGATCCGGTATAGGGTGCTTGCAAGCCAGAATGGGCAATCTGGATACCTGCCACAAACGACGGAAGACTGGCATCAGCCTGTGGCGGGCGCTCAACGGAAAAGACAGGAGTCAGGGACAGGGTGTCCGTCACGAGAAGTCGTTTGGAGACACTGGCCACCACCCACCGATTAAACAATTGCGCCGGAGTCGTCGCCACCGACACTTGCCCTCTCGAATATTCAGACATGAATCCAAACCGCGACCAATCCTGTCCGACCCTCACATCGACTGCGGGTGTTTCCACCTCGAAGTACATCTTAAAGATGCGCGCAACCGGGCTGGACACTGCCGAAAACTCTGAGACGCCGGACGTGCCAACCGACGGTTGGTTTCCTAAAAAATCGAACGAGGCGTGGAACCGAGTCTTGATGCGATCCTGCTCCGGCGCTCGCACATCGATCCTAATCCGGCTGTTCCGCGGGCTGGCCTGAAACTGGCTGTTAGCGCCACCCAGCGTATTGCTGCGCAGGACTGGACGATTGCCGATGGTTTCCTGAAAACTTCGCGTATTGTCCTCGATGAAATCGATTTCGGCGAAGCCACCCAGTTTGAACTCTAAGCCATGCTTTGTGACCGCAGTTGCTTGCTTTTCTCGTTGTTCCTCGTGTTCTTCCTCTTGGACGGCTTGGTCGTACTCCTGTTGCGTGATGATGCCTTTGTTCAACAGGAGTTGCAGCGTGCGGTGTTCGCCTCCCCCCGCGAGACTGGGTTGAGTGAACACGAGCATGGTGAGGATAGCAATCATGCCTGCTAGAACCTGTCTCACAGCGATTCGACCTCGGGAGGCAACCATCTTTATTTTTCCACCCCCAATTTGGCTTATGGTTGATGTGAATGAAGAAGCGTATGGCAAGGACAACGCCGTCCGAAAATATTGGCGTGGAGAGCAATATCACTTACTCCGATGGAAGATCAAGGCTGGACTCCTCTGCTGCTCCCCACAGTCCGCACTGTGGGGAGCAGCAGGAGTCCAGGGCCCAATAGGTACGAATCGTGATGTGCTGCTGACTTGTCCTACTTTGGCTACTGCAGTCGGATCGGACAGTGACGCCTTGTGCAGCACGCGGCGCAGGGCTCTTATTAAGACGGATTAAGTTTTTCAAATAGAATCGTGCGTGGAAGAAAGCGGAGCAGGTCTTGGGATCGTCCATTGTGAGGGATAGAATTCCGCGCTCCCATGGCCCTTTCTGCTTCAGTGGAACGGGGAGCCGGTGGTTAGGCTGGTCTATCTGGTCTGTTTGGTCTATCTGGTTTCTCTGGTGTATCCGCTTAGTCTGGTTCAAGCACACGCACGAGACAGACCTGATCAACCAGATAGATCCAAACGGTCTTCTGATGCTGGCCGACGTTCTCAACAGCCTGTTAGCCGAGATTGCGGAACATGTGAGTGTCCATCTGCCGTTTACGGGAAGGTCGTCTGGTTTGTCTAGCTTCTTGTGTTCGCCGAATCAGGCAGACCCAATAGACCAGAGGACTGAGATGAACCAACTCCCCGCCACGCACCGGAAATATTGGATTGCAAGACCTGACCCTTATTCTGTGACCTCGGCCCACTCAGGCAGTGATGTTTTCATTTGTTCTCCTTTCCGTTGCCACTGTGGGTATCCATGCCACCACGGTCAGCCGTCGCTTGAAGCAGGCCGAGATTGTCAATGTATGATTGCAAGACCTGATACCATTTGCTCCTGCTCGAGCATGCGATTTTAGCAATTCAAGGGACGGCCCTTTTGAATTGCTAGATCCACGATTTCCTCTGGCTGGATTGGGGTGTCTTTTACATCTAGCCATTCAAACAGCATTCTTGCGCAATCCTGCTTTATGAGAACAAATATTTTGTGCATGCTTTCGTGCGAAATATGAGCTGGCTGATCGACAAGAAACAAATCGCCGAGTTTCTTTAAGTCTCTGTGTTTGTCGGTACGCACAATACCCTTTGCGTGAAGAAAGATGTTTCTCAGGATTCGAAGATCGCCCATTATGTCGGAACGAATCTCCTGCAATTCAACGCTCTTTGCAGTAGCTAGTCGCGGTCTGATTTCATCTTCCCAATACATAAATAGGAAGACCAAGATTGCTCTTGCATGCTGTTGTTCGTTGGAGCCGCCTATAGAATTCGCTGAGATGTAATCGTTTGCACGAATAATACGGTTGTGAATTATGTCGGGTTGCGTGGGATCTTCGTAGCTGGCCCGCACAACCACACGTTCTCCCGTATTATCTATGCTCGATTTTATTGCTCGACTTATGCGATGAACTTGACGCTCGACGCGCGTGTGATGTCCCGCAAATCCAGCTAGAGCGTCCATGTAAACACCGACTTGTTGGTTAACGAAATCTATAAATTCGCGGATCACATAGTCAAAACCCTCCTTCATAGTGTTCTTGGCCTAACTGTGTTCTATCTGGTTTCGGATAAGATGCCACTTGCCTTGCGATGTAGAGTCAGGCCCTGTCGTGTGCTGCCTAGATTGCGACGTAAGCCCAAATGATTTCATCAAGGTTTTCTCTGCATTTCATCGATGAAGATGGCTTCTATCTCGATGAGCGAGTTTAGCTGGCTTGAGGGTCTATCTCGTTTGTCTTGTTGAACGAAACCAGGCCAACCAGATAGACCAGACAGACTAAAAACTCCCTGCCTGGACGACATCATCGAGGCTGTTAATGTCGAGCCAGTGACCGGCCGTATAGAGCACTCGAATTGGATACTGCCGTTTCAATAGTTCTTGGAGCAGTTGGGGGATGCCGGCCTTGCGGTTGGCCGGCTTGGCCAGCAGCTCCACAATGATGTCGGTGATGTGGCCGGCGGCGCTGGGCGAGACTTTGAGGAAACCCATCCAGACCCCGTGGATGGATTCTTTGGGGATGGTGTTCCCTAATTGTTTGAGATAGATCTTGGCGTTAAAGGCCTTTCTCGTATTGGGAATGGTGCATTCGGTATACCCACCGAGGCGGGCATAGCTGGTCTGTTCCTGCCAGTTGCTATCGACGAAAATCACACAGTCATCCGTCTCCTGACAGAGAGTTTGGGGGATGTATTTATTGAAGAGCACGTCGCCGTAGGAAATGATCGTGCTCTGTGCCGGGCCTTTCCTGGATTGGAGAGCTTTGAGCAGGGAGTCGAGTTCGCCGGTTTCTGCATAGTCGTTGTTATCGACATAGGTCAGGTTGGGCAGATTGACGGCTTCTTTTTTATACCCTCTGACCACCACGATATCCTTGATGCCGACTGCATTGTAGGCGTCGACAATATGGGAGAGGATTGGTGTGCACTGGATGTTGACCATCGTTTTGGGCTGGTGTGCGGTGAGTTCTCCCAATTCATCGCCGCGGGATGCGGCTAGTACGATGGCACAGGTGTCCTCGGCGCCTCGGGGCAGATACCGGTCTTCAGCTTCTTGTAGTTCCGCAGCATTTTGCAGGCGGAAGATTTCGGAGACCGGCGCGACTTTGTCTTCAATAGAGAGCAGGTGTTCCTGTTCCTTGAGGGTCTTTGCGGTTTTCTGCATGGCGGCTACGGCAGCCCGTAGCATGTGATTGGCCCAAATCACCATTGAAAACCCATGCTGCCGAAACACATCGGTGGGCGTGGCGTAATACTTGGTGGGCACGATCACGACGGGGCATCGATTTCCCCATTCCTGTTTGAATGCCAGAATTTCATCGGGCACCGATAGGGCGCTGTGAATGAGGATGCCATCTGCGCCTGCCTGATGATAGGCCTCAGCTCGTCGCAGGGCTTCGGCCAATCCCCAGCCGCAGATGAAGGCTTCCACTCTGGCAATAATGCAAAAGTCCGGATCGGTCTGGGCGTCTTTGCCTGCCTTGATCTTGCCGCAGAACTCCTGCATGTCCGCCATCGGTTGGGCGTCCCCTTTGATAAAACTATTGGTCTTAGGGAAGAGTTTGTCTTCAATGCAAACCGCGGCGATGCGGCGCTGTTCGAGTTTGCGGACGAGCCGTTGCATGTTATTGAAGTTGCCGTATCCCGTGTCGCCATCGAGGAGAATCGGAATCGTGGTCGCATCGGACATGAATTCCAGGTTCTCCAGGACTTGGGTCCAGCTGGCTTCGTTGTTGTCACGGACGCCGAATTGGGCTGAGATGGAGAGGCCGCTTGCCCAGATGCCTCGAAAGCCAGCTTCTTGAACGATTTTTGCGCTGAGGCCGTTATGGGCTTCACAGATGAACTCCAGTTGTTCTGACAAGAGGAGTTTCTTAAATTGACGTGATGCGGTCATGCCTGGTGTCGAACTCATGGATTCCCTTTCTGGTTCCCGCCAACACAATTCGAGATGGATGCTGCTGTGGCGCACGCATTCGCTGCAAAGAATACCGCTTTCTTCTGAAGAAATCACCCTGCTCTTCAGAGGAGAAGAGCGGATCGCTGATGGGATGTGCTGTTCACACTCGTACGAGAGCACTCACGGACTGTGATGTATCACGCGCGAGATATGCGAGTGATGCACGACGAACGGGAAAGTCTTGATGGGTGAGATGGGCAGGAGCATCGTGTCAGCCATAAGCCAGCCTGTGACATGCGAGGTTCGACGTTCCGAAAACTTCAAACCTTCGCCTGTCTCGCATCTCAAAACATTGCTCCAGCAATTGGTAAATGTTGAGCCTGCCCCTCAATCTAATCAATTTTGAGTACAGATGGCTCTCATATGCGATTCCCCAACTTCTGTGGATAACCCTGTGCGCAAGAGTGTCATCGAATGAGAAATGGCCCATATGGAGAGAGACCTGAACTGTTTGCCTAAAAAATAGGCATTGTGTCTGCTCAAATATACCCACAACATTTTGTGGCTTGACGGATGAATCTTTGTCTTTTCCACAAGCCGTAGTTTTCCAGCAACCGCCTGCTGATTTCTTACTTGAATCGAAGATCTGAATGTGGGGGTGTCTAGGGGAAGACCTTCCTTATGCACAGCTTGGCGAGGGTGCTATGGAGTCTAGCCTGTTGATAGGAGGGCAATGCGGCTCTGGCATCGGAGGTTTAGAGACGGGATATATATACCCGGAAACGAATGATGGCGGATGCGAGGGAGACCGGAGAGCTGGCTTGATCCAGCTGAACGTTCTGCCTCTGGACGGTTTTCGTGGTTTCTTCTAAGCTGATCCTGTTCGAGGGGGCATCGTATATAACCAGCTCTCAAAAGCCGGATAGAGAAGGAGTCTCAACCTGGAGGGAACCATGTCAATCAAGAGAATCGTTCCACGGAAGCGGGGGCAAGATCGAGCGGTCGGGCGGGTGAACAAGAAGGCTGCTGCAAAGCGAGGGGAGTCGGGATTGAGTCGGCAGCTGCAGGATCTGCGCGAGCAGGTTGATATTGTGTTACCGGAGATGACCGCCAGGATCGCGGCGCTGGAGCATCTGTTGCTTGGAAAGCAGCTCTGTAGCAGAAAGGACCTGATCGACGCGCGACAGTTCGTGCGCATGCAGGAGGCGTAGACGGGGGCAGTGCGTGTATGTCCGTTAGAACTCTATGGGAGCGTGGCTCTCTCTTTCAACCAACTCGACCACGGAAGGAGAAGAGGTAAGGCGTGAAAGGTGAAACGCATTTGGCAGGATATTGACGGTTGATCCATTGCACCATTGAATCAATGATCTGATGAATCAATGAAACAATCCATGCACGACTGCCGTTTCATGCCTCACGTGTTACGGTTCGTTACGAGCTGAGGCGCGGTAGATGAAATAGAGCATGACAGCTCCGGCAACAGCTATGAGTAGGGCTGCAACAAATTGGGTGGCAAAGCTGAGTGGGCCAATGTAACGGTGATAGAGGAGAGGCAGCAGAATGGGGAAGATCACGGCTAGGGCGAGGCCCAATATATGGCGCGTGAGATAGATCGGTTCGCCTGGTTTACGCTTCGCACGTTGCACGAGCACCCTCCAACTCTCAACATCTCTCTTTAGAGGGGTGGCCGAAGTTGCCCTTCACTGCGCACATCCAGCGACCACCGCTCTTCTACCTTCTCCCTTGAGGGCGGGCTAGATGGTCTCCTACTGCGCGTGTCCAACGAGGGTCTTCTGAGACCGCGCGTTGCACGAGCACAGGAGACATCTAGTCTGCCCTCCTCTCTCTATTTGACGAGGAACGGCTTTGAGTTTTCTCCCGAGGCGGTGGTGATGGTGAGGAGGACCAGGCCTTTCTTCCCACCGCTTGGCACGATCGTCGTGATGCTGTCCTTGGTCTGTTGAAACTGAGCCGGGTGACCTGGGCCGAAGGAGACGCCCCGTAAACAGGCTGTTTCGCCGAAGTTGGTTCCGGTGATGGTGACTCTGTCTCCGGCTTTTCCTTCGTCGGGCGTGAGCTTGCCGAGCGTTGGCGCTTCACCGAAACAGAATGGCGCTTTTCCCACAGTCTCTGCTGAGGCGAATTTCGGAACGGTCGCTTTTGGGGCGGGCGCGTTCGCGGGTACCTGAGGCTGCTTTTTCGCTTTTTTCGCCTGCTTCTCCTGCTTGACCGGTTCGCCGGCCCAGGTGCCGGACGGGCTGATCGCTGCCAGGCAGATAGCCAGCACTCCGATTGTGACGCTGATTCTGGAACCGATTGCTATATACATGGCCAGCCTCCGATTTTTTTGGAGCGTGCACAGATGTTTCATTGATCACCGGCCTTGAAGCCGGTTGGATCAATCTTCGATCGTCGAGATATCGCCAAGGTCTTGCCCGAGCTCTTTCGCTTTGAGCACTCTCCGCATAATTTTGCCGGACCGGGTTTTCGGGAGTGAGGGCACGATGTCGATTTCGGATGGCACGGCGATTTTACCCAATTCCTGCAGCACTTGATCCTTGATTGACTGGATCAGTGCCGGGCTCTCCACTTCCCCTTGTTTTAAAATGACGAAGGCTTTGATGGACTCGCCGACGAGTTTGTGCGGTTTGCCGATCACCGCAGCTTCTGCCACGGCGTGGTGACTGACCAGCGCGCTTTCCACTTCTGCGGTGCCGAGCCGGTTGCCGGCCACTTTGATCACGTCATCGGCGCGGCCCATGAACCACATGTAACCATCTTCATCTTTGTGGCAGATGTCGCCGGAGGTGTAGCAATTCGGGATCGTGTTCCAATAGGTTTTGTACCGCTCCGGATCTTTGTAGATGGTCCGCATCATCGAGGGCCAGGGCTTTCTGATGACGGCAAGGCCGCCGGCGTTGGCGGGGAGGCTGTTGCCTGCGCTGTCCACGACATCGGCTTCGATGCCGAGGAAGGGCCTGGTCGCGGAGCCTGGCTTCAAGGGGACTGTCGGCAGAGGTGTAATCAGGATGGACCCTGTTTCGGTCTGCCACCAAGTATCCATGATCGGTTTGTCCCCACCAGTTGCGCGATGGAACCATTCCCAGGCTTCAGGATTGATCGGTTCGCCGACGCTGCCCAAGATGCGGAGGGTGGAGAGATCGTATTTCTTGGGCCAGTCTTCTCCATAGCGCATGAGCAGGCGAATGGCGGTGGGGGTCGTATAGAAAATCGAGACGCCGTAGCGTTCG
>JAYTTD010000069.1:0-25485 GCA_043745235.1 Nitrospira sp. | reverse complement strand
ACTTCCTGATGAAGGCGATGTTCCACCGCCTGGGCCGATCGATCAGCTCCTCATCCACGCGATCACCGGCGATGGTCATTTCCGGAACGTCGGTCAGGAGATTGGTCAATAATATCTGCTTGGGCAGCAGGGGCAGGAAGGAGAGAAACAGCGACGCCCCAGCCATGCTGAACATGTTGCCGAAGTTCGCGCTGGTCGCCATAAAGACATACTTCAACGTGTTGGCGAATGTCCTCCGCCCTTCCTGGACTCCTTCGACGAGGATCCCAAGATCTTTCTCCAGCAACACGATATCAGCCGCTTCCTTCGCCACGTCCACTGCACTTTCGACGGACACACCGACGTCCGCCGCGTGCAATGCCGAGGCATCGTTGATGCCGTCACCCCCGTAGCCGACGACATGGCCCGCCTTCTTCAAGGCCAGGATGATCCGCTCTTTTTGATTCGGCTCGACCTCGGCAAACACATGGACGTCATTCACGCGCGACACCAGCGCTTCGTCGCTCATCTGCCGTAAATCCTCGCCGGTCAACAGATGTCCATTCATCAAACCTATCGCCTGTCCGACATGGGCCGCGACGAGACGATTGTCTCCGGTCACGATCTTCAAGGTGACGCCCAGGCTCTTAAGGCGGCCAATCGTCTCCACGACATCGGCTTTGACGGGATCTTCGAACAGCAGGAATCCCAAGAACGTCATATCCGCCTCATCGTCCTTGGTGATGCCCTCTCGTGCGCCCATCTCACGAGAGGCGAGGCCGAGCACCCGCCATCCCTGACCGGCCCACTGCGCCATCTGCAATTCGATGGCATCCCGCACGGCAACCAACTCAACCACGGTGCCATCTGCATTCTCGGCGGTTGAACAGACCGCCAGCACATTCGCCAACGCCCCCTTGGTCACCAAGAGATGCGCAGTCGGCGTCGCGACCAACACAGACAACCGTTTGCGGACAAAGTCGTAGGGTTCTTCATCCAATTTCCGATAAGGGGAAAGGTCGAATGAGCACGCGGTACGGATGGCTTCGTCGATCGGGTTATGAAACCCGGTTTCAAAACTCGCATTGAGTGCGCCGTGTAGGAGCACCCGTTCGCTCGGACTCCCCTTGATATCGCACGCGGCCTTCAGCCGGACGAGCCCTTCGGTCAACGTTCCTGTCTTGTCCGAACAGAAAACGGTCATGCTCCCGAAGTTTTCGATTGAGGCCAATCGCTTCACAATCACTTTCCGCTGCGCCATGCGCTTGGCCCCATGGGCTAAATTGATGCTGATGATGGCCGGCAGCAGCTGCGGGGTGAGACCGACCGCGAGCGCGAGGGAGAATAGAAACGCTTCGAGTACGGGCCTGGCTAGATACACGTTGACCGCGAAAATGGCGACGACCAACACGACGGTCACTTCCAAAAGCAGATACCCGAATTGCCTGATGCCTCGCTCGAACTCCGTCTCGGGCGGCCTGAGTCGTAACCGGCCCGAGACCTTTCCGAATTCTGTATCCGACCCGATGTGCACCACGACCGCCGTGCTGTTTCCGCTGACGACATGGGTCCCGAGAAAGAGACTATTCGTCCGTCGGGCCAAGAGAATGTCAGTAGGCAGGATGCCGCAGATTTTCTCGACTGGATAGGTCTCGCCCGTGAGCGTCGCCTCGTCCACGAACAGATCTTTGGATTCCAGCAGGAGGCAATCGCCGGGAACCGTGTCGCCCGCTCTGAGCAGAACAACATCGCCCGGCACGACCTCCTCAACCGGCACAGCGGCCGGGGTTCCGTCGCGCCACACATCGGCTTTAACTTGCACGATCGCAAGCAGGCTGGCCACCGCTTGATTCGCGCTCCGTTCCTGCCAGAACCCGAGCAGGCCGCTGGCGAGCACGATCAGGAGAATGATCGCCGTGTCGGTCCGATCTGCCAGAAAGAAGGCCAGCCCCGCGGCCGCCAGAAGTATGAGGATGATCGGGCTGGTGAATTGCCGAAACAGCAGCTCATAGGTAGATAGCCGGCTCTTTGGTTTCAAGAGGAGATGCGCATCGCGCAGATGACGCCGTCGCGCCTCATCGCCGGAGAGTCCTTTGATACTTGAGTCGAGTTGTTCAAGAACCTCAGCCGATGGGCTGCTCCAAAAATTCCACTGGCCGGACGACTCCTCTCGCGTCAAACCATGTTCCTTCCCCATTTCAGGATTCGGATAATCGCCGGCCATTCAACCAGCGTTGCGGAGGTGCGACGCATTATTCTCTGCATTATATGAAGGCACCGTTCAGCTCGCGCCTGTGCTGCAGGCCAACTACGACTTACGAGTCGACGCGGTTCCTGCGCCGACAAGCTGGGAAAGATCGTACCGGAGCAGATCACCGATGCGGTCGATGCTCACGTCCGCAGGCGGGTAGCTCTTGAGCAGATGTGGATCACGGGCATAGTGTCCCTGCCGGGGGAACACGGTCGTCACCTGCGCGCCCCAGATTTTCTTGACCGCTGTGAGGATTTTGAGCTTGTCGTCGATGACCACATAGTGATCGCCTGGATACCGCCGCTCGACATCGTCGAGCTCTTGCTCTTTATGGATGTAGATCAGCACATGGCCCTCCACCGCCTCAAAGAGACCGGACCGCTCAATTTTCCTCGGTTGGAACACCACGTCTCCATCCGACAAAATGACCGCCTTCCCCCATTGCTTCACATGCTCCACCGCATCGAGCGCGTTCGGGAACACTCGATTCGCAAATGGATAGTTCACCAGAAAGTGAGAGACCGTCAATACTTGTGGATCGCGAGGATGTTCAACCCGATAACGCTGGAGCGCCCCCAAGTAGTCGGCGTAACCGAGTTCCGTTCGCAACCGCTCGAAGATCGCCCAGTAGTTTTCCTGCCGTTCATGCCCCATCTGCTGTTCAAGATGGCGTTTAAGATCGTCCGTCACCCGATCGTTGTCGAGAAGAGTGTTGTCGACGTCGAAGAAAAACACTACGCTTGGCACTGTCATGTGAACCTCCGCGCCGGGTCATGGACTTCTGCCGATTGAGTGATCGTCGAGACTGTTATTCTCCTTGGCCGAATACCCCATAGCTTGCTGCGGGGGAGCTTCATCGTCTTGCGCCCCATTTCCAATCTCGAATATCCGGTTGATCGTCCCCGTACTTGGCAATATACGACGTGTGCTCCACTCGTTTGTCCTGCATCGCTTGTCTGATATGAGCGGCAAGAGACCCCAGCTCTGGGACACGGTCGATCACGTCCATTACCAAATGGAACCGATCGAGGTCATTCAAGACCGCCATATCGAACGGCGTCGTCGTCGTGCCTTCCTCCTTATACCCGCGCACATGCAAATTCTTGTGATTCGTCCGACGGTAGGTCAACCGATGAATCAGCCAGGGATAGCCATGGAAGGCAAAGATGATCGGCTTGTCCGTTGTGAACAACGCATCGAACTCCTTGTCGCTCAGGCCATTGGGATGCTCTTTGGGCGGTTGCAGTTTCATGAGATCCACGACGTTGACCACCCGTACCTTCACGTCTGGCAGATGCCGACGCAGCAACGACACGGCCGCCAGCGTTTCCAGCGTGGGGACGTCGCCGCAACAGGCCATCACGACATCCGGCTCACTGCTCTTATCGTTACTCGCCCATTCCCAAATGCCGATGCCGGCGGTGCAATGTGTGATCGCGGCGTCCATATTCAACCACTGGGGCGCCGGCTGTTTGCCCGCGACGATGACATTCACGTGATTACGACTCCGCAGACAGTGGTCGGTCACGGACAAGAGCGTATTGGCATCGGGCGGTAGATAGACTCGGATCACCTCAGCCTTCTTATTGACCACATGGTCGATGAACCCCGGGTCCTGGTGGCTGAAACCGTTGTGATCCTGCCGCCACACATGCGACGACAATACATAATTCAAGGAGGCAATCGGCCGCCGCCATGGAATATGGCCGCAGACCTTCAGCCATTTGGCATGCTGATTGAACATCGAGTCGATGATGTGGATGAATGCCTCGTAGCAGGAGAAGAACCCATGGCGGCCCGTCAAGAGATAGCCTTCGAGCCAGCCTTCGCACTGATGCTCGCTCAACATTTCCATCACTCGGCCATCCGGCGCCACATGATCGTCGCCGGGAAGGATCTCTGCGGTCGAGCATCGGTTCGTCACCTCAAACACAGCGCCCCATCGGTTCGAGGCCGTTTCGTCCGGACTGAACACACGGAAGTTGTTGGAGTTAGATTTGACCACGTCGCGGATAAACTCGCCTTGGACGCGAGTGGCTTCGCCCTCCACTGCTCCGGGCTTCTGTACTTTCAGAGCGTAATCGCGGAAATCAGGCAGGCGCAGGTCGTGCAGCAAGAGTCCGCCGTTGGCGTGTGGATTAGCGCTCATGCGGCGCTCGCCTGTCGGTGCCAGATCGGCAAGCTCAGGAAGAAACCGGCCCGTCCGGTCAAAAAATTCCTGTGGTCGATAGCTCTTCATCCACTGCTCCAACAGCTTCACATGGCCCGGATGACTCATATCGCCCATCGGTACCTGGTGCGAACGGAATGTTCCTTCCGTCTGCTTCCCATCCACGACCTTCGGCCCAGTCCAGCCCTTCGGAGAGCGCAGGACGATCATGGGCCACCGAGGCCGTTTCCTAAATCCCTTCGTCCGCGCGGTGCGCTGGATCGTCTTGATGTCAGCCACGACTGCATCCAGCGTGGCAGCCATCTGTTGATGCATCGTGGCGGGATCGTCGCCTTCGACAACATACGGCTTGTACCCGTATCCGACAAACAGCGATTGCAGTTCATCGTGTGGAATGCGCGCCAGCACCGTGGGACCGGCAATTTTGTATCCGTTCAGATGTAGGATCGGCAGCACAGCGCCGTCCCGCGCAGGGTTCAGGAACTTGTTCGAATGCCAACTGGTCGCCAGCGGGCCGGTTTCGGCTTCACCATCGCCCACAACACAGGCGACGAACAAGTCCGGATTATCGAACGCCGCGCCGAACGCATGTGACAGCGAGTAACCCAACTCGCCACCCTCGTGAATAGACCCCGGCGTCTCCGGTGAGACATGACTCGGAATGCCGCCGGGAAAAGAAAATTGCGTGAACAGCCGCTTCAGACCCTCTTCATCTTTCGAGATGTTCGGATAAACCTCGCTGTAGGTGCCTTCCAGATACGCGTTCGCCACGAGTCCAGGCCCGCCATGACCTGGCCCGGTGATATACATGACGTTCAGATCGTATTCTTTAATGACACGGTTCAGGTGGACATAGACGAAATTCAACCCCGGCGTCGTACCCCAGTGGCCGAGCAAGCGCGGCTTGATATGCGCCAGCTTGAGCGGCTTCTTCAACAATGGATTGTCGTAGAGATAAATCTGGCCGACGGACAAATAATTCGCGGCGCGCCAATAGGCATCGATCATGGCTACATTCTTTTTGCCTAAAACGGACTTCATGGTTGTCTCTCCATTTTAGATAGTCTCAGCATCAAGCCAATGCGTGCCTGCACCTCGGCGATACGTTACGAGCTATGTCGATCTTTTCATGACACAGTCTCGCGTGGCGCGAGCAATTTCGACCTCTTCATCGACGCCCGCCACATAGCAGGCGAGCTGCGCACCATCTTCGCTGATCTTCGTCGCTTCACCGGACGCAAGCCCAACGGCAGCCTCATTACGCACAGGATCGAGTCGTAGCCCGCACCAGCCCATTCCATCACAGATCCGAGAACGAATCACCGCAGACCGCTCGCCGATGCCGCCGCCGAAGACGATCGCATCAGCCCCCCCCAGCACGGCCAAGTACGCGCCGACGTACTTGCGAACGCGATAACAAAACACGTCCACGGCCAGCGCAGCGCGCGAGTCCGGTCTTCCCTCTGCCGCGATCAACAGCTCGCGCATGTCGCTCGACAAACCGGACAGTCCCAGGAGGCCGGAACTCTCGTTCAAGAGATGCTCGACCTCATCAATCGACAGACCTGCCTTCCGGACCAGATACCCTACTAACGCAGGGTCCAGATCGCCCGACCTGGTGCCCATCACCAGACCTTCGAGAGGTGTAAATCCCATGGACGTATCTACCGAGCGTCCCCGATCGATTGCCGTCGCGGAGCAACCATTGCCGAGTTGCAGCGTAATGAGGCGTAGACTGGTAAGCGGACGGTTGGCCGCTAGAGCACAGATGCTGGCTAACGACGCATGCGCGATGCCATGAAATCCATAACGATGGATACCGTGCTTGCGAGCCAGATCGAGATCGATCGCATAGGTGGCCGCCTGGGGCGGGATCGAGCGGTGGAACCCCGTATCGAAGACGGCGACCATCGGGGTGTCAGATCCCATCACGGCGCGTAGGCCCTTGATCCCAGCGATGCACCCAGGATTATGCAGCGGCGCGAGTTCGGCCAAACGATCAATCGCGGCAAAGACTTCATCGTCGATTCTGACCGGCTCTTGAAACCGCTCACCTCCATGCACCACTCGGTGCCCGATGGCCTCAATGCCAAGAGCCCGTCCTTCCTGCCGGCTCGACTCCTCTAACATCTGCATCATGGACTGGACTGCCTCGGCATGGGTGGCGACCGCACGCGTGGTCTGCAGCATTGCCGCTCCAGCGCAACGGAGCAGCAATCTGGCGGCAGGCCCGAGTTCTTCGACTGATCCCTCATAACGAATGCTCGGTTGCCGGCTCTCTGCCGCATCAGCAGATTCGTCGAACTCGACGACTTTGAACTTCAGGGAGGAGCTTCCGCTATTGATCGCCAGTACCTTCATCGTCGCAGCAACTTGATTGCCTCCATAATAAGAAACGGCAGAATTCCCATGGCCCCCATTAGCAGCCAATCCTCAATCGGCACCGCGGCGACCTTGAAGATCGGTCTTACCACTGGAACCGTGAGCACCGCGACCTGCACGACAAGCGAGAGAAGGAAGGCCCACACCAGCGCGCGATTCGTCCCGACGCCCAGCTGGAACAGCGACAGCCGTTCGTTCCGGCAGTTGAAAACGTGCACCAGTTGCGCCACCACCATCACTGTGAAGGCCACTGTCCTTGCCTGGTCGAGCTCTTGATGCAGGCCATAGAGGCTGTAGCTGAATGCTCCTAATGCGATCAACCCCAACATCAACCCCTCTCCGCCGATCGCCAACAATCGTCCGCCGTCCAGCAGCCGAGCATCCGGACGGCGAGGCGGACGCTTCATCAGATCAGGCGCTTTGGGATCGACCGCCAACGCCAAGGCAGGAACGCCGTCTGTCACGAGATTCATCCAGAGAATGTGGATGGGCAGGAGCGGGAGGGGCAGACCCAGAAGCGTTGCAAACAGCATCACCAACACTTCGCCCACATTGCACGACAAGAGAAAATGGACGGCCTTGCGGATGTTGTCGAACACTCCGCGGCCTTCTTCCACCGCCGCCGCAATCGAGACGAAGTTGTCGTCCGTGACCACCATGTCGGCGGCTTCCTTGGTCACATCGGTACCGCTGAGCCCCATCGCGACGCCGATATCCGCAGCCTTGATCGCAGGCGCATCGTTGACGCCATCACCCGTCATCGCCACAATAGCACCCCGACGTTTCCAGGCCTGTACGATGTCCAGCTTATGCGCTGCCGAGACCCGCGCATAGACCATGGTACGCTCCACGCGCTGAGCTAATTGTTCGACGGTAAGCTGGTCGAGTTCCGCTCCCGAGAGCGCCACAGCCTCGCCGTCGAACAGCTCGAGTTCCTTCGCGATCGCCACCGCCGTCTCTTTGTGATCGCCGGTAATCATCACCACTCGAATGCCCGCCTCCCGGCAGAGACGAACGGCTTCCTTGGCTTCAGACCGCAACGGATCTTTCATCGCGAACAAGCCGAGAAACACCAGATCCCGCTCCACCGAGTCGGCTCGCAGTTGCATGCGGGAGTCGTCGAGGCGGCGATGCGCCACGGCAAGCACACGGAGGGTCTCGCGGGCCAGGGATGCGTTGGTATCGAGAATCGCCTGCCGGTGCTGCTCGCTCAACGGCTCGATCACGCCGTCGAGCGTCATGCGGTGCGTGCAGCGGCCGAGCAGAAGGTCCGGCGCCCCTTTCACATAGGCCATGGTTCCGTCCGCCGTGCGACGGATGATGGTCATCATTTTCCGCTCGGCATCGAAGGGAATTTCCTCTACGAATGTCGCGGCCTCCTCCAGTCCTTCCTTCGTCAATGCGACCTTCGCCGCCGCGACGAGCAGCGCGCCTTCCGTCGGATCGCCGATCATCTGCCACGCTCCATTCTCCTCTCGTAACGTCGCACCGTTGCACAGCACTGCGGCAGTCAGCAGTTCGCGCAGGCCTGGGGCGAGGCTTTGAAGTGCTGAGTTCTGAGTTTTGAGTTCTGAGTTATCTGATCGGAGATTCATCCCTTTTCCGGACAACTCAGAACTCAGAACTCTTAACTCAGAACCGTTTTCTCTGACCTTGGATGCCTCACGGATTTCGCCGATCGGCGCATACCCCTCTCCCGTGACGTCGAATGCTGCGGTGCCGACGAACAATTTCGTGACCGTCATCTCATTCTTTGTCAGTGTGCCGGTCTTGTCGGTGCAGATCACCGTCGCCGATCCCAGCGTTTCAACGGCGGGCAGTTTACGGATCAGCGCATGCCGCTTCACCATGCGGGTAACCCCCAGTGCCAATGTAATCGTCACCACGGCGGGGAGACCCTCCGGCACAGCCGCCACAGCCAGGCTGACCGACGTCAAAATCATCGCCATCAACGGCTCGCCACGCCAATAGCCCAGGCCGAACACGACAGCGACCACGGCCAGCGCCAGCCAGAGAAGGGTATAGCCGAACTGCTCCAGCCGGCGCTGCAGCGGAGTTTCCGTCCGTTCCGCTTCCGACGCCCGCTGGATCATCGCGGCAATCCGGCCCAATTCCGTGTGGAGCGCCGTCGTCACGACCAGCGCGCGAGCCTTGCCTGAGACCGCCGTGGTGCCCATGAATGCCATGTTGGTCCGGTCGGCCAAAGGCACATCGGCTCCTTCGAGAACCATAGCGTTTTTCTGAACCGGGGTGGATTCACCCGTCAGCGAGGCTTCTTGCACTTGGAAGGTTGTTGCATAGATCAAGCGAGCATCCGCTGGAATGCGATCGCCTGCTTCAAGAAGGATCACATCGCCTGGTACCAATTCCCGTGCGGGGATAGACCGGAGGACGCCGTCACGGATCACTCGGGCCATCGAGACCGACATCTTCCGCAACGCCGCCAACGATCGCTCGGCCCGAAACTCTTGCACGAACCCGAGCAGACCATTGAGAAACACGATGGCCAAGATCGCCGCCGCATCGAGCCAATCTTCCAAGAGACCGGATATGACGGCCGCGCCAACCAACACCCACACAATGACGCTCGTGAACTGAGAAAGAAACAGCTTCACCAGTGACGGTGGGGCAGCTTCGGGCAATTCGTTGGGACCGAATTTGCTGCTACGGCGCTCGACCTCCTGGCCGGTGAGTCCGCGCTCGGAATCTGCCTCAAGGAAGAGTGCGAGCTTGTCCGGCGTGAACTGCCAGATTTTGGTCGTCTGGTTCTCTGGCAACTGAGTCATGGCGGACACCTTTCTTGTTGAAACTGAAACCAGAGTCCCAGGCAGTGATCTAGCAGGATGCTGAAAATTCCGCCAGCGTCGTTAGAAGGTTGCGGCTAAGGTTAAGGCTGAGATGAAGCCTGTCGAATCTTCGCTCAACCTTGACCTCAGCCTCAGCCTACCGCCGGCGATCGATGTGAGGACCTCACACCGACCCCTGACTCTGCTGCACAGGCGCTTGCCCTAATCGGTAGGCATTGTGGAGGTACTGGGCGACCATGCGTTGCGTATTGAAAAATGCCCCGTTCAATGCAATCGCGTGCCGCATGATCTCGATAAAATGTTCGCGGTTCTGATAAAAGCAGGGCAAGACTTTTTCTTCCAGTTTTCCATAAAGTTCCGCTGCGTGACAGGCATCCATCCCAGATGCAGGGTCCAGGCAGGCCTCCACCCGATCGCCGATCGACCAACCGGTCACACCTTCGAGGTGGCCCTCGATCCACCAGCCGTCGAGCACACTTAGGCTGGGTACCCCATTCATCGCCGCCTTCATCCCGCTCGTCCCTGATGCTTCCATCGGCGGCAAGGGCGTATTGAGCCACACATCGACACCGGCACAGAGCATCTTGGCCACCTCCATGTCGTAATTGGTCAGATACGAGACTGCGATCACACCCTGCAGCGCATCACGCATCTCGTGGATGTGTGCAATCAGGTCTTTGCCGTCGCGGTCGTGCGGATGCGCCTTGCCGGCAAAGACGATCTGGATCGGCCCGGCCGTGCGAACAATCTTCTTGAGCCGGTCGAGATCCTGAAAGATCAGACCGGCACGTTTGTAGGCCGCAAACCGACGGGCGAATCCTATCGTCAACAGCTCACGATCGAATCCTGCATTCGACTCCCGATTCACATGCTCGACTAACGTGCGCTTGGCTTCCACATGGGCCGACCAGATATCCGAAGTGGGAATCCCCGCTGCATAGCGCAGCGAGAGTTGATCGCGCCGCCAGTCCGGCAAATGGCTATCGAAGAGTGCCTGGAACGACGGAGCGGTCCACGTCGAGGCATGAACGCCGTTGGTAATGGAATGGATCGGATAACCGGGGAACATGCTGTGGGAGACCTCCCCATGCTTCATCGCAACTCCGTTGACATAACGGGATCCCCGCAGGGCCAGCTGCGTCAGATTCAATCGCTGCTCAATGCCGCAGGCCTTCAACCTGGCCCACCGATGCTCTCCCAACACCCGCAGAGCGAGCTCCTCGGGGAATTGATCGTGCCCTGCCGGCACGGGAGTATGGGTTGTAAAGACACATTGTTCACGAACCGTGTTGATGAGATCAGCCGGTACGGACTCTGCCTGGCCCTGTGCAGCCAGTTTCTCTTCTATCAGCGCGAGGACGAGCAAAGCGGCATGCCCCTCATTCATATGGAACCGGAGAATGTCCCGGTATCCAAGCGCCCGCAGCATGCGGAGTCCCCCGATCCCCAGTACCACCTCCTGACAGAGGCGATAATGGTCATCGCCTCCGTAGAGCACATCGGTGAGGGTCCGATCCCAGGACTGATTCCCACTCACATCTGTATCGAGCAGATACACTGGGACAACAGACCCAGACTCACCCGTTACGCAATACCTCCAGGCCCTGACATGGACCGTGCGGCCTTCGATATCGACCGTAGCCTGCTCGTCGATCAGTTCCGCGAAATCATTGACCGGCCACGCGACAGGCTCCTCGCTTTGCTGACCCTGCGCATCCAGCCGCTGAAAAAAGTACCCCCGGCGGTGCAGCAATGACACCGCCACCATCGGCACATCGAGATCCGCAGCCGAGCGTATCGTGTCGCCGGCGAGCACGCCGAGCCCTCCCGAATAGGTCGGCATCCCGGACTCAAGGCCGATCTCCATGGAAAAGTACGCAACGCGCGGTGGTTGCACCATCACTGGTTCCCTCGGTGACATCCTCGTTGAATTACGAGCTAACTCAACGTCGCATGAATCCAGTCGCCCACATAATGCGTGATCGCAATCACACTGACGCCAATGACGACATGCTCAGCGATGACTTTCCAGGCCGGGATCTGCTGGGCACGCGCCAAGAAATAACTCAGCACCGCGAGCAGCGTGAGGCCCCATCCCACGCTCACCATCATGGCGTTCTCCAGCGGCAACAACAGCACCGGCACGACGAAGGTCAGCGCGATCAGAAACTTGGCCACAAAGGTGGCAATAGTCGATTCCCAGATTTCCGATACGAGCCCATGATTCTTGGACTCCTCCGCAATGTGCATACCTAAGGCATCCGACATGGCATCAGCAATCGCAATCGTCAGAATGCCACCGATCACGACGGTGCGTGAGTGGGTACCTGAATGGAGTCCCACCATCAACCCCAATGTCGTAATCACGCCGGACGTGAGACCAAAACTTAGACCGACTTTGAACGATGTCCTCATCAACCTTCATTGCCGATATAAATCGGTGCCTCAGTGCTTGTCCATGATGGCTTTCAAATCCGCCCCACTGATCACCTCTCGCTCAAGCAGTACGGTCGCTCCTGCTATGAGTGCGGGCTTTTTTTCCGCTAAGAGCCGTTTCACGCGCTCGTACTGCTCATCGATGATCCGGCGCACTTCACAGTCGATCTCGCGGGCAGTCTCCTCCGAGTAGTCGCCTTTCTCCTGAGGCGCCTGGATCGGCATCATGAGGGGTTGGCGTTCACGATCGAGCGAGACGGTCCCCAGTTTGTCGCTCATCCCATAGGATTTGACCATACTCTTGGCAATGTCCGTGGCCTTGACCAGGTCGTTCTGCGCTCCCGTGGAGGCCTCGCCGAAGATCAATTCTTCCGCAACCCGCCCTCCGAATAAGACGGCAATCTTGTTCTCCAGTTCCGTCTTGGCCATCAGAAAGCGATCCTCGGTCGGGAGCTGAAGGGTATAGCCCAAGGCGGCAATCCCGCGAGGAATGATCGAGATCTTCTGGATCGGGTCTGATCCTGGGAATGACAGGGCCACCAATGCGTGGCCCACTTCGTGGTGAGCGACTCGCTCTTTCTCCATCTTGTTGAGCACCCGATTCTTCTTCTCCAATCCGGCGACGACCCTCTCCACCGCTTCTTGCAATTCCGGGAGACCCACCTGCTCCTTATTCCGACGCACGGCCAAGAGTGTCGCTTCGTTGATGATATTGGCGAGATCGGCGCCCGAGAAACCGGGAGTCATCCCGGCGATCACTTCGAGGTCCGCATCGGGGCCCAAGACCACCTGCTTCGCATGGACGCGCAAGATGGCCAGACGTCCGATCTTATCCGGGCGATCGACCAAGACTTGCCTGTCGAACCGGCCGGCCCGCAAGAGTGCCGGGTCCAGGATTTCCGGTCGATTGGTCGCCGCCATCAGAATGACGCCGATGCGGGGATCGAAACCATCCATCTCGACCAGCAACTGGTTCAAGGTCTGCTCACGCTCCTCATGCGCCATGGGTCCCATCCCGCGGGCTTTCCCGATCGCATCCAGTTCGTCGATGAAGATAATGCAGGGCGCTTTGACCTTCGCCTGCTCGAACAGGTCCCGTACTCGGGCTGCCCCGACCCCCACAAACATTTCCACGAACTCGGACCCACTGATGCTAAAAAATGTCACCCCGGCCTCTCCGGCCACGGCGCGGGCCAGAAGAGTCTTGCCGGTTCCAGGAGGGCCGACGAGTAAAATCCCTTTCGGAATCTTTCCTCCAAGGCGCGTAAATTTTTCCGGTGTCTTCAGAAACTCGATCACCTCGCGCAGCTCGTCCTTCGCCTCGTCCACCCCGGCCACATCCGCGAAAGTCACCTTCGTGTCCTTCTCGGCATAAATCTTCGCCTTCGACTGCCCCACTGTCATGAACCCCCCTTGGCCCTGCCCGAATCGTCGAATGACAAAGAACCAAATGCCGACAAAGACCAATGCGGGAACGATCCAGGAAAGGAGATCGCGCAAGAAGGTACTTTCAATTACGCCGGAAAACGTGACGTTGCGTGCGCTGAGCTCCTTGACCAGATCAGGGTCTTCAACCCGAACGGTGGTAAATAACTTCTGTTCTTTGGATCCTTCTTCCAGCTTCAGCTTCCCGGTCACTCTCTGATTGGTGACCGTTACTTCCACCACTTTGCCGGCCGCCACGAGTGTCCTGAACTCGCTGTATGGAAGCTCTTCAAGCTTCTGCGTCGCCACGATGAAATCGTGCACGAGCATGATTGCCCCAAGCGCGAGAATGACATACACGATCGAAAAGGACGTTTTCTTATTCACCGGCATCGCGATTACTCCCTCTCAGGGCTCTGAACCCCATCATATTAGCCGTTCGCAATAACACCACAATCGATCAAGCCTTTACCTGGTAGCGCAGGAATCGCAGGGCTTGTTCCTGTCTAGGCTCTTGGAAATCCTCAGGGCTCGGCAAGCTCGTATCGATACTCCTTCCCCAGTCCGACAGCTGGCCTTCCTGAATGGTAAAGGATAGGTCCTCCCAATAACCGTTGATCATAACGTAAAGGTCATCGTCCTGTTGCGAAGCGCCGGAGAGGAAGAACGCCAGGCTATGCGAGTCGTAGGACAGATCCACATCGGTCCCCACCCCATACCAATCTTTGCGCCAGAAGCGGCTGCGACCGAGCGACGGATGGGCCTTACGAAAGGCGATCATACGCTTGAAAATGGACCATGTCCTGATTGCGCTGGACGAGATCCCAATTCAGCCAAGTGGTCTCATTGTCCTGATTGTAGGGATTGTTGTTCCCACGACTTCATGGCCTCGACTCAACGCTTCCTGCACAATGGCCGAACCCATAAATCCTGTCGCGCCAATCACTGCGATCTTCATGGTGCCTCTTCTTGTTCACAGCAACAGATTTCACGCAAACGAGATCAGCGGTTTCAGAACTCCGTCTTCTTTCGTTTCCATAAGATGCAGTGCTTTATCCACCTGATCGAAGGGGAAGTGATGCGTCGTCAACGGCGTGGGATCGACACGGCCGGCCTGCAGCAGGCGAATCAAACGCTGCATCCGCTCTTTGCCACCTGGACAGAGACCGGTTCTGATTACCTTGTCGCTCATCCCTACGCCCCATTCGAGTCTCGGAATGTTGACGGAGTCGCCATGGCCGAAGTAGCCGGCCACCGAAATGGTCGCTCCCGGTCTCGTCGCTTTGATGCACGCTTCGAAGGTGGCTTGACTTCCCAGACACTCGATCGCGGAATCGACGCCCTGTCCGTCTGTCAGACGTAGCGTTTCCTCAACCGCGTCGACTTTTGTGAAGTCGAGAATCACGTCCGCCCCAAAGTGCTTAGCCATTTCGAGCCGCTTTGGAACACTGTCGACCGCAATCACCAACCCTGCGCCATGAAGCCTGGCCCCAACCGTTGCCATGAGTCCTACCGGGCCTTGTGCAAAGATGACCACACTGCCACCCAGCGGAATGTTCGCGTGCTCGGCTCCCATAAAGCCAGTGGACATCATGTCGGTTGTATACACGGCGACGTCGTCAGGGATGGAGTTGAGGATCGGCACCAGATTCGCCTCTGCATCGTTCACATGAAAATACTCGGCAAATGAGCCGTCTTTCACGTTGGCGAACTTCCACCCGCCCAGCATCTGTTGGCATTGGGAGGTATAGCCTCGGAGACAATTGATGCATTTGTAGCAGGGCGTGATCGCATTGACGGCGACACGGTCTCCTTCCCGAACGCCTTTCACGGCACTGCCAAGCTTGTACACAATACCCACGGCTTCATGCCCCAGCGTCAGATTGGTGCGATTCCCTAACGCCCCTTTCAATGTATGGACATCCGACGTGCACACGAGCGCCTTCGTTGTCTTGACCACAGCATCGTTCGGCCCTGACTCTGGGATCGGCTTTTCCATGAAATCCACTTTGCCGATGCCCTTCATCACGAAAGCTGTCATCATTTTCGCCATGGGTTATCCTTTCTTCGCACTCTCACCGATCACCGTGGCATCCTCAAATTGGTAGACGCGACTGACTCGTTCCTTTGCCACAGGCGATGTTCCTGTCCGACGCTAGATTTCATCCGACGCTCGTCGTGCATGCATTCTGACCAGCATGAGGCACCCTTCAATTTCCGAGTTGTTTGATGATTATGCCCTCCGCCAGAGATCAACCATGCCGCCCTCAAATCCTTCACCCTGTTGCTGACCAGAGCGTCGCGATCATCAGGCAATCTGCCACTTACTGGAACGCCTTGATCACGGCATCCAGTTTCACTTTGAGCGACTTGTCGTGCCGATGGATGGGTGGGACTTCGCGATCGACCTTGAGTAATTGATACACGGCCATCTGCGCAGCCCGTACCGAATACTCCACCGTGAACACCACGTCGTCAGGGATCTCGACAAACTGGCTGATGAACGCCAGATTCTTGGAATTGCGGGGAACTGGGAGCGGCCGGTCACCTTTGGCGCGAGGCATGAACATGCTCGTGATGTATGGCATACGACAAGGAATGCAATTGGCCGTCGCCAGCGTTGCCAGGTTAAAATTCAGATGTCCGCAAAGCTCTTGCAGGATTTCCGCACCGCTGCATGCGGACATGGGTTTGGCGACAAAATCGCCTATGCGGTCAGGATGCAGCGCATATCCCCAGAACACCTGTACGCCTGCAGGCTGGCCGGCAAAATGCGGTTGATGGGCCAATACCACGGACATGAACCAGTTGGAGTCCTTGAACGTCACCAAACCGCCGGTGCCGGCGCGATTGCCGGTGAATGTCTCCATCTGGTCGAAAAAGGCGGTGTCTTTCAGCGTGACGGCAAACGACTCCCAGTACGATTCCGGAATGCTGGAATTGAACGCTGCCGGGTTGCCGAATTCAGGACGGCCTGCGGCCAGTTTTTCCCATAACGCCCACCCGCCGCTATCCTGCTTGGTACGGTGTGCCGGTGCGCTCGTCATGGACCCGTAGGTGGCGGCATCGGTCATCGAGGCGTTTTGGAAAAACACCACATCGCCTTCGGCGACATGAATGATCTCGGGACTGCTGTTGCGAATACACTGGATACCCTTGACCACAACCTTGCCGCCTTCGGTTGCCAGGGTGAAATCGGTCACCGTGCAATTCATGACCACATTCACATCCTGCGCCTGTAGCCAGCTCACTAAGGGGCGGACCAGTGAATCAAACTGGTTGTAGACCGTGCGCTTGACACCGGCCAGAGTTTCGATGCGGGAGAATTCCATCATGAAGCGATGTAGGTACCGTTTGAATTCTACCGCGCTATGCCAGGGCTGGAACGCAAACGTGGTGGCCCACATGTACCAGAACGTGGTCGTGAAAAACTCCGGCGACAGCCAGTTGGTAATGTCGCTCGCACCCAGCGTGTCTTCATCGGCCTCGGTGAGCTTGAGCAACTCCAGCCTGTTTGCCATGGTAAATCCCATCGACGTCACATCCACCTTGAAGCGGTTTCTATCCACCAGGCGCGCCATGGAATGCGGGATATTCTGTTCATTGAACGCGACGGTTTCTTCATACACGGTTCGACCCGGAGCGCTCAGGGAGGGAATCGTCTTGAACAGATCCCAGGTACATTCGTAATTGTCGGTGGTCAGCATACGGCCGCCGCGCAGGGTGTAGCCGTCCTCCGGATTGCCGCCCCCATCCAGACTGCCGCCCGGAACGGGCATCGCTTCGAAGATCGTGATATTGCGGCCCAAGATTCCGCCGTCGCGGATCATGAAAGCCGCAGCGGACAGGGAACCGATCCCGCCGCCCACCAGATAGGCCTTGGTCGTGCTACTCATAGTGGATCACCCTCCCTCATGTTGTGTTGACGCATTGAATGGGGATTAAGGCTACTCGATTTGGGGAGAGAGCCTCTGGTCAAGATTGCTCACTTTGGAAAAATTGGGCACAAGCCGCCTGAAATCCAGAAAGAAAGATCGTATTTTTTCACAAGGAGATGCGGCAGATGCCGTCTTCTACATTCAGGAGGGGAAGGTCAAACTTACCGTAGTCTCAACCAATGGCAAAGAAGCGGTCGTCGCCATACTGGAACATGCGAACTTTTTTGGTGAAGGTTGTCTGGCCGGGCAGGCTATTCGCCTGGCGACCGCCAACCGCGCTGGAAGGCTCCACGCTGATTCGCATTGAAAAGACGCCATGATTCGCATGCTCCGCGACGAGCCCACCTTCTCGAGCTATTCATGGCCTATCTTCTGTCTCGCGACGTTCGCATCGAAGAGGACTTGGTGGATCAACTCTTTAATTCGAGCGAGAAGCGGCTCGCCCGAACACTGCTCTTGTTGGTGCACTTCGGAAAAGAGGGCAAGCCAGAGCCGGTTATGGCCAAGATCAGTCAGGAAACATTGGCCGAGATGGTCGGGACCACACGGTCACGTATCAGTTTTTTTATCAACACGTTCAGGAAGTTGGGCTTCATCACATACAACGGCGGATTGCATGTGCATCGTCCCCTCCTCACTATCGCCCTCCACGACAGTTTCCGTTGAATGGTCATCTCGTTCGGTCGAGTACCACACCACGCTATTCTCGTCTGAATTCGTAACCCAGTGAGCAATTGTGACCAGTTTTCCATCGGCCGCAGAGTCATATTGTGCCATGAGGCGTAGTCCTCCAGAGCGTACGTGTTCCTCGCCACTAGGCATCGCTCTCGTTTTGTTTGGAGCCTCAGGCTGATGAATCACGAACCGGTCCAGCTCCATCCGATACCGTCGCCTGAAGTCACCCCGCAATCGCTCTCCACCAACGCAGGTCTGTACTGTGTCCTCCTCGAAACCGCTCCCGATGCGATCGTGGTCGTCGCCGATGACGACACGATCGTCCTGGTAAACGCGCAGACGGAACAGCTGTTCGGCTATACCCGTACAGAACTCGTGGGACACCCCGTTGAGGTGCTGATTCCTCGGAGTGCCCACCTGAATCATCGGGGGCATCGCGCCGGATACGTTACTAAACTCTCCGCACGTCCAATGGGATCAGGATCGGATTTGCAGGCTGTCCGGAAGGATGGCACAGTCTTCCCCGTTGAAATCAGTCTCAGTCCCGTCGAGACCTAGGCAGGGCGCCTCGTCTCGGCCGCCATTCGCGACATCACCGTCCGCAAGGCCATGGAGGACACCATTCGCGCCTCCCATGCCCAGCTCGAAGTGCGGGTACGTGAACGAACATCGGATCTGCTGGCGGCCCAGGCCAGTGCGCATCTCGGTAGTTGGAAATGGGATATCCGCACTGGCACCGTGCAGTGGTCGGACGAACAGTTCCGCATTTTTGGCTATGCTCCGCACAGCATCGCGCCAACCTCTGACACCTTCGTCACCGCCCTGCATCCTGAGGATCAGGAACGGGTCCTAGCCGCCATCAACGCCACGTTGAGTCTGAACAGACTCTACAATTGTGAATGCCGCATCCGTCGCCAGAATGGTGACATCCGCGAGCTCCTGTGCCGGGGTGAAGTGACGCGGGATGACACTGGTCGCCCGATCCGCATGGTCGGCACCGTCTTGGACATCACAGAACGAAAACGATTCGAACTGGTGCGGGCCAATCTGGCTGCGATCGTGGCCGCTTCGGATGACGCCATTGTGGGGGAAAGCCTTGATGGCATTATCGTGAGCTGGAACCCTGCGGCGGAACGGATCTCCGGCTACTCGGCCCATGACGTCATAGGCCGACCTCTCATAGATTTGCTGCCGCCAGAATCCTATGAACTCGAGCGAACGATCCTCGCGCGCGTCGGTCGAGGCGAATCGCTCGCCCCGCATGAAGACGTACGGGTCAGGAAGGACGGCACGTCAATCGATGTGTCCGTGACCGTCTTCCCGATCAAAGATTCCACCGGACACGTTATCGGTCTCTCACGGTTTGTCAGGGATATCACTGAACGGAAGCGTGTAGAGGAACAGCTCCGGAAAACCGAACGATTGGCGGAATTAGGAACCTTGGCTTCCGGCTTGGCCCATGAAATCGGCACGCCGATGAATGTCATCCAGGGCCGAGCGGAATATATGATGGAACGGTCATCCGATGAACCGACCAAGAAAGGGCTGCAGACAATTGTCAATCAAGTGGAACGTATTACCAAGTTGATGCAGCAACTGATGGCTTTTGCTCGACGTAGTCCGCCCAAACGCCGAACGCTCGATCTGCGACACACGATCCATGAGACGTTGGATCTCTTCCGGGAGCGCTTCGTTCAACACCGAACGGTGGTGAAGTTGGCCTGTGATGAGGACTGTCCACCGGTGCTTGCCGATCCCGACCAGATGAGTCAGGTCCTCATCAATCTGATCGTCAATGCGATCCATGCTATGCCGGACGGGGGCACCCTCCGTCTCGGCTTGACCGCAACCGAAGGGAGAGCGGTGCTCACCGTTGCTGATACAGGGAAGGGCATTGCCAGGGAACATGTGGTGAGAATTTTCGAAACCTTCTTTACGACAAAAGAGAAGGGTAAAGGGACCGGGCTTGGACTCAGCGTGGTAAAGGGCATCATCGACGAGCATGGCGGCTCCATCGCCGTCGAGAGCGAACCAGGCCGCGGCACCACATTTACGATTCATCTTCCGTTGTTCACTACGTCGGAATCGCAGGACATCCCTCTCAATTGCTCAGCCTAGAAGAATTTCTCCTTAACCAAGTCGCAAATCCTGCGGGCTGCGTCGCCTGATAGGGTTGTGGCACTGTCGATTCGAAGATCCGGGTTGATCGGCGCTTCGTAGGGAGATTGGAGCCCCGGGACAGTGAGAGATTCGCCCGACTGGCCCTTTCGATAGGTCTCTTTTCGGTCTCGCTCCATGCAGATCGTGAGGGGACATTCCACTGAAACCTCAATGAACCTGGGAATCACGGACCTCGCAAGGTCTCGATAGACCCGTCGGCTCGCCGTCGCATCGAATACCACGGTCACACCATGTGCTACGAGCCGCTGTCCGGTGAATGCCAACGCGCGATAGAAGAGATCCCGCTCCGCTTCTGAGTAGGTCGGCATCGGGGTGATGACCCGCCTGACCTCATCGGACTCCAACACCTCCACCGTCAATCCGAGCCCTTCGAGCTGCGGCTTCAGGGCAGAAACAATTGTGCTCTTGCCCGAGGCCGGCAGACCTGTGATCCAGATGGCGAAAGCCAACCCGTGATGGGTGATGGGTGATGGGTGATCAGGCATGGATGGCTCTTTCATCGTATTCGCTCATCACCGATCACAGATCACTCATCACTCACCACCTTCATGCCCGACAATACTCGTTCACCCTAGAGGGCTCAAAGCGAGGCGTATCCAGCACGTGTTCGATAAATCGAAAGATGGTCCGGCGCACTTCGATCGGCAGTTTGGGATACCAGACAGGACTCGCTAAGACCAGCCCTCGAAATGCAAAGAAGGGGGCGGCTGACTCTGTCACCGCTTGATCGTGGCTTGCCTCTAGATAGGTGTCCCAAAAAAGTCGGAACAGCACTTCTAATGGCCCCTTCAGGGTGCCCCAGCGACAGAGTGAGAAAAACAGGTAGTTGATCGTCATTGAGGTCACGTCGTCTGCCGGTTCCCCCCACTCCCCTCGTGACCGATCGAGTACAGAGAAATCTGCCCCTTTCCGGAACAAGACGTTCCAGGGATGAAAATCACCATGGACTTGCGATAGACGCTGCGTCTCGCCGCGCATGCGCCAACGCCACCGATTGCAGGCTTCTTCGATCCCGCGCAAGAGATCCGCCGAGATGAACTCGTAGCGGTCCGGGTAACTGTCGGTCAGCCCCATAATACACTCGCCGTGGCCGATCAATTCCCGAAGCCGACGCCGATAGAGGGAAGGATCGCGCCGTTTCCTGGCATGGATCTCCGCCAGGTAGCGTGCCAGGGCTATCGTCCTCTCCCGATCCTGCTTCCGAAGCCTTCCGCCTTTGGCTAATCGTTCCAGGTCGAAATGATAACTGCTCCCCTCCGTCCACTGAGTCAGGACGAAGAATTCTCGCGCCTCGGCCACCGAGATCAGTTGCCGATCGTCGGTGAAGGCCCCGACATCGAGCGCCTTCACGTGGCGCGGCAGCCGGCCATAGGAGTCATAATCCCAGAGGATCGCCTGGGCCCGGTCCGCCGGATGCTCATGGCCGAACGGCCCAGGACTCATTGTCTCCAGCACCGCCGACTGAACTCTACTCCCGATTTGAAAGGTCAATTTGACTGGTGAGCCATACCCATACTGTTTGTAGGCGCCCTGCGAACTTTCTTTTCCGATGACCCCATAGGTCAGCAAGGTCGCCTCGGGACCAAACCGACCGCGAAGGTATTGTTCCAGGGACTGCTTCTTGAGCGTGGGCATCATATCGCAGCTACGCAATTCGCATTCCCTCACATATTGATGTTCAAACAGGCCACGGAGCCCAGTGCAACCATTCGCCTCCCCGTGAACTGGTGCATTGAGCTTCACTACTGAACGTGCCATTGGGGAAAAACGCGCCACTTCACACCCCGACGCGCAGCCAGGGACCAGGGGTGAGTGGGGAAAATCCCAAGCCCAGAGCCCCTTGCCTCAGGCCTCTCGCCTCCAAGAACATGCGGCACATCGCTTGCTGATATCAACCAACGACGGGTTATCTGGTTGATCTGGTTTGTTTTGTTGATGTGATTAGTTTCGTGTAACCAAGAACCAGACAAACCAAATAAACAATTTGGAGGCAGCATGGAGCTGGAAATTGAGAGTAGAAACGTCGGGATGACTCCCCGGTGGAAAAGTGAGATCGAAACCCGCATGGCAGACCTCCAACAGAGGTATCACGATCTAATCCATGGACGAGTCACCCTCACGAAAAATCTTCACCACAAGAAGCTAGCCAACGTCGCCGAGGCGCTCATCGTCGTCACACTCCCCGGTCGCCAAACCAAGACGGCCCGCAAGGAAGACAAGACCTTCGAAGAGGCCATCCGAACCGCCTTCGATGCCATGGCCATCGAACTCCGCAAGCACCGCGAGAAGCGGAGTCGCACCGAGGTGCGCACGTCTCCGATCCCGCCATTGCGAGGCGTGATCTGCAAACTGTTTCCAAAAGAAGGCTACGGATTCATCCTCAAGGAGGGCGGTGGTGAGGTGTACTTTCACAAACACGCACTGAAGGGTCTCACGTTCGAAGAATTGAATGACAGCACTGACGTCGTCTTTAACCTCGAAGCGGGGGAGAAAGGCCCTCAGGCATCGACGGTCCATCGTCCATCCGCCATCGTCCCGTAGGAGGATAGCCGGGCGGGGCAGGTTGATCTGGTTCGTCTGGTTTGTTTCGCTTATTTGGTTGAACCAGACTAGACGGATAAACCAGAGAAACCAGATAGACCAGACAGACTAGATCAACGAGAAAGACCCAATTAACGGTCTTCTTATGGCGGCAGACTATTTCAGCACCATGCTAGGGGAGGTATCTCATGCCCATGTACGACTATAATTGTCTCGACTGCGGGAAGGAATCGTTGGTGGTCTTGACGCTGAAGCAACATGAATCCACCAAAGTGACATGCCCGAAATGCGGCAGCAGCAAGATGCAGCAACTCTATTCGCCGTTTGTTGCCCACACGACCAAGAAAAGCTGACAGCATGCTGAAAAAGCCCGCCAGCGTCGTTCTCGCATCGTTCAGGTCCTCAACGTACCCCGGAGGGTACGCCTCCGGTCCTTCACTCGCTGCGGCCTTGCTGGACGGACTTTTTGAGCATGCTGCAAGATCGAATGTTATGGTCAATTGGCAAGGGAGCATTTCAATGTCAGACATCCCACCACGGGTTTCTCCCGGCTGGTTAGGAGGCGTGGTGCAGACCTTCTCCCGGAACATGATAGCCACCCTCAGTATGGGACTCATCGGTTTTCTCTTCGCTCCGCTCCTCCACGCGCAAGAATATCCGGCTGATATCACACGCGGCAAAGGCGTATATGAGCGTAATTGCCAGGCCTGCCACGGTGTCGGAGGCTGGGGGGATGGACCAGACGGGAAGGACCTCAAGATCACGCCGGCCAACTTCCACCGTTTTTCGTCCTTTCTCAAATCCGACGAAGAACTGCTGCGAACCATCGAACACGGGGTCGTCTTCAGCCCCATGCATGCGTGGCGAGGCCAGCTCACGGACGGAGAAATGCAGGACGCGGTAGCCTACGTTCGTCTGTTGTCCCAGCAGGGGCGTTGAGGCCCTCGCCTTGCACAGAGAACACACACATCATGTTGGAGAGAATCAGAATGACACAACGCACTGTCCTCACCACGATCCTGGCATCGCTCGCTCTCGTCTTGCCGGCCATCACCCAGGCAGCAGAGCCGAGTCAGACAGGTAGTCACCCCACCCGCTGTGAGAGCACGTACAGAAAGAAACCCGTTCCACCCAAGCAGCTGCAGACGATCGTGAACTCGCATGGACGGTGGCTCGAACAGCGTGAGAAGCCCGAGTATCAACGCGCAGATCTGTGCCAAGCAGACTTGCGCCACGCGAAACTCGCCGGGGCCAATCTGGAACGGGCACGATTGGAAGGGACCCTCCTCCGCCAGGCGAATCTGTCTCAAAGTAATTTGTCACAAGCGAGTCTCGCAGGAGCCGATCTCACACAAGCCGTCTTGGAAGACAGCAACCTGGTGGGAGCCGATCTCCGGCACGCACGATTGCCAAACGCAAATCTGTCCCGTGCGATAGGCGATGAAGCGGCCCTCTACAACGCCGTCCTGACCGGGGCACAACTGCTCGAATCCACCTTTGAACAGGCTCATTTTGAGGGAGCGGACCTCGCCTCAGCTGATCTGACCGACGCCTCCTTCATTGAGACCTACTTTTACGGCGCCAACCTCGCCCGGGCTATCTTGGCGGGAACCGACCTGATGGGAGCAGACCTCCGCCGAACTGTCCTCACCAAGGCAAACCTTCATCATGCCAATCTGCAAGGAGCACTCCTCGACAGTGCGAAACTCGACGGGGCCCTGATGGTTGAAGCTGACTTAGAAAGCGCCTATCTCGACGACGCAAGTTTAATAGGGGCAAATCTGCGTGAGGCCATCCTCCGCGGGGCGGACCTGCGATACGCAAACTTACGTTCAGCCGGCTTGCAGGAGGCTGATATGGAGGGGGCCAATCTGGAAGGAGCGCAGTTAGTCAAGGCGAAGGTGGCGTCAGCCAAACTACGAATGGCGATTTTCTATAAGGCGGTCTTGGACCAGGCGGATTTCCGAGACGCCCAGCTGTATCGAGCGGTGCTGATCGGCGCCAGAGGAGTCGGCACCGTCTTTACGAAAGCGGACCTCAGCGAAATCCATGCACCGAACGCCCAATTTCATCACGCACAATTCAATGAGACAACCATGGAGTCGGCCAATCTTGTCGCAGCCAACCTGAACGGTTCGAACTTCACCCATGCGAATCTCGCCCATGCCAACCTCCAAGAGGCGAACCTCCGAGGCGCCACGTTATCCGGAGCCGACCTCACCGGTGCGCAACTCGACAAGGCGGACCTTCACCGCGCGACGTTGGATGGGGCCAACCTGGCTTCAGTCTTAGGCTTGACACAGGCGCAGATCGACATGGCCTGCGTAGACGAGCAGACGAAACTACCAGTGGAACTCAGCCGGCCAACGCCATGCACGGTGAAGAAACCCATGAAAAAATGAGTGCGGGTACGGGAGGACTGCTGTGGGGGAGCGCACGTACGCCGTATCTCCCCTCAGAAGCTTGGCTGGTGGCACGACAGAACGGGGTGCACATACATCAGCGCATCAAACGGCAGCCGGTTCGACTTCTTTCGCGGCTTTGGCAGCGAGGCTGTTTTTCCGATTATTGCAGATCGTCTTATCGATGATCGCGCCGCAATTGATACATTTCCAGGCATAGAACACCAGGAAGAAATCTGAGAAGCGTTCCAACATCATCAATCCTTTGCACTTCGGGCAATCCATCATGCGTTCCTCC
>JAYTTD010000068.1:0-25750 GCA_043745235.1 Nitrospira sp. | reverse complement strand
GCACGATCGTGAACATCCATCAGTGCCTGTCCGAAAGCCGCATCAAATCAAGTGAGCTTCCACCCGGTCTCGGCTATCTTGGACAGCAATGATCACATTGTGGTGATCGGAAGCGGTCCAGCCGGCCAAAAGGCTGCCATCCAGGGCGCCAAAGCAGGCAAACATGTGGCGATGATCGAACGCGAGCCGGGCGTGGGCGGCGGTTGTGTGTACCGAGGAACGATTCCAAGCAAAACGCTCCGCGAGAGCGCGCTGCAAATGGACCGGATGAAACGGTCCTCGACCTCACTGGACAGGAAAATCCCTTCGAACATTTTGGTCTCCACGCTGATGCGTCGAGTGGACGAGGTCGTCACATCGCATGGCGACTACATGATGAACCAGCTGACGCGCAACGGCATCACATTGTTCCACGGCCGAGCCCGCTTTTGCTCCGACAGCCTGATCGAAATGCTGACGGTCGACGGCATGACACAAACACTCACCGCCGACACGATCGTGATCGCCACAGGATCCAGACCTCGAGCGCCAGTCGACATTCCAATCGATCATGAACATATTCTCGACAGTGACTCGATTCTCTCGATGATCTATTTGCCACACTCCCTGACCGTATTGGGCGGCGGCATCATTGCCTCGGAGTATGCATCGATCTTTGCCGCGCTTGGCGTACAGGTCACCATCATCGATCGGGCCGATCGGCCCCTTCAGTTTTTCGATGCAGAACTCACTCGCACGTTCATGCAAAGCTTTGAACTAGACGGCGGTCGCTATTGTGGGGGGCAGAAAATCAAAGACGTCCAGTGGGATGGAATCTCTCAAGTCGTGACGACACTCCAGGACGGACAGGTGTTCACGAGCGATAAAATGCTCGTGGCATTGGGGCGACAGGCAAATCTTGAGGACCTCAACCTCAGCGCCACCGGCTTGACTGTCACCGAAAAGGGAACGCTGGCTGTCAACGAACATTGCCAGACGGCTATTTCACACATTTACGGTGTCGGTGATCTCATCGGCCCCCCTGGCTTGGCCTCCACTGCCATGGAACAGGGCCGGCGTGCCGTGTGCCATGCCCTGCGTCTCCCGGAGGGCCAGTTCGCAGGCATCATCCCAGTCGGGATTTACACGATCCCCGAGATGGCCAGTATCGGACTTGACGAAGCGGCGGCTCGTATACGTTATCGAGGAGTCATAGCCGGCCGCGCGCGATTTAACGAAATCGCCCGCGGTCAGATCTCAGACATTCGCAACGGCTTACTGAAGTTGATCGCTGATCCGACAGGCGAACACCTCCTTGGCGTCCAGATTATCGGGGAAGGCGCAACAGAACTGATTCATGTCGGTCAGATGGCACTACAACATGCAGCCACGGTCGACTCCTCTGTTGAGAACATCTTTAACTTTCCTACACTGGCTGAAACCTATCGCGTCGCCGCGCTTGATATCGTGGGTCAACGTCAAAAACTCCGGACCTCGCTCGCCGCATGAGCCGTTGATGAGTTTTTGCCTTCCTCCCCGATCGCTGTCTTCGCGGGAGATACACCAGGCCCCTCCGACCCTTCCACCAATCCGACAACAAGAAAACGCGCGTCGATCACCTCGAAAATATGCCGCCGCAATTCATCCCGAAAAGGCGCAAGACTTTCATCGTGAAGATACCGATCGACCGTGCGAGGCAGGCGCCGCCTCCAAGCCTGGGCAGCCTGTCGCGCCTCGTCAGCGACAGGTCCACCTTGAACAAGAATGGCGCGGACTTCATGCTCGAAAAACCCCACATGCACTTCTTCATCTTCCAAAATCGAAGTCAGATCAGGCCGCAAGCCGACTAACAGCCTTGCGAATTCCAGCCCCAAGGTTTCGTACCCGTAGAGATGTACCGCAAGAACCCTCCATTGACTGGGCATACGAGGAAGTGCCGTCTTCCCGTGCGAACTCGTTCCCAGCAGCCGCTCAAACTGCTTGAGGTGCCCCGCTTCTTCTTCCTCATGTCGGCGCAAGAACTGTAGCACGCTGGGAGGAACGTTCTGTTCTTGCGCAGAACGTACCGCCCATAAGGCCATCGCCTCCGCCTTGAGGAATTGTTCCAGAATCGCCCGTTCACAAGTGGAGGGAAGCTGAGGAGTCATGCGCCCAGTCTATCGAAATGATGGAACGGAACCAATACCTGAGTAGGAGCAGAAGAAGCCTGTTCGAAGAGAAGTAGCAGGTCGCACCAGGACTCATGCGACCGCACTGTAGACACTCTTCAGATCAATCCTGTATCATATCGCCTGGTTACGTACCATCCTCTCTGGCGGTGTAGCTCAGTTGGTAGAGCAGCGGACTCATAAGCCGCGGGTCCCCCGTTCAATCCGGGGCACCGCCACCAAACCACCCTTCGTTTCGTCTATCAGGTTTGTCTCGTTTATTTGGTTGGTTTGGTTTGAAGCACAAAAGAGACCAAACAGATCAGATAGACCTGAGAAACCAGATCCAGCGTTCTCTAGCTGCAGCAACCGCCGGCGAAAACTTGCCGCTGGAGGGAGACACTCCAGCAACGCTCACATAGTTCGACAGTTGAATCGGTCATCCTATCGACGCAAGTAATTCGTCGCTGGACCATCGCCCCGCAGTCCGAACAGGCGCTGATGACTGCAATGTCCGTCTTATGCTCTTGGGTCAACATGAGGTACCATTTTTGTATTCGGACGAGCGCGCCGATTGCAGACAGCTGACATGAACTCTTGTCTGCCTGTACGGCTCGCCAAATTTCGCCACAACCGAATCGGAAGCGGCGCCGCCTTAACCCGATCCAACTCCCATTGCATCTCGCGTAATTGTCCATTCAATGAATCCACCGTTCGTTCCAAATCAACGAGCCGGCCTGTCCCAAAGGATCGTCCTACTGTGAGCATCTTGTCCTCCCTTCACTCATTAGACCCTACAATGCCGAATCACGCCGATGAGAATGCCTTCGATATGAAACGTGTCTGAAGGCCTCACGATTATCGGCTGCATCGCCGCGTTCGCCGGATGTAGCTCAATGTGTGAATCCTTCTTGAAGTAGGTCTTGATCGTCGCATCATGATTGACCAGCGCAACGACGATCTGCCCGTTCCTGGCTGTCTCCTGTTTCCGTACCACCACGAGATCGCCAGGGAGAATGCCATCATCTTTCATGGATTCCCCCTTGACGCGGAGTGCAAATGTATTTCCACCGCGTAACATGCTGGGCGGAACATCGATCAGTTCGGACTGTGGGACCGGCTCTATTGGTGAGCCAGCCGCCACCATCCCCGCCATGGGAACTTCTGGAGACCGGACGAGTTGATCGATCGCCACTTTCACCATTCCAGGAATGCGCCGCATTCCCGCTTCATAACGCGCCACTGACACACGCGTCGTCTGCAACGTATTAGCCAATTGCTGTTGCGTCAGTCCCAATTGTTCTCGCACTCGTTTGAGATCCACTGGCTTCATAATGTAACCAATGGTTACATTATTTGAGATAGTCTGTCAAGCTCCTTCAGTGGACACCTAATAATGGAGCGGAAACCCCAGTCTGGCATGGAATCTGTGCATAACCAAGCGCGAGACACTGCTGCAGCATGGGTAATCCATCGCACCGACCTAGCAAACAACAATGGACATCTAGTATTTGGTGTTTCTGCCTCATTTAACCCTTGGCACCACCATATATTGTGGTGGTGCTAACATTGAAACCAATGCCTATATTCTAGGCAAAGACGTATTTTATACAGTGAAATGGCAAGAAAATTCACCGTGGGAGAGACTTATAAACAGGGTTATGCACAGATGTTGGGGAGAGGGTTCTGTGAAAATTTTCTTGACCTTTGTTATATGACAAGGAACGCATGTCTCGCTGTTCACTCCTTTCACGTTTCACTCTCTGGTTTTTGTTCTGCTCATGTTGTTGTCCGTCATGACTGGCTGCTCCAACATTATTCCTTCTGGCCTCATGAACAGCAACACAGTCTCCCTCGATCCCAGCATGAATCGAACAGCCTATCTCCAACTAAGAAACATCTCGGAAACTCAGAACCTCACGCTCAGCGGGGTCCAAAGCAAGCTCACCGCGAAGGACTACCAGCTCACGAAGGATCCAGAGCAGGCAAACTACTGGATTCAAGCCAAGGTGGTCTATTGTCATAAGGCCGCCGAGGGCGTGCCACCGGAATCCATCGCCAAGGTGAACTTTGGCGTCGGCATCAGCAGCGGCGGCACCGCCATGGCCTCTGCCAATTCAAGGGGCATCGATCACGCAAGGAAAATGATGCAGAGCAGTATGCCGCCTGGGGACATGATGGGTATGGGCACGATGCCCATGGGTGGCGGGATGCCCGACATGAACGCCATGAGTGATCAGGTCAGGACAATGGGTTGGGACCTGGCCATGAGCGACGGGCACGGAGGGTTTCTCCTGTATGCAGATGCAACAGGCTCAGAAAGAAGAGGGCATCACCTACTCTCTGTGTAACTGACGTACAAATTACCGATCGAAAGATGGGCAAACCGCTGGGTCAACTGACGGCGGGACCATCGACGACCGGATCGAAAGTCCAACAGATGCGCATGGTCGGGCACGTGAGGCAAAAAGATCTCGACATCCCCGAAGCCACGCCGATTATTCAGAAAAAATCAGCACCGGCATTGCAGGTATGTTCTAGCGCCCTCCGTCACCGCACTCTCGGCACGAGATGCACCGCGCCGGCTTTGATCGCCGCCACAACCGCTGAACCTATTTCGAGGCCAAGTTCTTCTCTGGCCCCCCGCGTAATCACCGCCCGCAGAGGAAAGCCGCAGTTGACCGTGACCGTCACCAACAGGCCTTGCGGTAGCATCTCGGTCACAGAGCCAGACAAGTGATTCCGCGCGCTAGTGACGCCGCTCCCTGCCTGCTCAAGCAGGACATCTTCCGCGCGAATGCAGACGTACACAGCTGAACCGTTCACGTCCGTCCCTAAGCCCTTCAGCATCGTCCCGTTCACCGACACGGTCGCCAACCCATTGTCGTTCGCGACTACTTGACCCTGTACGACGGTCTCGATACCGATGATCTGCGCCACCTCCGCATTGGCCGGCCTCGAAAACACCTCCTGCGGTGAACCCACTTGCAGGACCTGACCGCCACTCATCACGGCAATGATGTCGCCCAGTGTGAGCGCTTCGGCCCAGTCGTGCGTCACGACCACCGCCGGAATTGCCAGCTGCGTGAGCAGCATGCGTAGCTCGCTACAGAGCTTCACGCGTGTCGGCGCATCCAGGGCCGACAGGGGTTCATCGAGCAACAAAAGCTGCGGTCGTCTGGCGATCGCGCGCGCAAGCGCCACACGTTGCTGTTGCCCACCCGACAACTGCGTCGGCTTGGCCTGTTCGAGCCCCTGAAGTTGCAACAAGACGATCAATTCACGAACACGCTCCCATCGTGTCTCAGCCGGCAGATCGCTCAATCCATATTCAATGTTGCCGACCACCGTATGCGTGGGAAACAGCGCATAATCTTGCGGCATGTAGCCGATCCGCCGCGCTTGCGGCGAGAGGCGAATGTTAGACGATGCATCGACCCAGGTCGTCGAACCGAACTGAATGCGTCCCTCTTCCGGCCATTCCAATCCGGCAAGGCAACGCAGCAGGGTCGTTTTCCCGGATCCTGATGGCCCGAAGAGAATCAGGACTCGCGGAGGATCCAGCGGGAGACCCAACTGTGCCACAGTCGTAAACCGACCGGAAAAGGTCTTTCGGCAATCCACCGTCAGCGCTGTGGCCATACCGCCAAGACCTTTCGATTCATCCCATAGACCAGCAGCAACACGCCGTAGGAGACTGCCAGCAACAGCAGCGCCGTCTTGGCTGCACCGGCATAATTGAGCGCTTGCACCTCATCGTAAATATCGATCGAGACCGTTCTCGTCTCCCCTTCGATATTCCCGCCGACCATCAGGACCACGCCGAACTCTCCCAAGGTATGCGCAAAACTCAGAACCGCCCCGGTGATGAGACCTGCTGTCGACAGCGGCACAATGAGCCTGAAGAAGGTTGAGAATTTGGACACCCCCAATGTCCAGGAGGCCTCGATCAACCGGCGATCGACTTGATTGAAGGCTGCGGCGAATGGTTGCACGGCAAACGGCAGGCTATAGAGAATCGACGCGAGCAGAAGACCTTCGAAGGTAAAGGGAAGCGGATGCCCGACCACATCGCTGTAGAATCGACCGACCGGGCTATGAGGACCGATGGCGACCAAAATATAAAAACCCAGCACCGTCGGAGGCAGCACGAGCGGAAGCGCGACCACCGACTCGACAATGAATTTCCAGCGCCATTTTGAAAAGGTGAGCCAGTAGGCAATGGGCAGTCCGACGATGAGCAATACGGCCGCGGTAAGCAGCGCGAGCTTGAAAGTAACGGCAATCGCAATCCAGTTCATGGAAATACCGTGAACCGTGAACCGTGAACCGTGAACCGCACAGTCAGAAAATCAACATGCCTTAGGCTCATCGGTCTGCCCCGGATCTCGGGACAACGAAGCCATAGCGCTTCATGATCTCCTGTCCTTGCGCACCTTTGAGAAATGCCAGGAATGATTGTGCAGACTCCTGTTGCTTCGACGACTTCAAGATCACGGCAGCCTGCTCAAGAGCCGGGTAGGCCTCTGCGGGAACCTCCCAATACGTCCCCTTTGATTTCATGGCAGGAGCCACCGCCAGAGAGAACGCGATGATCCCGATGTCGCACGCCCCGGATTCAATAAACTGCGCCGCTTGCGAGATATTCTCTCCCAGAATGAGTTTGTCTTTGACTTCGTCGTAGACCTTGAAATATTCCATCGCAGCCACAGCCGCCCTGCCATAGGGCGCATGTTTAGGATTAGCGATGGCGACTTTCTTGATAGTTGGCTCGCGTAGCGCCTCAACCCCTTTTGTCACATCGATGTGCGATTCATGGCTAGTCCAAATCACGATCCGCCCGATGGCATACTGATAGAGCGAGCCAGGAATGGTCAGACCGGCTTCCTCCAATTTCCTGGGATATGCGATGTCAGCTGAAAAGTAGAGGTCAAACGGCGCGCCATTTTGAATTTGCGCAAAAAAATTGCCGGAAGATCCGAGCGACAACCTCACGTGATTGCCAGTCGTTTTTTCATAGTCAGCCACGATTTCCCTGAAGGCAAAATTTAAATCTGATGCCGCCGCAATCGTAATCTCTTCGGCTACCGCCAGGTTCGCGCCTGTGATGACGAACAGACACAACGCGACAAAGACTCGAAACATATCCCACCTCCTCTACAGTCTGACTCTCATTTGAAAATAAAAATAATCCGAATCTTTGTTCCCGCCGGCGGGTAAATTGGCGGAGGCAGGGAGCCGGTCAAAATAGGATCCCTTAAACCAATGATCGTACCCGGCATCGAAGTCCAGGTTGCTGGTGACGGCCCATTGT
The DNA here is from genome assembly GCA_043745235.1 of Nitrospira sp. Classification (GTDB taxonomy): domain Bacteria; phylum Nitrospirota; class Nitrospiria; order Nitrospirales; family Nitrospiraceae; genus Palsa-1315. Next base: position 18,310 of record JAYTTD010000068.1, on the reverse strand, counting down.
AGACGTAATTGCACATCATGCCCTAGATAGCTTCCTGCCCCTCCCGTCTTATCTTGTAATAGGCCAGCCACGTATGGCCCGTTCGCTTCCGCCAGATACCAGAACCGTTGTTTGACGTTCACTGTCAAACCTGGGGCAGGTCGGACAATCAGCCTCCAACCGGGAGAACTGATGTTGGACCGGTTAAATGGTCCGAAATTTCCCGTGGGCATCAAATCAAAGTTACGGGCGCCGAACAGGAAGTCAAAGTTTCCGTCCTGACTTCCTCCTGGGGTATTCGTGCCGCTGGCGTAGGTGTACTGCACTAAAAAACGAGGCGTCCACGGCAGATTGAACGTATACCCAGCTTCAGCGTTTGGGTTATAAGCAAAATGATCGATGTTGCCTAAGCGTCCCTCTTGAATGGCCCCCTCGACTTCATAATCGAATTCGTTGATCGCGGGAGACTTGAATAGGCGAAGGCCATACGTACTATAGGTACGGTGAAGATTTTTATTTTGGAGTTTTTGATCGTTTAACCCGAAATAAAACACATTCACGTTGAACCAGGGGAAGTGCTCGCTCTCCACGTAGGTTCCCCAGAACACACTATTTGCGCTCTGCTCGTCGAGTTTCACCTGATCTCGAAAGACCGGTTCCACCAAAAAGGTCCTGAACCGCCAGGTTTTGCCTTGGCCGATTTGCCAATGGACTCCATCGAAAGCATTCGTGGTATTTCGGAAATCATTTCGGGCGATGTACCGACGCATTCCGAAATCCAGAGTCATACGACCAAAATGCAAGTCCGTTCGTAATCCGCTCCCTAACACATTGTCCAGGGTCGCTGACCCGAATAACTGCAAAATATCCCATTCGTTGACCGTCGTGTTATTCACGAAATCCCCTTGGGCATTGTTCCAGTAGGCCCGTGAATCCTGCCCTTCAAAGAGAAACCGGAAGGGACCATTGCCCAATCCTAAGCGCACCCTGGATCGGACGACCGCCTGGGAATCCGTCTGCCCGCCTCCAATTTTTTGGGTGGATCGCCAGGGATGATCATAACTTTCGAATCGCGTCCGGTTTTCGATGCCCAGGTCCACCCAATCGGGCAAGTGCATTGCTGTCTTTAGATACCGGTTCCACTTGGTCTCTCTCTCTAAGATGAGCACGGCATCAGCTGTTTCTTTCCAGTTCTTTCCGGTTTGCGCTGACGCTTTGAAATATTCCTCGTTCGTGATCAGCCCCTTCGTGAGCATGAGTTTGAACACAGGGTCTTCGGTGGATTGGAATACCCACTTTCCATCTTTCTGCACCATTTCACCGTACTCTACGGCCCTCACCGAGCCCGCTCCTACAACGAGGAGCAGGACGCTCAGGAAAGCGCACCACCAGCTTCTCATGCCTCCGGCTCCCACATTCTTGTTCTTCTTCGCTTTTCTCACGACGCGACAACCTCCCTTCTGACGTGTCTTTTTCAACCACCACGCAGCGCATGGAGTTTTCCTGTTTCGCTGGTGTCATACCCGCCAAGCGCCTCGATCTCATTTCGAAACGGGCGGCTGACGATGGTCTCAAACAAATGGGCTAACGTCGGATGGGACTTCAGATAGGATTTGGGGACCACCAGATCGTACCGAGCGCTCTGCACAGGCACAAAGTCGAGACCGAATAATTGTGCGGCAGATCTGATACCGACCCCGACATCAGCCTGACGACTCGCAATGGCGCGCGCAATTTCGACATGCGAAGCGACGATCGTGTCATAACCCTTCACCTGATCAGAATTGATTCCCGCCGCATGCAACCGCTGATCCAGCAACAGTCTGGCCCCGGCTCCTTCTTCCCTGTTCACGAGTGTGACGGAGGGATCGGCCACGTCGCTGACCGCACGGATAGACTTGGGATTCCCTGCTCGAACGAGCAAGCCCTCTTCCCAGGTCGCGAACGTGACCACTTCATAATTTGAACCTTTCAACGCACGTCGGAGGAACGGCAGGTTTGATTCCCCGGTCGTCGGATCAAACAGATGCAGACCTGCGACATGCACCTCGCCGCGTTGTAACGCATATAGCGCCGCCATGCTGCCCATCGTCCAGCCGACCACGGAAGTCTGGTCCTTGTGACGTCGCAGGTGCTCACCGGCAAGGAAGATCGCGGGGTCACAGCCTGCCACAGAAATTTCCTGTTCAATCACCAGACGATCGCGCGAGAGCTTCACCCGCACAGTCGCACCAGACGTCTGGCCACGTGCCTCGACCACATACCCATCAGTCGGGACAGTGAAGGAGAGGACCTCGCCCAATCCTGTGACCGGCCTCACAACCGTCCGCGTTCCAACCGTTGCAACTTTAACCCGAACCAAGGAATGGTCCTGGCCGTATGACGGAAGCACGCCTACCAGCTTCCCTTCAATCACGTCATCGTTGCCGGCTAGGCTAAACAGATCCTCCACACGGCACGCCAATACCGAGGCCAAACGAAGCGCCACGCCAGTGGTCGGCAAATAGACATTCGATTCGATCGAAGACACGGCCTGCCGCGTAAGACCTGCGCGAGTGGCAAGTTCGGACTGAGAAAACCCTTTTTGCGTACGGATCGATTTCAGATGGTTCTGGAATTGGGGAGGAGAATTCTTTGAGCTTATGAGACGTGGCATGGCGAATGTGTAGCAAGCATTATTGACATATGTCAAGTATCATGATCTTTTTATACTCATTGCTTAATAAAACAGCTGTCGAATATGATAAATATATTCATGATCCATTGTAAATTAATTTAATATTTATATACTTGACAAACTATATAAACTTAATTTATAAAATGTCAACATAATTTTGATCGGATTACAGTACTTTAAGAATTTCATAACTTCTGATGCCCCATGAATCAACTACCAACGCACGCTCAATTGCTATGAGGATAATTATGAAGATACGTAGATTGCTGTTTCTAGGAATCTTGTCACTCATCGCCTCGGCCCAAGCCGCTACCGCCGGGGATATGATCCGTGTGGGACATTTCCCGAACATCACGCATGTCCAAGGCTTGGTGGCCCAGCATCTCTCTCGCACCGGCCGCGGATGGTTTGAACCGCGGCTGGGAACCGACGTCAAGATCGAGTGGTACATCTATAATGCGGGACCGAGCGCCATGGAGGCGATTCTGGCGGATTCCATTGACCTGACCTACGTGGGTCCTAGTCCGGCCTTGAATGTCTATGCTAAATCCAACGGCGAGGAAATTCGAATCATGGCTGGCGCCGCCGCTGGTGGCGCCGCCCTGGTGGTCCAGCCGAATTCCGGACTCACACAGCCGGCTGATTTTCGCGGGAAGACGATCGCCACACCGCAACTGGGCAATACCCAGGACATTGCATGCCGGGCTTGGTTGGCAAACGGGGGACTCAAGATTACACAGATGGGCGGGGAAGCCTTCGTGGTCCCCACCCCCAACCCGGACCAGCTCACCCTGTTTCAGCAGAAAAAGATCGATGCAGTCTGGACCGTTGAACCATGGGTGTCCCGTCTGGAACGCGAAGCCGGAGGCAAGGTGCTCGTCGAACAATCGCGCGAGAGCATCACCGTCCTGGTGTCGAGCGTGAAGTTTATAAAAACCAAGCGGGAGCTGGCCAGGAAGTTTGTGCAAGCCCATCGTGATCTCACCGAGTGGATCCTCGCGCATCCGGAAGAAGCCAGGCAGATGGTGCGGCAGGAATTGGCCGCTGAGACGCGAGCCGAGGTGTCGCCGGACTTGATTGCCCAGGCATGGAAACGTATCGTGCTGACCACGGACGTCTCTCAGGATGAGTACCAGCATTTCATCGCCAATGCCCAGCGCGCGGGATTCATGCGTGAAACACCCAACTTATCACGGCTCATCGAAAGGCTGAACTGACATGGCAATGGCTGAAGCCACTCCGGCAAAGACCCAATCCTCCAAGCTGGTCCTTGAACATGTCTCGAAGTGGTTTCAGACCAGTTCGCTGAAGGTCCACGCCCTGGATGATGTCACGCTCCATATTCCAGAAGGCGAATTCGTCTGCCTCGTCGGCCCCAGCGGCTGCGGTAAATCGACGTTGCTCAATATCATTGCCGGATTGGAGCAACCCGATCGCGGCCTGGTTCAGGCCGATGGAGAAACGATTATCGGTCCTGGGCCACACCGACTCGTGATGTTTCAGGAAGCGTCGTTGTTTCCGTGGCTGACCGTCCTGGGCAACGTGCTCTTTGGCCTCAAACTCATTGACGGCCTGCGCGCGGCGGGACGCCAGGAGAAAGCCGAGTATTTCCTGGAACTCGTCGGCCTCAAGCGGTTCATGCATTCCAACGTGCACGAATTGTCCGGCGGCATGAAACAGCGCGTGGCCCTGGCTCGGGCCCTGGCGCCGAACCCCAGCGTCCTCCTGATGGATGAACCCTTCGGCGCGCTCGATGCCCTGACACGCGAACAACTGTACGGGGACATCCAACGGATTTGGAGCGAACATCGTAAGACGATCGTCTTCGTCACGCACAACGTGCGTGAAGCCGTCTGCTTAGGTGACCGCGTCATCCTGTTTTCGCCCCACCCTGGAAGGATTCGCGAGGAATTCGCGATTCCCCTTCCGCGCCCACGCGACATCAACAGCGTAGACCTGGCTCGCTACTCGACAGAAATCACCCGTGTCTTAAAAGGGTACGTCCAGGCGGAGGTGGCAGGGTGATTGCGCGGTGGGTGGCTGCATCCCTATTCTTCATATCCCTCGTGGTGGCATGGTATCTACTCGTGGAGGCACACCTGTGGTCTCCCCTCTTACTGCCCTCGCCCCTCAGCGTCTTCAAGTATCTCCGATTCGCCGCTGAAGACGGCACGCTCTGGGAGGCCACGATTGTGACCGTACGGCGACTCCTCATCGGCTATGGATTGGGTATCCTCGTCGGGCTTCCATTAGGGCTGCTCACCGCATCGTCCCGGTGGTGCGAGGACACGATCGGTGTTCTCGCATTAGGACTACAAACTCTCCCCAGCGTCTGCTGGGTGCCGCTGGCTCTCCTGTGGTTCGGGCAGACCGAAGCCGCCATGCTCTTTGTCGTCGTGATGGGCACGGTCTGGTCGCTGATCATCGCCACAGACAACGGAGTCCAGGCGATTCCCCCCATCTATACCCGTGCAGCCCGCAGCATGGGCTCGACCGGACTGCATACCTGGACACACGTCGTCCTGCCGGCGGCGCTTCCCTTTCTATTGAGCGGCATGAAACAAGGCTGGGCCTTCGCCTGGCGCTCACTCATGGCGGCCGAGATCTTCGTCACGATTCTGACCGGCTTTGGCCTCGGCCATCTTCTTCATTATGGTCGAGAATTGCATGCCATGGATCAAGTCATTGGCGTCATGCTGGTCATCGTCATCATCGGGCTGGCCGTAGATAAAACGCTCTTCGCTCCCATTGAACGATTTCTCCATCGCCGTTGGGGAACAGAGCGACAGTGAGGCTCGAGACGTTATCAAAGGAGGTCACGATGCTTACTGGATGGAATCGAATGGCGGTGAAGCTTCTAAGCCTATCGCTCGTGTCTCTGCTTGCCCTCTGTGTGTCCGCTCTTGCGACAGGCCAATTCGGCACTCCGAAAGGAGATGAAGGCACGCGCATCTTCAAGGCCACGGAGCATCAACACTATAGCGGGCAATTTCATCTTTCGGGTCAGAAGGCGACTCTGATTGGGAGCATGCAGGATCGCGCCCCCTGGGATCACCTCGATTATACCGGCAAGCGACTGACTCCGGTGCAGGGGACGATTGACATTGAGGTGAACGAACTCACGAACAGTGGTCAGGTGGTAGCCGAATTTGTCGAGGGTGCCGACCGCTATCGAATCGTCTTTGATCGGTTTGCCGCGAAGGCCCCGTTCCAGGATGGAGGCATTGCGACCAGAATCTATGAACATGGGGACTCCGGCAACGGCGATTCTCTGTATCCAAAAACGTGGCTCTATCTTGGTGGGTGGGGGACGGCCACCATGCACAAGAACGATCAGGTGCTCTACAAAGATTACGATGCCCATTTCATGGTGATGGAACGGTCCCGCGACCCGCAAACCCATGCGGTTCGCTATCCGGTCAAGCGGGCTCTGCCTGGGGGAGAAACCGATCCAGCCGGAATGGAAATTGATCTCTGGGTCCGGTCGAAGGAACAAAACACCAACAACTTTCCACCCTTTGAAACCTTCCTCCATCTCTGTTGGGACGAAGTGACGTGGAAGTAATCCACCATGAATCTCTCGGCAACCTTCATCAGTGTCGTAGTCTCGTTCCTGATGGCCTTCGGCACGGTGGTCGCACATGGAGAGACCGCTTCCCCTGCTCAGACTTGGAATTTTGATCGTGAGCAACCCGGCACTCTTCCCGGCGAATTCTCAATTGGAACGCTGTTTGATGGAAGACCGGCAGGAGATTGGCAAGTCCTCGCGACCGATCGTGCGAAGAGTCCGCCCCATGTGCTCGCCCAGCTCATGGCCAAGGGAGCAGAACATGCCTACAAAGTGCTGCTGATCAGGGAGGTCATCGCCTCTGATCTCAATCTTGAAGTATCGTTCTTGCCGATTCAGGGACAGGCAGATATGGGTGGTGGTCTGATTTGGCGGGCAGCCGATGATCGCAATTACTGTCTGGCACGGGCCAACCCCTTGGAACAAAACATTCGAGTCTATCGGGTCGTGAACGGTGTCAGACGCCTGTTACAAAACTTCAATCAGACGATTGACTTGAGAGGGTGGCACACCTTACGCGTGATACATCGCGGGTGTCAGATCAACATCTTCTATGACGACAAGCAGGTCTTCGATCTCTGTGACAAGACGTTCCGCGAAGGAACGATTGGCCTATGGACCAAATCGGATGCCGTCACCTACTTCGATGATCTCCAGTTGCAGATCATGAAATGAAAGTTAACAAGACGATGAACACGCCGCAGCTAGCGCACCCGATTAAGCAATTCTGGCACATCACTTCTGCCCGCACGGGCCTTTAACAGACCGATAAGTTCAACTCGTAGCGTGCTATCGAGACGTTGTCGTGCCTCAAGGGGCAGGCGAAGAAACTCCACTCCAAACTGTTCACTCTGGACCCATTTGATCGTGCCGAGTTCAATGGATAGCGCCGCCGACTGATTGGGGAGCAGGACACTCACGCGCACGTCACTGCCGCAAAGAACCTCTCGATTGCACAGGACGGAACACCCCATCATCGACAGGTTGGTCAAGATGCCTTCGCCGACAAACGGAGCCCCGCCGAAGATGACAGGATAGTGGAGCGGGAACCGATGATAGGTCCGAGAATAATGAGGGGGTGCCATCATAGCCTCCGTGACGTCGGATTGTACCGAGGCAGGCACGGTGAGCGGTATCCTACCTAAGGAGGGGGAGTCCTCGTGAACGGTGAGACGTAAAACGTTTCGGGATTTCAGCGAGAGACAAACGACGCTTCACAAACAACGAGCTTGAACCGGCAGATTGCAGGCGGAATTGAGCGTTCAAGTACCGTGACCCGCTTTCATCATGTGACCGTGTCATGTCTCGGAAGATGTGTCCGTGCTCGCAAAGTATGCTGCCTCAACTGGCTGACGAGATACGCCACAATGACCAGATTCAACATCAGCACGCCGATTCGAAGGATCGACACCTGTTCTATGACCTCATAGAGTTCGAACGGAAGCAGAAGGCTCGTTGACACCACCGTCAGATACGCCGCCCAGGTGAGCTCCAGCCACAGCCCGATACCTTCCACCAACAACATTCCCGCATAGCCCAGACTGACAAGCCCCGCCAATAGCACACTATTCGGTTGCAACGCATCTATTTTTAGTACCAGGGCGTGAATGAGACGCGAGTCGGCATTCAGATGCAGCGCTTCGATCAGAAGCGAAAACAGGGTGGCAATCTCAGCATGCACCAATTTAAGGAGGCCTAAACCGAGCAGGAGTAATAGCAGCCCCTTCACCACCTTGAACACCGCAATTACGGCTAGGCCGGTATGGCGCGAGCGTATCGTCATCAATTCAAGAGACTATCACAAATGACGGCGGCTCTAGCGGCGGGCGGGACTGAGCTGATCCAGCTGTTCAGATCGAAACGGTTCATGGCGTCGTTCTTCTTCCAGGACTTTGATGAAGAATTCTTCATCTTCGCTTCATGGACGGCTCATGTTGAGCAGGTAGTCTATACACATGGCAGCGTGCATTCACCCACTCAACCTAGGAGGTTCCATCATGAAGCATCTCATCACAGCAGCCTGCGTAGCAGTGTCTCTCACCGCCTTTACCGGCCTGGCTTTTGCCGACAAGGACCACAAGAGCATGGCCAAAACGGCCGTCTCAATGGAACAGGCCATCAAGGCCGTAACAGAGAAATATCCAGGCCGGGTCATCGAAGCCGAACTGGAGGATGAAGACGGGAAGGCAGAGTATGAAATCACCGTCGTCAGCAACAGTGGAGAAAGCCGGGAATTCACCGTTGACGCGCAATCGGGTCAGGTTTCAGAGGAGAAGGAAGGTTCTGAACACGAAGCCAGCAGCAAGAAGTAAGCGTCGACATTTACCTCAGGATGAGATCAGGCTGGACTCTTCCGGTCTGATCTCATCGAACCCGGACCCGTCACAGAGGAGACTCGACGACGGGGCTCATCGCCCTCGTTGCAACCGGCCACACGGGCGGGGACCTCGTGTACAAGCAGCGAGTGGGAATCAACAGCGCGCAACACCCCTCACATCCGATTGCTCAGAGCCTGCACGGGGGTTAGAATCCTGGGAAAGGAACCAGGATGCGCATTCTCATTGTTGAAGATGACCCGGATCTCACCGGATTCATCCAAAAAGGACTCCGCGAAGAGCGCTATGCCGTGGATCGCGCACAAGAAGGTGAAGAGGGCCTACTCATGGCGAGCACCACGCCTTATGACCTCATTATCCTCGACGTCATGCTCCCCAAGCTGGATGGATTGACGGTTTGTCGTCGTCTCCGTATTGCCGGCAATAAGATCCCGATTCTCCTTCTCACAGCTCGAGGAGCTGTTGAGGACCGTGTGGCCGGACTGAACATGGGGGCCGATGACTACCTCACCAAACCATTCGCCTTTGCCGAACTCCTTGCGCGAGCTCGCGCATTGATTCGCCGCACCGGAGTCGACCAAACACCGCGCCTCACCGTCGCGGATCTCGAGGTCGATCCTGTCGCCCATCGCGTCTGGCGGGCAGGCAGGGAAATCACACTCACGAACAAGGAATACGCCTTGATGGAATACCTGCTTCGCAATCCGGACCGGGTGCTGACCAGAACCGCGATTATCGAACACGTGTGGGACATCCATTATGACGGCATGACAAATATCGTGGACGTGCACATTCGCGCGCTGCGAGCCAAAGTGGATAGAGAATTCTCCCCGCCACTGATCCAGACGGTCCGCGGCGTGGGGTACGTGTTGAAAACTCCAACGGGATAAGACATGGTCGCGTTCCGCACACGAATCCGCCGCTCGGCCATGGCCATTGTCCTGGCCCTTCTGACTGCGTTTGCGGTCTTCACCTATATCGGACTCTCGAACCTCCTGGCCCACCATGTCGACCGGGCACTCCTCGCCCTGGCCGAGCAGGAAGCCCAACGAGTCGAGTCCGCAACCGGTGAGCTCACATCGTTGGAAGACGACGTGGAACAGGAGATGCGGGAGGCGACCCGCTTAGCCGTAGTCTTAGCTCCTGACGGAAAGGTTATGTGGAAGGGCGCGGCCATCGTGGACCGCCCCCAACTTACCACCGCACTTCTGGCCGACCTCCAGCGCGGCCACACCGTGTACGACACCATCACCACGCCGAATGACGGCCCAGTCCGACGCATCTCGTTCCCCATTACCCAGGCCGGAACCGTGCAATACATTCTGCAGACGGAAACGTCACTCCGTCTCGTGCAGGACACCCTGCGTCTCCTCATCCTCCTCCTCGCAGCACTAGCTGCAACGATGGTCGCGGTCGGCTGGATGGGCAGCCGCTGGCTCGCGCGGGAGGCGTTGACTCCGGTTGAAGTGCTGACCGCCACCGCAGAACAGATCTCCGCTCCCTCACTGAAGACACGCATGGCACTGGATGCGCCCTATGAGGAATTTGAACGTCTGGCCCGCGTGTTCAACGCCATGTTGGATCGTTTGCACCACGTCTTCGAGGGGCAGCGACAGTTCATCGCCGATGCGGCCCATGAGATTCAAACTCCCTTGACGGTGATCAAAGGCACCATCGAGGTCGCGCTGCAGAACACTCGAAGCGCCGATGACTACCGAGACGCGCTGGTCACAAACTTGGGACAGGTCGAACGGCTCAGCACCTTGACCCGCTCGCTCCTCACATTGGCTCAGTTTTCCAGTGATCGCCCGCCCCTCACACTCACGCCCCTCGCGTTAGAACCATTGGTACAGGATCTGGTCAAAGAACTGACCCCGCTGGCGGAGGACCGCAAGATTCGACTCACCGTGGACGCCCAGCCAGTGCCGCTCGTAGAGGGAGACGCAGGACGACTCACACAGCTACTCATCAATCTTCTCGATAACGCGTTGGCCCACACGCCACCGGATGGCCGCATCACAGTACGACTCAGACCCTCCCTCGAGCACGTAGTGATGGCGGTGGAAGACACGGGACCAGGCATCGCACCGGAACATCTACCGCGGTTGTTCGAACGGTTCTATCGCGCCGATCCAGCGCGAGCCAGGGAATCAGGTGGAACAGGACTTGGACTGGCCATTGTGAAAGAAATCACAGAAGCTCATGGGGGAACGGTGGGTGTAGACAGCACGCTCGGAAAAGGTTCTCTCTTTACCATCACCCTTCCATCGTACGTCTCGCCGATCAGTCCCACCAATCAGAAGTAAACGAGAGCAAAGCATCACCAGCGTGACCGCGTACACACGGTGGGCGTCTTTTCAGGCCGAAATAATTCTAGACACATCATGCTGATCAGACGCCAGGTCACCCCCTTGCCCAATCCATGGCCTTCACCCACTCCGCAAAGGTCGTGAGCGGAATGCCGAACTGCTGTTTCAATCCGGGAATATCGATCGCATAGCCGACCTCATTGAACCAGCGAAACATCCTGGCGAGGTCATGGCCCATTGCCGCCTCGGCCTGATCCATCGGAAATTCCTGAAAGCGGATCGGTCGGCCCATCGCCTTCGTCAACAGTGCGGCGGTCTCAGGCATCGTGAGGTCATCCCCTGCCAAGTCGATGGCCTGTCCAATAAAATCCTTCGGACGCAGAAACGCTGACGCGCCGAACTCGCCGATATCCTTGAGTGCAACCATCGCCAGCTTCCTAGCAGGCTTCATGGGCAGCATCAAGACTCCCTCCGCAGACGGTTTCGCAAAAGTGGTGAAATTCTCCATGAACCACACAGGCCGCAGAATAGTCGCCGGCAGTCCAATCTGACGGATGTGCTGCTCCACCTTCCACTTGCTGTCGAAGTGTGGAATCCCCGTATTGCGATGCGCGCTCCCGACGGACGTGTAGACATAATGGGCGATGCCGGCCTGCTTCGCAGCATCCGCCAGCATGATCCCCTGACGCACCTCCGCCTCCATCCCCGCTTCGAACGGAGTCGACATGGCAAACACCCCGTGCACGCCTCGCAGCGCCATCTGTAAGTTGGCCTGGTTGGTGAGATCCCCCTGCACGATCTCGGCTCCAGCCTGTGCCAGCGACGCAGCCTTCTCCGGATGTCTCGTCATCACGCGAACCTTCTGTCCCTTGGCAAGGAGCACTCTCGCGACGGCACCGCCCTGTTGACCCGTTGCGCCGGTCACCAATATCGGTTTGGTCTGAATGGCCATAGTCACTCTCCTTTATCTGATCATGCCTGGAAACGCCACACAGCGGAGCGCTAATTCTTGCGCGTCGGTCGTTACATGTCAATGCGATCGATACCAACGGGAACAGATACGAGAAGAAGACGGCGAGAGCTGGCCTGAGGCACCGGACGGAGCCTTCCTCTCGTGAAACGTAAAACAGGAAACGTTTCTGGATTTCGGTGAGAGACGAGATGCGATTAAGGTGTTGATGGCTAAACGCTGACTACTGATCGCTTCAGTTGTGAGAGACGAACGTCGCTGCTTGAACAGCGAGGCTCGAACTGATGGGCCGCTGATGGGACTTACGCGTATGTGTTACAGCAAGACATGATCGTCAAACTGTTCCAATAGGCGAAAAAGATCAACGGTGAAGCTGGCGCCATAGGTTGGACCAAAGTCGGTCTTGCTAATATTTCCAAGACTATCGTTCCAGGTCTCGAAACGTACAGGACCAATGATGGCAGCCGCCGACCAAAAGAACTGTTTTCGACTTTGCCCGACTCCGTTGACAAAAATCCCTGAATCCCAGGTGAGGGCAAGCTCTACTTCCCACGTAGGAACTGTTTCACCTTTGTGATTCGTGCCATATTGTCCAATAGCAAGAGCGGGCTGAACAATGCGCGACGTCTGTTTTGTGGCATGAAGCACCGCTCCATCTTCTTGGAGACTCACCCGTCCCAGGATCGAAGTTCGCACGCTCACCGCTCCCCAGTCTCCACGATACAAATCCGGTGTTACCTGAAGCCGACGGATGCCGGTCCTGAGAAACAACTCTTGATAGATGGTTCCGACTGAGAACCCGCCACCGAGAAAGATATCCTTGGAGTGAAACAGGGGAAGCCACCTCGTCACAGACCCATCGATCATGACATCCGTATCCTGACGCGGCTGGGACGTTGACACAGGCGGAAGGTGGCGCAGTTGATGAATCACTTTGTTCTGGAAGAATTCGCTGGGTTGATTGCTCGTGGGGCTGATGCCTGCCGTCAGATTCGTGCTCCATCCCGACCACTGTTCGTCCCAATGTTGAGTCCAACTGAGCGTCATGAAATTGAAGCCTAGCGTATTGGGCACAGTGGAATCATATTTGGCTCCAGTGCCATCCGTCGGCGTGAATCGATTGAGCGTAAGCCCTGTGGTGAGTGTTGAGTACTGATCGGGAAACGCGAGGCTCCCCCAATGGACCGAAGGCGAGGGGGTTTCACCGAAGGCCTTAGTACTCGCAAGAATCACAATAAATAGAAAGGCCAACCCAACCCTGGACACAAAGAACATGCGAACGTCTCCCAGTTGTTATGCTACGGCTACAGCCCTAGTCACTCTCGTGACACAGGGACTCAATGGGGTCAAGAAACTTTGGATTCAGAGACACAGTCTTGCATGAACGCATGACTGTGCCCTCAGCCGGTTCGGCCCCTGAAAAGACAAACGATCCAGCGCCGTCTCACGTCTTCTGAATGTATGATGGCAAGACCGAATCCTGCTCTCTCAGTCTGTTCGTTTTTAGAACACGGTGGGCAGTTGGCAGGGCTTCCCTCTCATGAAATGTGAATCGTGAAACATTTCAGGCCTTCAGTGAGAGACGAGATGCGATTGAAGGCGCTGATGGCTGAAAGCTGACAGCTGATCGCTTCCGTCGCGAGAGACGAACGACGAGGATTGGCCCTCTTAGTGGGTCCAGATCTTTACGGGAGTCGCTTCGAAGGGGTATACATGAATCATCCACCCACCAGCTTGCGGCACAAATCGCCCACCGGCTTTCTGACACTCTGATTCCGTGGCGATCTTGCCCTTAAACCCGAACTGTTTCCTGATCATGCGGCGTCCACTGCCATCGGGCGTGAAACAAATATTAACGTGGGCATGCCACTGCGCGACGCTCAACGGAACGCGATCGTTCAACTGGTCTTCACTCATCCCTCTCGGCGCGGTGTACATCGCCCCTTCAAGTTCATAGCCATCCCCGGCCTTCCGATACAAGAGTGCAGTCGGCTCAGCCGGATCAAAGCGAACCTTGGCCAGGAATCGGTGCTGCTTATTGGCGAAATGATAATGCCGTGGCTTTCGCTCAGGATGCATTGGAACATAACCATCGCCGATGGCTACCTGATAATCCTTATACTTAGCCAGAGCCTGCCGCAGTGCCTGGACAATCTGATCGGCACGCTGGGCATCGTCTGCATTCGCAGTCCGCAATGTCGTCCATTTCATGTGGGGCCCGAGATGTCGCTGATGAGGAACCATCATGTCCACGGCGCCATCGGCATGATCATGCTGATCCATATCCATGCTCTGACCGGAAAACTCCCCTTGCGCCGATTCACTTGCCTGAACCAAACCAGCACCATCTATGAGAAAAAACAGGCTCCCTGAGAAAGCCACCGCAATGCCCAGAGTGAAGCTGAGATACCGCGATGACTTTCGAATGCCTTCACCAGCCATGGTCACCCTCCGTTGGAACCAGAAAAGCACATGCCCACCATGGCAAACATCTTATCCCGCACACTGACTCAAAACCAGACATGCACAGACAGACAGGCAATGCGAAACTCAATCTCTCTACATGAACCGTAAGGAGTTCTGAGGGCGTGAAGTGAAAGTCAAGTTCAGATGCGATGGGTGGGGTTGCGCTTTCCGAATAAGACTCTCGCCATTTCATTTCCCCTCGCCCCCTTTATATTCTTTCAGGTGAATTCCTGAACTATGCCGGTCGTACTCAATGCGAAAGCCGCTATTCTTGTGGACAAACTTGGATACCCACTGGTGATTATCACGAAAAATAACCTTCTCCTCGGCACATCGAACGATTAACTTGTTTATCTGAGAAACTTCCTTACGATCTAGACGTTTAGACTGATAGGTAAAATTTGAAAAGGAAAAGTTCGCTCGCTCTCGGTCAAATCCACTGTCTGGCAGTATTCTTATTGCAAGATTCGGCGCAAGTGGCACAACCCTGTTCAAAGGAGCCGAATCACTCGTCGGCTCAATTGCAACAGGGAAGTCGCTAGTGAAATAAGCGCTATCCTCAAAATCATTGTGAAGTATTTCCCACCTGAAGTTACCAAACATTGCCGTATTAGTGCGTATTGAGGCAATCCCAATCGCCTGAGGGAACTTCGGATCGGCATCGACACCCATAATCCCTCTTTTAAGAATCTCTCTCAGATTCAATCCACCTAACTCAGAAGGAGATGCGGGAACCTGACTTTGGGAATCCAGCCTGACAACTCTGGTCTCAGCCCTACTCCTCAACGCTTCCATATGAATACGCATAGCTGCAGGCGAACAGGAGCAAACATATGCGACAAATCCTGCAATCGTATAGACACACTCCGTGTCAATCTTATTGGCCGCAAGCTTTGCGAGGGCCACATTGTATTTCGGTTCAATGGTTTGCAGAAATTCTTCAATCTCACGATCCTCGCGTAAGTAGGTATTGGTACTCCCATCCTCTATTCTGCATACTGCCTGAGAGTTTGGCGTGAATAGTTTCAGATCTGTCTTTCTAATGACATACATCAAGTTCTCAAGACGCGGCGAATAAAAATTCCTGAGATGCACTTGAGAGACATAATGATCAAGTGGCACTAGTACACCTTGATTGCTGGTTTTCACAGGGCTGCTGTACTACAAATAAACAAGCTAGCGGCAGGCAGTCCATGTCAAGCTCCTACCGTAGAAAAGATCAATGAGAGAGACGAACTCGGACGCGATGGGCGACTGGCGGAGCTGAGGCGGCTGTTCGGACCGAAATTATTCCTTGCACGTTTTTGTTCCTCATAGAGAACCGGTCCTTGATACCGTTTCCTTTCGTCAATTCCCTCCTCAATGATTTGTCGTGTTTTCATCCATTATGAAATCAATAGTTTCTCTTATTTCAGGAGAAGCGTTTACAATCTTGATTTTCTTGTAGGCCTGCATGCCAAGACGTTTGATCGGAGTGGCGAGCAACGCGCTGAGAAAGCTGTGCGGAGCATTCGCCACGTTATTAAAATCAATCAATATTACCCGCCCATCGGCTATTGCAGGCAAAATGTACCGATCCCGTTGGGTAATTGCTGCCTCCTTATCTTCCGCGTGCTTACCAAAATAATTTTCTATAACAACAAGCAATCTGTTCGCGGACTCTTCCTTATCAGCCCTCGATACTTCCTGATCTGCCACCTCTCTTAACTCAGCCATAAGAGTATGGAGATTTAGATCCATCCCCTGCTCTATCTTTACCTTAATAAGAACAAAAGTCCCTGGCCAAGAATGGTGGAGAGTTCGTCCGGTCACATCGATAGGTGAGACATGCACCACTCCATTCCCCGATACGATATGCATGTCAGCATTAAGCCTTCGCACGATGTTGCTCGAAATAAAAAGGCCAACGCCAGCGTTATCCTTGCTAACGTATGGATTCTTCACTGCGAAGGTACCAGAGACTTGAGGTCGAAGGGCCATGCGAATCGCTTCTTCATCAGTTGTGAATGGGCCAAATGACTGTTCGAGATGCTTCTTAATACCAATCCCAATATCAGCCACAAGAAAATGAAGCTCGTTTCTCAACTTGTACCATGTGAACCCTATTATTGATGGAACCCGCCTCTCCAAGTGCAACACTTTGGCAAATTTCTTACCATGTTCAAGCGTGTTGTACATCAGTTCAGACAAAACATAGCGTAATGTTTTCTCGTACTCGACATTAAAACCTATTGTGTAGGCATCCAGCTTCGCCAAAGCAACTTCAAAATCCGTTTTATTTCTCAGCGCTATCAGTGGTTTCATTTCAGTGCCACGAAAATTTTGCTGTTCGCTACTTAGCACCTGAGACCAACCTGTAGCTCCCATCCACTTCCACATTTGAGACGCTCCTTTATTATCCTCCCTGAAGCGGATAATAACGTGGCAATCGTTAGCTCGCAGATGCCAGAGATACAACACCATTAGGGCAAGTGCCTGGTAGTTGGCAGTAAGACACTGACTCATATCAATGACTACATCTGAAGACTTGATTTTCCAGTCATAGATAGACAGCGCCTTGTCAAAGTCATAGACGTCGTGATCTATAAAGCCGTAGTGATCAGGGATGGTGATAACTCGTTCCATTTGCGCAGATAAAAAATATGAGGTTAGGTCTGTCTTTCGATCCACATACTAGTTGAACCAACTACGCCTCGAAACTTATCCGAAGCAACCGCTGTTCCAATGTCGCAGGATGAAGAATTCAGGATAGGCTACTTTCTGCCAAACTCCGTGTCAACTCTTCGTCGTTTGAAAGGGATGAATACGTGGTTTGCCTCTTGTTCAATTCTAAAAGGATAGCCTAAATCGATCTCCAACTGTGCGAGTCTAACGAGGAGCTTCCGATTCTAATTTCCGCTCTCTAGGGGAGTGGCCGAGGCTGCCCTCGACTGCGCGCATCGGACGAGCACAGTTTCACCGTGCGCGCTCTGCGAGCAAGAAGGGCACCTGGCCGCTCCCTCCCCATCCTTCTGAGGCCGCGCGTTGCGCGAGCACAGGAGATCATCAGGCTCCATCCCTTCCTCTGTTCCGCGAGCAGGAGGATAACCAGGCCACGCTCCCCCTCTTCTCTGGAATTTCTCCATCCCTCTCTGGAATTCTTCCCCAATCTCCCATTCTTGGCTAACTCACCAATCGCATGGCCTTCTCATCTTAACTTCATGTAACTAATAACTATTCATAGCTTACACTATTCATCTTCGAGCCCCGCATCTTCCCTGCTGATATCCCCTCTTATAATGATGATGCACCCCTCTTAGATAGCGTCCGCGAATCTGCAACTCCCGACGCCTCCACTAAACGACCACAGCCGTTCGACTGAGCTCCAGTCGAACGGCTGTGCTGTTTTCTGAGGAGGCAATCGCTTACCGAGCGATCTTCCTACAACATTTCGCTCCAGGGTGGACTCAGGGCGAACGCGGCATTGATCAGTCCGACGTGGGAATAGGCCTGGGGGAAGTTGCCGAGCTGGAGGCGCGCACGCGGGAGAAAATGTTCTGAGAGGAGCCCGACACTGTTGGCGGCCGTCATCACCTGCGACATGACCTGTTGAGCCTCGGACAAGCGGCCAAGCTTCACCAGCGCCTGAACGACCCAGAACGAGCAGATGACGAAGCCGGCCTCCGGTGTGCCGAAATCGTCTGGTCGAAGATAGCGATAGAAAAATCCTATCTCCTCACCACCATTCCTCACGGCGAGTTCGCGTAAAATTTCTCCCGTTGTGGCTTCACAGACCTTTCGGTTGGGAAAGCCGAGAATCACCGCCTGGGCAAGTGCCGCATCGAATGTGTCATCGCCGGGCCCGTTGCGCAGGGCGCCTTCCTTCGTTGCGCCCTCCAACGCCTGGACAGCAAGCGTGCGCGCGCGGTCCAGATCCACGGAGAGGGACTGAAGAAACCCCGCCCGCTGCATGCGTTCGGCTCGATCCAGACCGGCCCAACACATCAGGTTGGTGAAGGAATGTTC
>JAYTTD010000067.1:0-6963 GCA_043745235.1 Nitrospira sp. | reverse complement strand
AGGAGTCGCAGTCGAAGCGGGAGTACACGCTGGTGGGTCAGGATGAAGCCGATATGAAAGTGAACCGCATCTCGATTCAGTCTCCGGTCGGCAAGGCGTTGATCGGAAAGCGAGTCGGCGATTTCGTCGAGGTCAAGACACCGGTCAAGATGGTCGAATACGAAGTGGTGGAGATTCGCTTCGAGGAGCTCTAGCGTGCCGCACCCGTCTGGGCTCATCACGCTGTTGACCGATTTTGGCGACCGCGACTACTTCGTCGCGAGCATGAAAGGGGTGATCCTCACCATCAATCCCCAAGCGCGAATCGTGGATCTCTCCCATCACGTGACCCCGCACCAGATTGATGAGGCCGCCTATCTCCTAAAATCCTGCTATCGGTATTTCCCTGAAGGCACGGTGCATGTGGCCGTCGTCGATCCCGGTGTCGGAACTGGGCGACGGCCGCTCGTTGTCAAAACGGCCCGACACTACTTTCTCGGTCCTGATAACGGGCTGTTCTCGTATATTTTTGACGAAGAGAGTGAAGTCGAAGTCCGGGAGATTGAAGATCAACAAATTCGTCTCGATTCTGCCGGGCATACGTTCGACGGTCGAGACCTTTTCGCACCTGCAGCTGCGTGGCTGACGAGTGGCCGGCCCTTTGAATCACTTGGTCGAAGGATCGAGGAGGAGGTGATGTTTCCAATCGTCAAGCCGAGAAAGGAAGCGAGTGGCCTTGTCGGGGCGGTTATCTATGTCGACCATTTTGGGAACCTGATTTCAAATCTGACGCTCAAGCATGTTGACGCAGTACGGAGCGCGGTCTCAAGTGAGGACGTTGTTTTGCAGATTGCCGGGCATAGGGTTAACGGACTTGTCGCCAGCTATGCTGAAGGATCGAAGGTTCAGCCGTTGGCGCTGATCAACAGCAATGGTGTAGTAGAGATTTTCATCAAGGAAGGTAATGTGGCCCTACGGCTCAAGGTGGGGTGTGGCGCGGAGATAATTCTTTCGTAATCTTGCAGCTGGTTTAAGAGTGTCCCTCATGTGCTAAACGACAGGGTGAGCCGAGTCGGCTTGCTTATGGCGTGCCACGGTGCGGGGAACTAAGGCATTGACGCTCAATCAGATTTTCCGATAGTTGTCTCCACCCCCGTACGCGTGGCGCGAATCTTGACGGACGATGTGTCGAGGCCAGTGATCATGTACCGGCCGTCTACTGAGTCTCCGTTCGCCACGACATAGAGTTCATTGCCCCGCGCAAGAAAGGCTTGCGCAACCCCGTTCTGTTCAAGAAATCCCAAGAATCGAAACGCCCCCAATTCGCGCATCGTCTCTAGTCGAGCCATCTCCGCCTGCTGGATAGCTCGCTGGGCGGCAATTCCTTCTTCCGATTGTGGTGGAGCCGGTTCTGTAGCAATCGGCGCAGGGCTGGAAGATTGAGGAGGCTTCGGTTGGCCAGAAACTGTGCGTTTATTCATCTGACGGACGGTGGCTTCCAGCGAGGGAATGTCAATCGGCGCAAATATGTTGTGTGATGGTCGGTGAGGCAACTCATGAGTTTTGGCTCTAGCGAGTCGTATGGTGAAGGGACTATCGGATCCATGCGCGGGTTTGCCGTCCGTGGCGTGAGCCGGGTCAGACTTGAACGTCAGCGGCACTCGTTCTGGAGAGGGTTGATTCATGGCTACGAAGCTCGCAAGTGCTGCCCATGTTGCGCAGAGGAAAATGGCAAGCCATCCCTGGGTTCTCTTCGTCATGATTCCCTCTGTGTTGAGGGGTCTGGCCGCAAGAAGGTAATCACACGCACGTTAAGTTCGATCAATGACTTGCCCGTGGCAGTATGTCTGCCAGACCTAGTTACGTCGAGGCTCTCGATAACTAGGTATGATTGAGCCGTCTCAATCTGATGGAGGAATCGATAAATATCGGCATACTCGCCGACCGCTCTGAACCGAAGAGAACCTTCGATGGCAAGCCCTGATTTTGACGGTTGGGTTGAGTAAGTCATCCCGGGAATGGAGACTCCTACATGTTTGCCAAACTCTGAAATTGCGACGGCAAGTGCAGGGAATTGACGCTGGGGTGGTAACGTCTTCCATAATTGTTCGAGGTCCCGTTGACCGCGCCGAACGAGTTCCTGGACCTGTTTGGACTCGACACGTTTTCCATGGGCCTGTCTGGCCTCGTCATAGGCTGTCTGCAACGTTTCGACGCGCGATCGGGATGGTTCGAGGAGCAGCCAATAGCTGCCGAGAACGCAGCCGATTCCGACGGCAACACAGGCCATGAGCGGGACGAGCCCATAGAGTGTGGGGCGGGGAATCTTGAAGAGCGGTGATTTGACGAGCGCCATGCCGAAGACACCTATAAAGGTTGGCGGTATGTCACAGTCAGCGTAAAATCGATGACATCGGTCGATCGCTGATTCGACGGGTCCGCTGCAACCGCTTCAGTCGATCGGCGGGCTGCCACGGCATTCGCGCGGATGCTGTGTTCAGTCAGGCCCACTCTCGAAAATGTTCCTGCATTGTTGAGCTTTGTTACCAAGGCGTCTAGATCTTGCATCGTTTTCACGGTGCCGTGCAATTGTATCGTTGAATCCTGAAAATTGAGACGGACCGAATCGATCGAGACGTGGGGAGGCAGTCCATCCTCAAGGTTGTGGAGCATTTCGGTCCACGAAAAGTCGTGCTTTTCCGTCAATTCGTTTGCGAATGCGATTTCTTTGCGCACGGCATTGATCTGTTCGTCTGTCAGTATGAGCCCCGCACGTGCCATGTCTTCTGTAAGCAGTTGCGTGACTCGGTGCTGGCGGGCCAATGCGTGTTCGTAATACTCGGACTGCTCGCCGAGGGACCGGCTTTCTTGCAGGAAGAAAACGGCGAACCCAAGACTTGTCAGGGCAATGAGGGAGAGGCCCCATTGCATCCACCTCACAACGGCAACGGCAGGAGATTGGAAGGACAGATGCATGGTCAACTGTTGCTTTCGTCTGAACATGGGCTAAGCCTTTACGTTTCTCATCAAACTGAGTCCCGGCGTCACTGCGTGGAAAGGGATGCCAGTGCCGACAATCCTGAAGTCCAGTGAATGTCCGAAGCAGGCCAAGAGACCGGTAAAAAATCTTTCTTGAGTAAGCACACGTTGATGCGTAAGGAATCTGTTAAGGTCACGTCTAGAGCTGCAGGGGAGGTGTCACCAATTGTGGCATCCAAGCGTTCAGATGGAAGGTCATGCTCGTTTCCCAAGATATAGAGAGACCGTGGTGAGGATTGAGGCTTGGCGCCCAATGAGGCACAACGTTCGTCGTAGTATTGTATCGAAGCGATCAACTCGAGTTGTCGATGGGCCGGAGTCGTTGGCAAGGACTTACTTCGCAGCAGGAACGGACAGGCTTGGCGGATTGCCATAAAGAAAAACTGATCGTCCAGAAAACTTGCAAAGAACCACTCGGCGTCTTGACGAATCGTGCCTTGACTGAGGTCGAAAAGCTGGAGCCCCTGAATTCCTACCTCCACAGGCAGCAGACCGGCCTGTTCGCACGCCTGCTCGTATTGAGCGAGCACGTTGTTTCGAATGGTTGCCACAAGCATGCGATGTTTCGAACAGTCTGAAAACTTGTCTCCGGCAGGGAGCCCAAATACCCGGTAGGCGACCCGGCAATCGGCGGCGGGGATCTGCAGATCCTTTTCAAGTCTCCAACGGACAAGGGATGTGCGCTCGGCTGGGTTCTCCGGAAGCACGTCGAAGTCCAACAAGGCAATGTGGGCGCATTGATTCGGGAGGCTCAGGGCCACAGACGCACAACGGCGGGATCCAATCAGCGTGGTGAGAGCCTTGACGAAGGCGGTGACCTCGGAGATATTGTTTTCGTCGGTGGAAAGGTGGACGAGCTCGGTTGCCAGATCATGTCGCTTCAGCGCCCGGATGCGATGGCTTCGTAACGGCCAGAGTGAAGGAGAGAGTTCCACAGAGGTGATTGTCTGGGCGGTCAGGCTCAAGCCGATGGAGGGGTGCCCCGCAGGGAATAAGTGCATTATATTACCCGACAAATGTGATTCGGTTCATTTCTCGCAAGGTCGTCTGACCTTGCAGGACTTTCTCCAGACCCGCTTCACGAAGTGTGGTCATGCCGTCTAAAAGAGCGGTTTTGCGAATCTCAGCGGTCGGTTTCCGATCCAGGATGAGAGCTTTTATAGGGTCGCTCAGAGCAAGAAACTCCGAAATGGCCTGCCGTCCCAGATACCCGAGACCATGGCATTCCACGCATCCCTTTCCCTCATAAATCGGCTGACCCTTGAATCTATCATAATCCAGATCGAACTCCTCGCATTGGCGACGGGTCACTGCTACCAGGGTCTTGCAGGAATGGCAGATCGTTCGAATCAGTCTCTGGGCCATAATACAGTTGAGCGACGACACAAAGTTGTATGGCTCGATCCCCATATTGACGAATCGGCCGATGACATCGAAGGCATTGTTGGCGTGAACGGTCGTAAAGACCAGGTGACCGGTCAAGGCTGACGCGATCGCGATTTGGGCCGTTTCCACGTCTCGAATTTCCCCCACCATGATCTTGTCAGGATCGTGGCGCAGGATGGAACGAAGTCCCCGTGCAAATGTGAGGCCTTTTTTCTCGTTCACTGGAATTTGTATGACGCCCTTGAGCAGATACTCGACCGGGTCCTCGATGGTGATAAACTTGTCTTCCTTCGTGTTGATCTCGTTGATGGCGGCGTACAACGTCGTTGTTTTTCCGCTCCCAGTCGGGCCTGTCACCAGAACCATGCCGTAGGAGGCGGTGATCGCCCGCCTGAATCGTCGAAGGTCCTCCGGTTTCATGCCGATCGAGTCGAGGTGCAGGCCCTTCGGACTCGTGGCGAACTCTTCCTTGGCCAGGATACGGATCACGGCGGATTCTCCGAACGCGCTAGGTAGGATTGAGACTCGGAAGTCTACAACGCGTTTGTCCAGCTGCATCTTGAATCGCCCGTCCTGCGGGATGCGGCGCTCGGCGATGTCCAACTCCGACATGACTTTGAGGCGAGAGATCAGCGCGCCGTGGAACTTGATGTCGAGAGGCTCCATGGCCAGGTAGAGCATTCCGTCGATTCGATACTTCACCTCGGTCAAACGGTCGGTCGGCTCAATGTGAATATCGCTTGCCCGTTTCTGCAGGGCGTTGAGAATGATGGTGTCCAGCAGACGGACGACGGGGCTTTGATCATTGTTGATCCGCTCGATGGAAAGCACTCCTTCTCCTTCTTCGTTCTCATGCACGAGGAGTGGGCGAAACTCGTCCTGGACTCGCGCCACCATCTTGCTGTTCCGCTCGCTTTTCTTGACCGCCGCGAGAATTGCCGAGCGAGGTGCCACGACAAGAGACAGCTCTTTCTTGAGCAGATGTTCGAGATGGTCGAGAGTTGCCAGATCTTGGGGAGTCGGCACGGCGATGGTTAGAAGACCTTCACGGAGATGAAGGGGGGCAAAGCAGTAGCGTGTCATCCATTCCGGAAGGATGTCCGGATAGGCTTCAAAATCCACCTGGAAATCCTGAAGCGTGTCATAATCAAGAACGTATTGCTCCGCGAGTACTGCAGCTAAGTCCGATTCTGAGAGCAGCCCTTCGGCCATCAACATGTCCACAAGCAGACGTTCCGAGCGGTTGGCAGATTGAAAACGATCTTCGAACTGGTCGCGGTCGATCAGTTTCCTGCGGATCAGAATGTCGGCGAGCTGTGAGTGTTTGACGGTGTTTGGCATCGTGTACAGACCTATGTAGATGCACCAGTTGATATTGGTAACGGTCGAGTCAGCCGTTGTCCTGTCGGAACTACGTCTGTGCTTAGACCATTGATCCGTTTCAGCTTACCGTATGTGCGGCATGTTTGTGCGCCAGCTTTCAGAGGGAGTCGCCTGGTTGGATGTGGATCAGGTTGTTCTGTGAAGCCGATGAGTCCGGTGTTCGGGTGTTTCGGCCAACCGGTCCCATCAATGGGACGACAAAGGTTACACTTGGGACGACGCGGGGCTGCATGCCCTCTTTCAGGATCGCCCGATTACGGGTCAGATCCGTTGAGCGCACAGCCGATTCATCTCCAGCACAGCCGACGTTGAATACCGGGCATGCGAGTGTGGAGAGAGCGATTCTTCCGCTAGTTCTGTTCATCATGGAGACATCACAGGTCATCATTATATTATATTCATGGTCCGACCGGCGTATTCATATCGGTCTGAATTTCGGCCTGCGTCAGGGCGCGGTTATAGAGGCGCACTTCGTCGATCAAGCCAGGAAAGAACTCCGTGGCGATGGAGTTACCGCCGATGCGGAGCGGGGTGGTGGTCGTCTGAATCAGCCCGGTCGTGGGCGTGCTGGCGAGCAGGACGCCGTTGATGTATATGCGGAGTTGGGCTCCATCATAGGTCGTAGCCATATGGGTCCAGGTATTTGGCACCAGGCCTACGGTGGCATCGGCGATCTTACAGCAGGTGGTGCCAAAGGTGGCGCCACCCGCGGGACGATTCAGATCTGAACTTGCGGTCAAGAAGTAGGCATCCGTCTCTTTATGTACGATGGCTTTCCATCCTGCAAGTGTGACGGTGGGGTTGACCCAGGCCTCCAAGGTCATGGCCGTCGTGAGCGTCAAGGAGGCGTTATTGGGGATCAGTATATGGTCGTTGACACCGTCGAAGCGCACAGCGGCCCCAAATTTCCCGGTGGCATTCCAGATCGGACCATTGGTCAAGGTGCCGGTGTTGCCATTTCCTGACGTATCGCCGGTGGTGGTGCCGAAGCCTTCGTTGAAGGCATAGGCCGCGACCAAGCCGGGGTTGGGGGCGGTGGTGGTGGTGCTGGCCACGGTGGAGTAATTCACACTCACATTGGTGGCGGCATCGACGGCCTTCACGCGATAGCTGTAGCTGGTGCCGGCGGTGAGGCTCGTATCGCCGAAGGTGGTACCGACGGGGGTGGCGATCTGG
>JAYTTD010000066.1:0-6976 GCA_043745235.1 Nitrospira sp. | reverse complement strand
GACGTGCCCTTCCTGATCCATGATGGACAAACCTTTTTTAAGGTTGTATACGACAGGATGCTCGCACGCCCCAGTCAGCTCTATGGCACGGCACTCGGGTCCTCGTATCAGCGCCAAGGCCTGACCCTGAGCAAACATTTTAAGATTTAGCGTGTATCTCGTGAAGCGTCGCTCGCTCCTGATCCAGACGTTTCACGCTTCACATTTCACGTTTCACGAACGACGAGGAACCAGCTGACCATGCCGCCAGAACCACCACACGAGCCGGCGCGCCCCGAGCGAGATGACGACTCCGGAGGCGACAACCAGATGCGCGTCGCCGGGATGATCATAGGCACCGCACTCATTTTTATCGGCTTCCTGGACATCTTTCTCTCGATCAGCGGGGGGTTCGAGATCGACTACATTCCCTTCATGATTTACTTCGGTGGGATCGCGGTGTGGGCAAATGCAGTTGTTGAAAATACGACCCTGCGCTACAGCGTCATCGGCAGCGCCCTCCTGCTCGCAGCCGTCTTCTTCCACTATGGGGAAGTCCTCTTCTGGCATAAGCAAGTCGTGTTTTGGGGCACCGTGGTGGTCGTCATGTACTTCATGTTCAACGAACCGAAGAAACCTGCCTCATGAGTCATGGCGATGTCGATTTCCATCATCATTCCCACGCTGGACGAAGAACGAACCATCATGGGCACACTCGCGCACACCGCCTCGCTCGGCTTCGATGAACTCATCGTGGTGGATGGCGGAAGTACCGATGGGACTCCCGCACTCCTCGGATCATATCGACTCAGAACTCAGGACTCAGCACTCAGTCCTGTTCAATGGGTGACCGCTCCCTGCGGGCGCGCCAGGCAAATGAACGAAGGCGCAAAGGCCAGTCGCGGAGAAATTTTATTGTTTCTCCATGCCGACACGCAGCTTCCACGCGATGCCAAAACGATGATCGAGACGACGCTGGCCGATCAACGGATGGTGGGCGGATGGTTCGATGTCCAGCTCGACCCCTCATCGATGTGGGGAACCATCATCAGTAGGGCAATGAACTGGCGATCGAGACTGAGCGGCATCGCCACCGGCGATCAAGCCCTGTTCGTGCGTCGCCACATCTTCGAGCAGATCGGAGGCTTCTCCGACATGCCGTTGATGGAGGATATCGATTTCTCACGCAGACTCAAACGAAAGGGAACGACCGCGGCTCTCACCGCGACCGTAACCACCTCCTTCCGCCGCTGGGAGCAGCGTGGACCGTTGCGGACGATCCTCTTGATGTGGATGCTGCGATTCCTCTACTGGAGCGGCGTCAGTCCACACCAGCTGGCGAAACTCTATGAGACAGTGCGATAACAGGCACGTGGAGTTCTGCGCTATGAGTTATCTATCATGAGTTCACCTCTCAGCACTCAGCACCCAGCACTCAGCACCGCATTGGTGATCTTCGCCAAGGCTCCGATCCCGGGCGAAGTGAAAACTCGGCTCTGCCCGCCGCTGACGCCCGACGAGGCGGCCACTCTGCACGGCAGTTTCGTGCTCGACATGCTGGAACGATCAAAGACTGCGGTGGTGAAGTTGAAATTGCCATTCGATCGCTATCTCGCCTGTGCGCCATCCTCGACGCTCGTGTTTTTCAAAATCATGGAAGAACGACAGGGCGTGAAGCTGATCGATCAAGTCGGCGACGACCTGGGTGCGCGTATGTCTCAAACATGTGAGGTAATGTTCGCACGAGGGTACACACGCGTCCTGATTGTCGGGACCGATGTGCCCTCGCTACCGCTCGACCACTACAAACAGGCCCTCGCCCTGCTGGAGACCAATGATCTCGTGTTGGGCCCCGCTCTCGACGGCGGATACTATCTGATCGGCCTGAAGCGAATGGTTCCCGATCTGTTCGTTGGGATCCCCTGGTCAACCGAGCGGGTTCTTGAGATGACCCAGGAGAAAGCCACGACGCTCGGACTCAAGACTGCACTCCTGCCTCCGTGGCGGGATGTCGATACTATCGAAGACCTCCAGGCCCTCATCGAAGCCAGTATCCTCAATGCCAAGAAACCAAAGAACGAGCAGTCGTTTTCAACTCGCACCGCCGGTACACTCCAGCTTCTCGCCAAACGGTTACAGTCACGGGCATAATAAATCCTTACGAACCATAGGACATCACCATGAGCGAGCGAGTGGCACTGATCACAGGCGGGGCCAAAGGAATTGGGCGGGGGATTGCCCTTGACCTCGCGGCGCAGCATTGGAACATCGCCATCTGCTACCGCACGAGCGAAGCCGAGGCCCAGAAGACGTCTCTCGCCATCACGGAACGTGGCGGGCAGGCGCTGGCCATTCGCTGCGATGTGTCCAACCCGGTTGCGGCGAAGAGTCTGGTCGCCCAAGTCGAACAAACCTGGGGCAAGGTCGATGTGCTCATTAACGGAGCCGGCCCCTACCATCGGATCAATCTCTTCGAGGAAACCGTCAAAGGCTGGAACGAGATGTTCGACGGCAACCTCCACCCCATTTTCTATCTCGCGCAAGCCGTCGCCCCTGGCATGAAAGCGCGTAAGTCCGGTCGCATCATCAACTTCAGCATGGCCAATGCCGACCAGATGATTTCCCAACCCGACGTCACCGCTCACTACATCGCGAAGGCCGGCGTCCTCATCCTCACACGCACGCTCGCGAAGTTGCTGGCTCCATACGGCATCACGGTCAACGCCATCTCACCCGGCTTCATCGACTCAGGCAGCGCGCCGCCAGAAGAGTTGGCTGGCGTGACCAAACGCATCCCGGCCGGGTACATTGGGGCGGTAGACGACACAGTGGCAGCCGTACGGTATCTGCTGTCCGACGAGGCTCGGTATGTGAACGGCGCGAATATTCAGATCAGCGGGGCATGGGGAATATGAAGGGTAGCCTGAGTGCCCTTCTTGCTCGCAGAACGCGCACACTCAGAAGTATGCTCGTTCGATGCGCGCAGTCAAAGGGCACTTCAGGCCACCCTTTGAAAGGAGTAAGGAGGGTGCCGGATGGTCTTGACTCTGTGCTCGCGCAACGCGCGGCCTCCGAAGGCCCTCGTTGGACGCGCGCAGTTGAGCCAAGGCCGTCCAACCCCCTTGTATAATGATGAAGAAGAGGGATAGGAGGGAGGTCTTATGAAATCAGAACAAGAACGGACAGCACATGGCCGGTTTGTCCAAGCCTTACAGCACGAACACGTGACCTGTGCCAAACCTGGGTGCGGCGGACCCATGGATGTCACCGATCACACCCCACACGATGCCCGCATCAAGACATACGAGGCCACATGCAAACGGTGTCAAACGAAGGAGCAGATTGCCGGCAATGAACAGCCGACCCCACCGTGGGACGTCGCTTCGATTACCATGATGGCCGAAGTGCACCTTCTGCACGACCAACCCACGTGCCCATTTGACGACACTCCCATCACCTTTACGTCCATGCCGAATCCCCGACGCAAAGCCCGCTACCGCCTCTCCTGCTTCTACTGCGGCCGGCACGCTGAATTGAATTGGCCGCCTGCAGAAGCAAAGAGGTAGGAACGGCACCCATGTTGGTTCTGTGCTCCCGGAACGCGCGCCCTGAGAAGGGCCTCGTTCGACGGCCGCAGTAGAACCAATCATGGGTGTCGTTCCGAGAGAGGGAAACAAGCAAGCTTGGAAGGGCGATTATATGGTGCTCGTTCGATGCGCGCAGTGAAGGACGGTTTGCCTGCCCCCTCTGGAGAACGTGAAGAGTCAGAAAGGCTTCATTGGACGCGTGCAGTAGAAGATCAATCAGCCCCCATCCCTTGAAGAGATAACGAACGAGCGTGGAGGGAGCATTGAGAAAAGAAGCGTGTGAAGTGGGCCGCCGCCTATTCTGATCTGGATCGTCTACGGTCCCTGACATCAAGGCGGGTGTGAGATTAGACGTTTTTCGAAGGAGGACCGGAGAGTCGTTTCGGACGTTTCGCGCGCACGCCGAGTTCAAGAGCGGTTTCCAAGCGAATGACTCGCCCTACGAGATCTTCTATGTGGTGTTGCTGTTTGATAACCGTAGCGTTGAGTTGCTCGACCTTGTCGGCCAGTTTAATCGTAGTGGCAAAGGCATCCCACACCCGTTCTGTCCATCCCATGCTTTATCCTCTCTGAGAGGTCGTCCTGGCAAGTTGCTGGATACGTCGTTCAGATTCCGCCACAAGATCAAGCGTGTGATCAATTGAACGAATAGCTTTCCCGGCAGCGCGGCGGACTTGTCGTGCAAACTGATCCAATAATGCAGAGTCTTCATCGGGCGAATACCGTTCTCCACCTCGGCGCAGGAGCTCCCCCATGGTCAGCTTTGCCACCTTGGCTTTCCGTGCCAAACGCAGCTTTTGTGAGTGGCTCATCAGCACAGGCACTTGAACCGTATTGGTAGGCATAGTCCCTCCGTTCCTGATCTATATAGAAGATATACACCCTATCACGGGAGACGAATCTTTGTCGATATCAGCTGTGAGCGACTCGGCCGCCTTCAAAATGACTCCCAGTATGCTTTCATTATCTGCACCCTTGGCAAGTGTCAAGTCAAGCAACGACCCCGATAAATCCACTCAGTGCATCGGGAGATAATCGAATGTCAAAGTCAAGACCTATGGCCTACCGCTAACCCTGTGGAGTCCGGCGAGTCCTTTTGCCTTATTCGCGGGTAATTTTCTGCTCTAGCTGACGGCTCTGAACATAATCGACAAATAGTTTGAACGTGAAATCGTGGAGCTTGCCTTGGATAAGATCAACCTCTTCCGTTATCTTTTGTTGTTCTGCATTAGAAGAAAGCCGCCCAGCCGGCAGGCGCATGGCGGGAATGTGATCGAGCACTTGGTAGGCAACCACACAATGCATGTCCATTATCTCGCAATTGCGGATCATACTTCCTTCTTCTGCCCGCAGTGCGTTAAGCGCTTTGCTAACCTCGCCATCGTCATAATGAAACGAAGCTTTATTGCGGAACCGACTCGCCATGCGTTGCGTGCCAGGACATGCACGCATCGTATCGCGCAGATCAGTATAAGCCTGCTTGACCTGGGTACCCATGGTTGAGACCAAGACCTTGAGCGATCGTCGACCTCTGTGTTCCTTGATGATGATCTCGTCCAGAGCATTGGACAAGAAACTCATCCTGAGTTTGAACAGAAACAGATATCGCATTTCCCACTTTGTTTGTGAAATGGGATGCGCAGGTTGATTGGGTCTAGCTTGGTCTAGCTCTTCTTCCAACTCTCTACAGGCTTGCAGGTCTGCATCGACACAGAGCAGTCTTAAGAGATCCCGATCAAGTGCCTCGTGAGAGGCAAAGATATCCCCGATCGTAAAACGTAGTAACTCGTCGCCATGCTTGAACGCGAATTGGTCAAGAGGCTGTTGGGACATCTGAAACAAGCCACCCAGACTTTAAGTTAATACTCACGTCTGACACCATTGCTCCTCTTAGCGTCAAGTTAGGTGTTCTTTGCTACGCGTCAGACTTTTTGGTTGCCCACTCGATGACTCGCCTGCCCTCTTTCTCGTACAAGGTCGTTCCTTCTTTCATGAGATTAGGATTGGTGGGACCTCCCGTGATTTTGTAACCAACAATATGGATTATCGGACCAGCTATGATTAGCGCCAATCCGACTCTCCAATTGAAAAGCAGGGCGATAATGCCGGCTGCAACGCTAATAACACCAAGCAGCCAAGTAACATTTGGTGACGGCGACTCTGCAGGATTGATCGACGGAAAGCTCAGTTCCGATTTGTATTCGTAAGGAAAAGATGGGCTTCCGCCACGATCAGTCAGTTCCATCCAGAGCGCAGCCGTTCGAATTAGGTCCACATCTGATCGATCAGGGCGCATCTTTGGAAGTTGGTGGGCATAAAAGTAATACCAGGCCGTGATCGCCTCGTTCATGACAGTATGTGTCTGGTGCATCCGCTGTATCACGAGGAGGGCGTTTGCTCTGTCCACGCTACTCTCCTGTCACTAGTGATCTAACGGGTGAATCCGTAAGAGTCGTTGCTTGACTTGGCACCTGAGATTCCTTGCTGCTTTGAAGCGTGTTGATGTCGGATGCAAGTTCAGGAAAATCTGAATTTCGCTCTCAGCAGATCAGAAACACTCTATGCCGCGCGTCGTTTTGTTGTGCGACTGCTTGGCCGTGATGTTGACGCACGAGGCCGGCTGCGTGATGCTTCGGCGTGCAATTTCAGTCCCAACGCTCCGATAACCTTGAGGATGGTATCGAAGTCGGGACTCCGCTCACCGGAAAGTGCCTTGTACAGGCTTTCGCGAGATAAACCGGCATCCCGCGCAACCTGGGCCATGCCCATGGCGCGGGCAATGTCGCCCAACGCCTTGGAGATAAACGCGGCGTCGCCATCTGCCTGTTCCAGGCACGCCTCCAAATACGCCGCCATCTCTTCCGGAGTTCGAAGATGCTCAGCAACGTCATAGCGAGTGGTCGAAGTTTTTCTCATCATGCACTCCTATAGATGACGTGCGAGGCGCAAGGCAGTCTTGATATCCGTGACTTGGGTGCGTTTGTCACCGCCAGCCAACAGAACGATAACCTCGCGTCCACGCTTCGTGTAATACATACGGTAGCCTGGGCCATAGTCGATTCGCATTTCGGAGACACCCTCACCTACCGGCCTGACATCCCCGGCATTTCCTGCCGCTAGGCGCTCAATCCTTACCAGTACACGCGCCCGTGCTTGAATGTCGCGCAACCCATCAAGCCACCGGGTATAGACCTCGGTCTTGCGAATCTCAAACATGAAGTACTGTATCCACGTGGCTACAGTTTGTCAATGAGGACGAAGAGCCTGGCTTGGTCACCAACTGCGCACGTCGAAGGACCAGTCCTCCAATTTAAAATAGCCCTTCCAAGCTTGCTCGTTTCTCTTTGTGAGGGGGGGAGCAGCCAGACTATCCTTCACTGCGCGCATCGAGGGAGCACATTCTGATCGTG
>JAYTTD010000065.1:0-26096 GCA_043745235.1 Nitrospira sp. | reverse complement strand
GTCATTGCGGACAACGTGGGCGACAATGTCGGTGACTGTGCCGGTATGGCCGCGGACCTCTTCGAGACCTACGCGGTGACGACGGTGGCGGCGATGGTCTTGGCCTTTACGCTGTTCAAGGGAGTCAGCGCCCCGATTCTGTATCCGCTCGCGCTCGGGGGCGTGACGATCTTCGCGACGATCATCGGCATTTTCTTCGTGAAGGTGAGCGAGGGCGGCGAGATCATGACGGCGCTCTACAAGGGCTTGTTTGTGGCAGGTGGCATTGCCGCGGTGGCGTTCTATCCTGTGACGACCACGATCATGGACGGCGTGGGCGGTGTGAGTGGGGTGAGCTACTTCATTGCGGCGTTGATCGGTTTGGCCGTGACCCTCGCGCTTGTCTTTATCACCGATTATTACACCTCCAAGAGCTATAAGCCTGTGAAGGCGATTGCCAAGGCCAGTGAAACGGGCCATGCGACCAACATCATCGCCGGACTGGCGGTGGGGATGGAGTCTACAGCCTGGCCGGTGGTGGTGATCGGCGGCGCGATCCTGTCGAGCTACTGGGTCTGCGGCGGCGCGGCATCGGGCGGCTTGTATGGCGTGGCCACTGCGGCGGTGTCGATGTTGTCGATGGCCGGTATCATCGTGGCGATCGATGCGTTCGGTCCGATCACAGACAACGCAGGCGGTATTGCGGAGATGGCCCACCTCGGCAAAGAGGTGCGAGACATCACCGATCCGTTGGATGCGGTCGGTAACACGACGAAAGCAGTGACCAAGGGCTATGCGATCGGATCGGCTGCTCTCGCGGCGGTGGTGCTGTTCGCCGAGTATGCACGTGAGGTGGCAAAAGGGAGCGGGGCGAGCACGTTCGACCTCTCCAATCCTTCCGTTTTGGTCGGTCTCTTTTTAGGTGGGATGCTGCCCTTTATCTTTGGGGCCCTCTGCATGAAAGCGGTAGGAGAGGCAGCCGGTCTCATCGTGGAAGAGGTGCGCAGGCAGTTCCGGACGATCAAAGGGATCATGGAGGGAACCGGCAAACCAGAATACGGCACATGTGTGGACATTGTGACGCAGGCGGCGATCAAGAAGATGATGGTGCCGGGATTGATTCCGGTCATCTCGCCGATTGTGGTCGGCGTGATCCTGGGACCGCAGGCATTGGGCGGCATGCTCGTCGGCAGTATTGTCACTGGTCTGTTCGTTGCCATCTCGATGACGAGCGGCGGTGGTGCTTGGGACAATGCCAAGAAGTATATTGAAGAGCAGGGCCTGAAGGGGACGGATACCCACAAGGCAGCGGTGACGGGTGACACGGTCGGCGATCCCTATAAAGATACGGCTGGCCCGGCGATCAATCCGATGATTAAGGTCATCAACATTGTGGCGTTGCTCATTGTGTCGTTGATTGTGTGACAGCGCGAATCGTCGAGCGTATCTCATGTTCTCGCTTGTCACGCTCACGATGAACGAGCGACACTTCACGGTTTCTGCCTCGGCTTGACGGCTGAAAGAATCGTGGAGTAAGGTGATCGTATGGGATCACGCTGATGGCTGATCCACGAGGTTTCCCAGAATCGCGGGAGGTGCTCGGATGGAGAAACAAGAGCGTAAGCAGGAACCCAGGCGAGAGCCTCAGGGGAAGGAAGAGGTCAAGGCCAATCCGAAGGTTGTCGAAGCCGGCAAGAAGTTGAAAGAAGACATCGATAAGCTGGTGGATGAAATCGACGACGTGCTCGAAACGAACGCTGAAGAATTCGTCAAGAACTATGTGCAAAAAGGGGGGGAGTAGCCCCAGTAGTCGAGTGGCCATACTCCCTCCTGTTCCTGCCTCCTCATCGTGCTCCGGTGCTCAGAGTCTAAGCCCTGTCCGTCATCAATGCGGCTCCATGTTCTCTGGTTTGACAACGCGGGCCTGAGCGGCTAGTGTCTCTTTAATTCTCAGACAATTCGCTTCTTCCGAGACTCAGAATCATTCGAGAGGTCCTCATGAAGTCCAAGCTCTGGGTCTTCCGTGATATTAATTTATCTCAGCGGGCTTCGTTGGCCCACGCGCTCTCCATTTCTCCTGCCACTGCGTCGCTATTCCTGGCGCGTGGCGTGACCACGCCGGATGAAGCGACGACATGGATGTCGCTGCAGGCGCCGCATGATCCGTTTTTGATCCCCGACATGGAGCAGGCGGTCGAACGGTTGCATCGCGCCGTGACGACTCAGGAGCCGATCTGTTTCTACGGCGACTATGATGTCGATGGCATTACCGCAACCAGCGTGTACCTGTCGTTTTTTGGCGGGTTGGGCGCGCAGGTTCGAGCCTATGTCCCGCATCGTCTACGCGAAGGCTATGGACTCAATCTCGGCGCTGTTCAGCGCTTACATGACGAAGGCATCTCGCTCTTGGTGACCTCCGATTGCGGCACGACCTCGCATAAAGAAATCGCGTTGGCGGCTCAGCTCGGCATGGATGTGGTGGTGACAGACCATCATCAGACTGATGAGGACATGCCGCCGGCTGTGGCGGTGCTCAACCCCCATCGAGCCGGCGCGCTCTATCCTTTTCGCGGTCTTTGTTCCGCAGCGCTGGCCTATAAGGTGGCGCAGGCCTACCAGCTGCGTTACGGGGTCGCTGGGGTGCCGCTGGAGTCGTTGCTTGATCTCGTGGCGTTGGCGACGGTTGCTGACGTCGTACCCTTGCATGATGAAAATCGAAACTTTGTGCGTGAAGGGCTGATCCAGCTGTCGCGTGGCGCCCGCTGCGGCATTCGGGCGTTGAAGCAGGTGGCAGGGGTGACGCGAGAGTGCACGGCAGAAACGATCGCCTTCAAGCTGGCGCCGCGCATCAATGCCGCCGGGCGATTGGATGATGCCATGTTGGGTGTGCGGTTGTTGACGACCGACAATCCGGCCGAGGCGCAGCAGTTGGCAGATCGGCTTGAGCAGCTGAATCGGGAGCGGCAGCGCATCGAAGTGGATATCATGGCGGAGGCACTGGCCTCGCTGAAGGATCAAGCATTGCCACCCGCGCTCGTTCTGGCCTCCCGGCACTGGCATCTCGGGGTGGTCGGTATCGTTGCGGCGCGTTTAGTCGATCGGTTTCAGCGCCCGGCCATTGTCATGGCGATCAACGAACAGGGTATGGCCAAAGGCTCGGCACGGACGACCGGCGGGTTCGACCTCTACCAAGGATTGGCCTCCTGTCGGGAGATGTTGGAGGCGTTTGGCGGGCATCCGAGTGCCGCAGGTGTGACCATTCATGAGTCTCGGATTGATGAATTTCGAATCAGATTCTCTGATGTGGTGGCCGGGTGGACCCACGACGGCGCCAAGGTCCCGACGTTGAATGTCGATGCCGAAGTGCGTCTGGACGAAGTGAATCTACAGTTGATCCAGGAAATCGGCTCGCTGCATCCGTTCGGCGCGGGTAATCCAGAGCCCACGTTTGCGGTGACCCGTCTCGAAGTGATGGATTCGCGCACCGTCGGTGAGAAACATCTGAAAATGACAGTGCGGCAAGGGGCATCGCTGCCGTTCGATAGTATTGGATTCGGCATGAAGTCGTTGCTGGAACGGGGTATTCCGCCTCGCACCCCGGTCGATCTGGCCTTCACGCCGGAACTCAATCACTGGAACGGCCGTGACCGGATTCAGCTTCGCATTCGCGATGTCCGACCGAGTGTGAGTGAGTAAGTAAGTGAGTGAACTATGGTGTACGAAACCGTCACAGATCTCAACCAGCTGCTGGATCGGATCAAAAGCTATCATGCCGATGCCGACCTCGGTCTCGTTCGTAAGGCCTATGAGTTTTCCGCGAAAGCCCATATAGGGCAACTTCGTCTGTCCGGAGAACCCTACGTTCAACACCCCATCGCTGTCGCCGGAGTCCTGAGCTCGCTCAAAACGGATGTCACCGCCATCGTCGCCGCACTGCTGCACGATACCCTGGAAGATACGGTCGCGACGCCTGACGAACTCGAACGGGAGTTTGGGAAGGACGTCGTGCATCTGGTCGACGGGGTCACCAAGATCGGCAAGATCACGTTTCGGAGTTATGAAGAAAAACAGGCGGAGAATTTCCGCAAGATGGTGCTGTCGATGGCGGACGACATCCGGGTCGTCCTCATCAAGCTTGCCGACCGGCTGCACAACATGCGCACCTTGGAGTATCTCCGTGCGGCCAAGCGCCAGGAGATCGCTCAGGAGACGCTGGAGATCTATGCGCCGTTGGCGAATCGCCTTGGAATCGGGTGGATCAAGAATGAGCTGGAAGATCTGTGTCTCAAGCATCTCAAGCCTGAGGTCTACGAGACATTACGTGTCCGTGTGGCGAAACGGGACGAGGATCGGCAGCAATATATCGATGAAGTCCGTCGGCTCGTGCAGAAGTTTATGCAAGAGAACGGGTTGGTCGGACACGTCCACGGACGGCCCAAACATCTCTACGGCATTTACCAAAAAATGAATAAGCAGTCGATTACGTTTGAAGAGGTCTACGACCTGACTGCGCTGCGGATTGTGACTGATACCAAGATGAACTGCTACGCCGTGCTCGGGGTGATTCACTCAGCCTGGCGGCCCGTGCCCGGACGCTTCAAGGACTACATCGCGATTCCAAAGTCCAATCTCTATCAGTCGTTGCATACGACGGTGGTGGGCCCGAAGGGAGAGCATGTCGAATTCCAAATCCGTACGGAGGACATGCATCGTATCGCCGAACACGGCATTGCCGCGCACTGGAAGTATAAAGAACACGGACACGTGGCTGATCGGGACAGCAAGGCTTTCGGTTGGCTACACCAGTTCGTCGAGTGGCATGAAGATTTGACGGATAACCGGCAGTTCATGGACTCGGTGAAGCTCGACCTCTTCCACGACGTGGTCTATGTGTTCACGCCCAAGGGGATCGTGAAAGAGTTGCCGAAAGGATCGACACCCGTCGATTTCGCATTCGCAATTCACACCGAGGTCGGGGACCATTGTGTCGGAGCCAAGGTAGACGGGAAGATCGTGCCGCTCAAGCATCAATTGGCCAGCGGAGACACGGTCGAAATTCTGACATCTCCCACGCAATCGCCGCATAAAGACTGGTTGAAGTTTGTCCGTACCTCGCGCGCGAAGACCAAGATCAAACACTGGATCAAGCTGGAAGAGCAGAAGCGGAGTATCGAGATCGGCCGTCGTTTACTGGAGTCGGAGTTCCGTCGTCAGGGGATGGCGCCGGCCCGGATGTTCAAATCGGCGGAGCTCTTGGAGGCCGCTCGTCAGTCGGGATTCGATAGCACCGACGAATTGGCTGCAGCGGTAGGCTTTGGCCACGTGGCGACGTTGCAGGTCATCGGCAAACTCACGGCTCCGTCATCTGGCGCGCCGGCGCCGGTTCAGGAACGTCCCGCCGCGCGTAAAGCGGTCGGTGGGAAGAGTGACGGCACCGGCGTGCAGGTTAAAGGGTCTCGCGATCTTCTCATGCAGCTGTCACGCTGTTGTCATCCCGTGCCCGGCGATCGCATCCTCGGGTATATTACGCGTGGCCGCGGGTTGACGATCCATGCCGTCGATTGTCCGAATCTTGCGGCGCTGGACTACGATAAGGAGCGGCTCGTGGAAGTGGAGTGGGACGCGGCCACACCCAGCACACACTCGGTCAAAATGTCCATTGTGGCTGTCGATAAGACCGGAGTACTGGCGAACGTGTCTTCCGCGATTGCGGAATGCCATGCCAACATCAGCCGTGCCGAAATCGCGACGCGGGAGGATCAGAAAGCCGTGCTGGACTTTATCGTGGAAGTGTCAGACACCCGCCATCTTGAACAGGTGCTCAAAGCCGTTGAACGTGTGGAGGGGGTGGTGACGGCAAGGCGATTGCGGGCCTGGCAGGAACGGTCTTAGCTAGCTGGTTGCTCTGGTTTATTTAGTCTATTTGGTTTGTTTGGTTGAATGAGACTAACCAGATGAACAAAACAAACCAAATGAACCAAATCAACCAGTTTCGCCTGTTACGGAACCTGGAACTGAAGTTTCGATCCCCGCTGCAACTTCAAACTCTCAGCTCGGCCCCCCGCGAGTTCCAAGACATAGAGCGCGTTTTCGTTGGGCCGATATTGGGGACAGCTGTCGTCCGTTCTCGTGCAGATCGGGACGCGCTGTTCCATATGGACGATCTGCCTTTTTTCATTCATCCAGATGAGATCAAGCAGGATTTTCGTATTCTTCATCCAGAACACCCAGGCCTGTGCCTGTGGGAATGTAAAGAGCATGCCGCGGTCGGCGCCTAAATGTTCGCGGTACATCAATCCCTCTGCGCGCTTTTGTGGCGTGTCGGCCAACTCTGCATAGATGATTATGCTCCCCGGGAGGGTAATCGGGATCAGCCCGGGCGGGGCCGGATCGGTCCCCGCTTGCGTACAGCAGGGGAAGGACAGGAGGAGGATGAAGAAAATCGTAAGTGATCGGCGTCGTTGCACGGCGGCATCCTAATCGGCCCACTGGAGATGAGTCAAGCCGGAGGCCGCGTACAAGGCATGGGATCGTTGGCGATTCTGGCTGAGGGTGCCTTGCAATCGCGCGGTTGCCTATGCCATCCTCGGCCAGGGCAAGGAAGGAGTGGACACATGAAAGAGACGCGGAAAGTGCATTATGTCAAAGGCGTGTTTGTGTGCCCGAAGTGTCGGCAGTCGTATGTGCAAGAAAAGTGGATCGAAGAATGGCGGGTACGCTGTCACAAGTGTGACTATCGCGGAACGTTGACGGAGGTCTCCGTTGAAGAACGGATGGAAGAAGAAATTGTCCGTCGCTGAGCCGGCGCCAACCCTGCGGGATGCCCCTTTCTTTCTGTGAGTCAATGTTCCCTTCTCTCATCCATATTTCACAATTCCGCCTCATTGGTGCCCTGTTTCTCTGTGCCTTTCTTCTAGTCACGGGCACCGGTTCTGGCGAGACATTCGCCGACGAGCCGGCTCCGCTGGTGAAGGTGTTGGTGGCCTACCACTCACTTTCCGGTAATACAGAACGTATGGCCGAAGCGGTGGTCGAAGGTGCGAAGAGCGTGTCCGGTACCGAGGTGCTGTTGAAACGAGTCGGCAAGGTGACGGCAGACGACTTGTTCTCCGCCGATGCGGTCGTGGTCGGCTCGCCGGTCTATTGGTCGAACATGTCGGGCGAGGTTAAAACATTCATCGACAACTGGCAGTTTAAATTCGGTGTGTTCCCCGAATTCAAGATGAAGAACAAGATCGGCGCGGCCTTTGCCACGGGTGGTCAGGTGTCGAGTGGGAAGGAAGTGACGATGTTGACGATCCTTGCTGCGATGCTGGGGAATCAGATGATCGTCGTCAGCGGGGGTGGGGCCTTTGGCGCCTCCGCCACCACGGAAGGCGACAGTCTCGGCATCGACAACAAGGAGTTGGCCGACGCCAAGGAATTAGGCCGTCGTGTAGCCGAGGTCGCTGTCATGATGCAGCGAGGCTCTTCTCACTAACAGGCTGTTGAAATAGCCCTCCAGCTTCGTTCTCGTGCATCGCTCAGAGGCGCAACGTACCAAAGCGCACGCCTCGCCTCTTTCCCCTTGCATTCTCTGAATCAAAGCGGTCGCGCTGGTCTACTGGCGCGCGGAGACGAGAGTGTCCTCGTCGATGGCGGGGGATCGGTGTCGCGTAGTTTTATAGAGGGGTGGGCTAGGTGCGTACGCAGTTGGAGGAAGGCACTTGGTGGGCACTCGTCGCGATCTGCACAAACTCATGAATATTCTTCGAGCAGCGACCGCAACATTCTAAGTCTTTCAGTCCGAACTTTGCTTTCAGCTGGCCTGGCATGACGATACCCTCCTGTCCTGCTTCACGGACATCCGACTCAGTGATTCCCTTGCAGAGACAGAGGTACATGGGCTGTACTCCTTTATCTATCGACGGGCTGGTTTTTCTTACCACTGCCGATTATGATAACCATTATCAACCTGCGTTAAGGATACTCCCGCCGTCTCTATCTGTCAAGAGGGGCGGGCGGAGCAGGTATGATGAGAGTGGAGGGTGGGAATATCTCTTGTTTTGAGGCTTTACAGCGTCTGTTCCAGCTGATCGACCATCTCGCGGATCGTATCGAACCCAGATTGCCAAAAATATTCAGAAGCCATATCGACTCCAAGCTTGGCGAGCATTGCCTGCGGCGCCTCCGACCCTCCGGTACTCAGCAGATCGAGATATTTCGGCACGAACGTGGCCCCCTCTTTCTGATACATCCGGTAGAGGGCGAGAACCAATAAGTTGCCGAAGCTGTAGGCATAGCAATAGAACGGGCTGGCAAAGATGTGTGGAATGGTTAGCCATTCCCATTGAAACTCTTCCGGGACCTTGATGCCTTTTCCAAACTGCTGCCGTACCTCAGCTAGATAGGTCTTGGCCAGATCCTTCACGGTCGCGCCTTGGGCGATCATCTCATGGGCATGATTCTCGAATTGGACAAAATAGGCTTGCCGGAGGACCGTGGCATAGATGTCATCCAGTTGGTTAAGCAGGAGTCCCTGCCTCACCTTCTTGTCCCGTTCCTGGCTCATGAGGGCATCGGATAGGATGCGTTCCCCGAACACCGACGCGGTTTCCGCCAGCGGGAGAGTGGAGTGGAAGGTAAATATGGAATGCCGCGCCGCCAGCATGCCGTGGACGGCATGGCCGAGTTCATGAGCCATCGTCGCGATATCCCGCGCCTCGCCGGTGAAGTTCAGCAGCACGTAAGGGGTCATGCTGGGCACGACGCTGTAACAATAGGCGCCGCCGATTTTCCCGGGTCTCGTGCGCGCGTCGATATGGCGCTCGTGCACCACCCGTTCCGCTAACTCAGCTAATTGCGGAGAGAACCCCCGATAGGCGTCCAGCACCATTCGGACGGCATCTTGATATCGATAGGATTTCTGCTCCGTGCGATGCGGCGCATAGATGTGATAGCGGCTCATCGGCTTGATTTTGCACAGGCGAGCCTTGATGCGAAAATAGTTTTGAAAAATGCTCGCGTTTTTCTGACAGACCTTTAGGAGCGATGCCACGGCTTCATCTGGAATGTCGTTACCGAGGTTGCGTGTGGCAATCGGGGAGGCAAACCGGCGTAGTTGAAGATTCTCTGCTTTCCAGTCGTTGACCAAGGTCTTGTAGATCTCGCCTAGCAGATCGTGTTGATCGGCATAGACACGGTAGAGCTCTCGATAGGCGGCTTCACGCAGTCGTCCTTGCGTATGGCGGAGATAGGACGTCAGTTCCTCGCACGTCATCGTCTTCCGTTTGCCCTTGACGGTGAGCGTGAACGTGAAGCTGTTCGTCACGACGTCGTACAGTGAATGGACTGCGCTGCGACCCGTGACGTTCTTGATGTTGACGATCTTTTCCTCCGGTTCGGACAGCGTGTGAGGCTGAAACCGGCGAATAATTTCGAGGTGATACCGGAGTGTGCCCATTCCGGTCATGAGCCGCCGCGCATTGCTCTCATCGACGCTCTGCCACCAGAGGTCGAAAAAGACTAGTCGGTTGTGGAATGCTGTGAGCTGCTCCTCGACCTTGGTCTTAAACGAACGCGCGGCGAGGTCTTTCGTGTTTTCTGAGAACCAGAGATAGGCATAGGCGCTGAGCCTCGATGAGGCAGCCACGATGTCTTCACTGAGCGTCAGGAGCGGGTGGAAGACGGATGCCTCCATGGTTGGGCTGAGCTGGGCACGCGCAGATTCGAACTGCGCAACCTTAGTCTCGATTTCTCCCGCCAGGGCCTCGAACCGCTGCACCGGATTCTCAGCCAAATGTGAGAGGTCCCAGCGCTCGGGATATGTGCGGTTCTGTCCCTTTGGGGAAGAGGTTGTGGGTGAGGTCGTTTTCTTTCGGCTGGTCTTCACAGGCATAGGTCGCATCTCCTTCGCATGAAACACGCAGGCTGGGATTGTTCGGTCCCGATCATATCATTCCGCCGGGGCGGTCGGAGAAACTTTCTCTCGTCTGAGGCCAAGGAGAATCTTCCATCTGCGGTGGCATTCTCGGTATGATGCGCCAAGAGCAACGGGAGACATCATGACCGACCAAGAACTCAATCGGGCAGTCCAATATGTCACCGCCAGCACGTCCTATGGGCGCGACACGGTGGCCGAGATTCTCAAGACGGGGCTGAGCGAAATGACGTCGCTGGCCACGCAATCGTCTGAGCGGTTTGAACGGGACGTACTCTTGGAATACGTCTGCCAATGGGCTATCAAACGCACGGGCCAGCCGGAACCGTTAGTCAGAGAAGTGCTTGGCTGCGCGAGCCGCTGGCTGGATGAAGTGTACGAGGAAGTTGCCAAACGCCAGCCGGAAGCCCTCGGCATCTCTTCCGATGATGACGATGAAGGAGCGGAGCCGGTATAAATCAGTTGGTTACTCTGGTTTTTTTGGTCTGTCTTGTTTATTTGGTTGAACGAAACTAACCAGATGAACAAGATAAACCGAATCAACCAAATGAACCAGAGTCAGGCAGCGAGCCCTTGAGCAGTTCAAAATTCTTCGTCACCATCGCGTCGCCACCTTTCGTGGACACATCGATTCCTGTGGCGCAGACGGTTCGGCATTCGTCCATTCGTCCCAGCTTGTGCAGCGATTGGGCTAAGGCATAGTAGGCGGCTGAGTAGGTGGGCTTGACTGTGACGCATTGTTGAAGGGCCTTGGCCGCTTCTTCGAAGTTTGCATCTTCCATGTAGGCCTTCCCGAGACCAAACCAGGCCACCTCGTCGTTCGGATCAATCGCCAGAACTTTCTTGAGCGGTTCGATTCGTCGATTTGGCATCTCTTCCTCCAGTTCGATAGACGATAACAGCGCGGGCGCTCGTTGTCTATGCACTTTCCTGCATGCTAATCTGACTTCGGCAGGACGCTGAAAAAGTCTGCCAGCTTTGTTCTCGCGTCGCTCAACGCCTCAACGTACTGAAAAGTACGCCTCGGCATCTCGCTCGCTGCGGCCTCGCTGGGCAGCCATTTTGAGCG
This sequence comes from Nitrospira sp., assembly GCA_043745235.1. Lineage (GTDB taxonomy): Bacteria > Nitrospirota > Nitrospiria > Nitrospirales > Nitrospiraceae > Palsa-1315. Next base: position 15,129 of record JAYTTD010000065.1, on the reverse strand, counting down.
TCCTGTTGGGCAAGTAAGCTAGACATTTATGGGTAAAACTGGACTCGTCTACGATCCGCGCTATCTCGACCATGACATGGGTGCCGGGCATCCTGAGTCGCCCAATCGGCTGCGTGCGATCATGCAGCATTTGGGGCAGAGTGGGACAGCGGGTCGTCTGGCCAGGATTGACCCGCGAGAGGCTGAAGACGAATGGATCACGCAGATCCATACGCCTTCGTATCTCGCGATGCTGAAGAGTCACGCACCAACGAATGGGCGGGTCTCTCTCGATCCCGACACCTCGATGTCTCCCGGTTCATTGACCGCCGCCTATCTGGCAGCCGGTGGGGCATTGGCCGCTGTCGATGCGATCATGAGCCGGCAGGTGGACCATGTATTTTGTGCGGTGAGGCCGCCGGGGCATCATGCCGAAGCGGGGCGCGCCATGGGCTTCTGTCTCTTCAATAATGTGGCGATTGCCGCGCGCTATGTACAGAAGAAGCATGGCCTTACGCGCGTGTTGATCGTCGATTGGGACGTGCACCATGGCAATGGCACGCAGCACAGTTTCGAAGATGATCCCTCCGTGCTGTTCTTCAGCACACACCAGTATCCGCACTATCCTGGCACGGGCCGCGCGACGGAGCGAGGCCGAGGGGCAGGCGAGGAGTTCACGCTCAATGTGCCGATGGAAGTGGGTGAGGGCGATGAGGCGTATCGTGCCGTCTTTCAGAAATCGTTGGTGCCGGCGGCGGATAACTTCAAGCCGGAGTTCGTGATCATCTCAGCCGGCTTCGATGCGCATAAAGACGATCCACTTGCGAGCATGGGATTGACGGAAGAGGGCTACGCTGACCTCACCGGCATCGTGTCCAGTATCGCCAAACGCCATGCCGGTGGGCGCATACTCTCGTCGCTCGAAGGCGGGTACAATCTCACCGCGCTGGCCGCCTCGGTCGATCGCCACATTCAGGCGCTCTTAGCCGCATGAAGACCTTTGTCAAAATTCTGCTCGGTTGTGCCCTGGCTGGCGTGTTTGTCTATCTGTATTACACCGAGATCAAACCGGTCGTGATTTTCGGGTTGCGGTCGGAATACGCCCATGCGATTCCATTTCAGAACATTCCGGAGGGTCTGACGAGCTTGAAAGCCGAATCGTGTGGGGAATGCCATCGCGAAATCTATGACGAATGGAAGACGAGTATCCACGCGCATGCCTATGAAGATCCGTTCTTTCAGGCCTATTGGAAAAAGGACAAGAATATTTGGGTATGCTTGAACTGTCACACCCCGCTGGAAAATCAGCAGCCGACATTGGTGAAAGAGATTCCGCGAGGGCGGGTGGAGAAGGCGATCCAAGAGCCCAATCCCCAATACGATCCCGAGTATCAGCAGGAATCCGTGACCTGCGCAGCCTGCCATGTGCGAGACGGAGTCATTTACGGGCCATACGACGATTCTGCCGCGCCGCACCCGACCAAGTTCGATCCGAATTTCAGGACGGCGCAGGTCTGTCAGCGATGCCATAACGTTGTGTCCGGACCGGCTCAATTTTATAATGTGGGACCTTGCGGGACGTACGCGGAATACGAAGGCAAGTTCTTCATGCAGGAACGGGGCTTCATTTGCCAGAGCTGTCACATGCCTGAAATCGATCGGCCGGTCGCGGTGAATAGTCCGATCCGACGTGGACGCCGGCACCTGTGGCGTGGCGGGCACGACCCCGATATGGTGAAGCGGGCGGTGGCGGTACAAGTAAAGGCGGACACCGTTTCGCCTAAGCCGGGCGATCGGGTCGGATTTACGCTCACATTGGTCAATGCAGGCGCCGGCCATAAGATTCCGACCGGCGATCCCGATCGATACTTCACGGTGGAGTTTTCTGTGGAAGATCAGCAGGGGCGGGTACTGGATCACCAAACATCGACGATGGGCCGCTGGATCATGTGGCAGCCTGCCATTGTCGAGTTGTACGACAATCGCCTGTTGCCCTTGGCTAGCCGGGAATACCAGTTTGCGTATCAGCTTCCGGCTCAGGCAGAGGGCTTGAAAGTGAAGGCCCGCGTGCAGTACCACATTCTGACGGATAAGCAACATGAGATGTTACAGACCAAATATGGGCTGACGGGGAATGATCCTTATCGATTCGTCGTGTATGAGCGAGAGTTTCCATTGTCCGGCGCGCTCGCCGCAGTATTGAGCGAGGGCAATCAGCTCGCAGCGGCCAGCCGTCAGCCTGATGGGTTGAGTTGCAAGGCCGGAGCTGAGGGCTGATCGATGAAAGCGTATACAGCAAGAGGGACACATGACACACGCGTTGCTGATTGACACCGACATGCTCCAGCAGAATTTGGGACAGCCTGGCCTGGTAATTCTCGATGTGCGTGGGCGGGCAGCCTACGAGTTTGGCGGCCATATTCCGGGGGCGGTGCATTCGACTTGGCATGAGTACAGCGACCCCATTGCCGTGCCGAAGGGATTGCTGGATCCCGATCGCGGACGCATGGAGCAGAAGATCCGCGCCTTGGGCATCAGTCAGGACAGCGATGTGGTCATCTATTCCAATCCATTTGATAACTGGGGAGACGAAGGCCGCATGTTCTGGATGTTGGAATATTTAGGACACACGCGTCTGCGTATTCTCGATGGCGGGTGGGTCAAATGGGTGCAGGAAAAACGGGCGTTCGAACATGGGTGTGTGACACCCAAGCCGGGGACCTTCACCGTCAAGCCGGTGGCCGCTGTGATCGCCAGCAAAGACGAACTGAAGCACCTCGTGAAGCAGCCGCATCCTGGCACTGTGATTGTCGATGCGCGCAGTCTCGAAGAGTATCTTGGGAAAGAGGTGTCGGGGATACCGCGGCCTGGCCACGTTCCCTCCGCGATTCATGTGGCATGGAATGGATTTCTTCACGCGGATGCCACGGTGAAAGATTTGCAGACGATGACAGAGAGTCTTGCCGAGAAAGGTCTCACACAGGATCAAGAGGTCATCTGCTATTGCACCGGCGGTGTCCGTGCAGCCTGGCTGTATTTTATTCTCAAACTCGCTGGGTATCAGAAGGTCCGCAACTATCCGGGATCCTGGTGGGAGTGGAGCCGGGATTTTGCCTGTCCGGTGGAAAAAGACGCCAAGGGATTGCAGCATATCCTGAGCGTCGATCCCCAAGTGCGGCCTTCTTGACAGCGAAAAAATGGCTGTGTAAGGTAAAGGGAATCGAGGACATTTCGGATACCGTGCACTCGTTGAATAAACCTTAATCACTGAGGAGGAACCCATGAAAATGAGAATCCATCGCGGAGCACTGGTTGTGGCGGCTGTTGCCGCGCTTGTTGGTTTCCCGCTGTTCAGCGGGCTCGCACTTGCAGCGGACAAACATGTGGGTGAAGCCTTGGAGCATGCCAAGGAAGCTGTGGCGCATGGCAAGCAGGGGCATGCTGATGCGGTTGTGCAACATGCAGAGGAAGCACTCAAGCATGCTGGGGCGGCCGGGAAGAATCCGCATGTGGATGAAGGGATCAAGCATCTCAAGGAAGCTGTTGAGCATGGCAAGGCTGGTCATGCCGATGTGGCCACACAACATGCCGAAGGCGCAGTCACCCATTTGTCCGAAGTAAAGTAAGCCAATCAGGCCGAGATTTTTGTTGAACGGGCAGGGGCAACCCTGCCCGTTTTGTTCTGGAGGGTATGACGATTATGTTGGTCGGGTTTTTTCAGTTCGCTCCGGTCTTCGGCGAGGTATCGCACAATCTTGATAAGGTTATGGCAACACTCGATCAGGCTGAGGCTGATCTGATCGTTTTGCCCGAGTTGTTCGCGTCCGGTTATCAGTTCGTCTCGCAGCAAGAAGTGAACCGGCTGTCAGAGTCTGTGCCGAATGGACCAACGACACAACGGCTGATCGACCTTGCCAAGCGGCGTCGAATGGTGATTGTCGCCGGTCTTCCGGAGCGTGCCGGGACTGTCTGCTATAACTCCGCCGTGGTCGTCGGTCCGTCCGGATTTATCGGGTGTTATCGCAAGACACATCTCTTCTTTGAGGAAACACTGTTCTTTACGCCTGGCGACACGGGATTTCAGGTGTGGGATATCGGGTTGGCCAAGATCGGGGTAATGATCTGTTTTGACTGGTACTACCCGGAGGCGGCCCGTACGTTGGCGCTCAAGGGGGCAGAGATTATCTGCCATCCCTCGAACCTCGTGTTGCCCAACTGTCCGGACTCCATGCCGGTTCGATGCCTGGAAAATAGAGTGTTCGCGATTACGGGTAACCGCATGGGGAACGAAACACGCGGCGGCAAAGATCAACTGACGTTTATCGGGAACAGCGAAGTCGTCACCCCGCGCGGAGCGATTCTCCATCGTGCATCGCGGGACCAGGAAGAACTGTATATTGTCGAGATCGACCCTGCCGCCGCGCGGAACAAAGCCCTTACACCGTACAACGATTTGCTCCGCGATCGACGCGAATCCCTCTATCGATAACGCGGGCGGTTGCTCTGGTTTGTTTGGTTTGTCTCGTGTATTTGGTTGAATCAGACGAACCAGATGAACAAAACAAACCAGAGGAACCAGACCAACCCATCCAGAGAGTTCGGTTCATCGTGCCGCTTGCACGTCATAGGCCCGCGCGGTAGGATTAGCAATATGAAAGCTCCACTCGGGAAAGGCATCTTCCTCATCGCGGCACCCTCCTTGCGCGACCCGAACTTTCGGCAGACCGTCGTGTTGCTCTGCGAGCACGGGGTCGAAGGCGCGCTGGGCGTCGTCGTCAATCGTCCGACGGCAATGTCGGTCTCGGAGGCGTTACCTCAAGTACCGATCCTCGAAGGTCAAGGGCACGTCCTCTTCTCCGGAGGGCCGGTGCAAACGAATCAGGTCATGATGCTGTATCGATTGGATCAACTTCCTGAGAATTCCCATCATGTCTTCGATAGGATCTGTCTCGGCGGGGATACAGACCTCGTCGATCGAATTTTGACGACTAGTGAAGGGCGCGAGGCCTTTCGCGCGTATATCGGGTATTCCGGCTGGGGCCCAGGGCAACTGGAATCTGAAATGCAAACCGGCTCCTGGTTGACCATTCCGGCAGATCCCAATGCTGTCTTCGACAAAGATCCTGCACGCATCTGGCCGGATATCGTGAGCGCCATGGGTGACGACTATCGCCACTATGCCGACATGCCGTTCGACCCTTCCTTGAACTAATCACGCAATTCCCATCACTGCTTTCGTTGCGGCCCTCGCGCTCGGAGTGGTACGCTGATGCGATGCCGTATCTACAGGCTCACTCACCGTTCCCCTGTTCTCGTTTCGTAACCGTCGTCATCGCGTTCTGTCTCGCCGGTTCACTCTCGGCTTGCGGCGTGGCTTACACCATCATCAAGTCGGAATCCAAGCTGGACCGGCTGGCTGTGCCCATGACAAAGGACGAGGTGATCGACCAGATCGGTCGGCCGGATCGTGTACTGCGTGACGATGGCCATCTACTGGTCTGGGAATATTCCCTCACGGCCCGTAAACAGTGGCTCTATGAGTTGGCACTCTGCCCGGTCTCGATCTGGGTCGGCGGCTGCATTTTCTATCCCTTCACCAACATTGCCGCAGAACATCAACGTGAATATCCGCACCATATCGTGCTGGTGAACGACGAACTCTGCGCTTGGGGTCCGCCCGCTGCCATTCTACAGCGGCGCCGCGCCTGTGCCTCGTCGGGCACTGCCGCCCTCGGGTCCGGCGGGATGCGTGGCCGTCCTGAGCCGGTCGTGACCGGCATCGGCCCGATCAATCGAGACTCGATCGATCGCTATCGGACAATGGCCGTCCTGTTGTTTGAGGATGCGCCGGGCGCACAGGGATCTGGGTCGCGTGTCGCCGGGATTGTGACGACCTTGTTGCTGGACTTGGATCTTAATATGGTTGAGCGAGCCGAACTCGACGAAGTGTTCAAAGAGCAGGTTGTTCAACTGCAGCATGCCGACGATGCCGAGGTGCTGAAAGTCGGGAAACTCGTCGGTGCGCAGGCCATTGTGGTGGGCGAAGTGCAACAATGGGAGCGATCCGAGGGCGACCAGATCAGCCGCGTGTCGTTGGCCTTTCGGATGATCGATGTCGAGAGCGGCGTGGTGTTATTCAACGGGGGAGGATACGGTTCTGATGCCATGGCCGATGATCCAGAGGGCGTGGCACGCGTGATCGTCAATCGCATTCTCTCTCGGTTCGGTTCACAAACGGGATTGCTCGGGTCCGGACGGATCGGCGTCAATTGGGAGCTACAAGAATTAGCGGGTGCTCGATACTATCTCGTTCGAGAACTTCGGAGCGGATTACCGGCTGAAAAGGCGGGCCTCAAAGCGGGTGATAGAGTCATCGCCTGTAATGGCGCAGTATTATCCAGTGTGTCATCAGAGCGGGAGGCGAAACGACTCTGTCAGGTTGAGGTAGGACAGACCCTTCTGTTAGATGTGCGTCGAGCGAATCAACCGATTGAGGTACTGATCACCGCTGAAAAACGCCCAGGGCTCTGATGCCGCGCTGGGTATTCAAAGTTGCTCAATCGTGAGTCGTCGCGTACACTCTTAGCAAGTATCTCACGTGCATTGTGGCCTGAGGGGTCGTTGCCCATGCAAGGAAAGCCGAATTTGACAGACTCGTCGCGGATGGCCGCCAACTTGCGCCAGGCCATTGAACTGACCGAACTGGGATTGGCACTGCGTCTGTCGGTACTCCGTCAGCAGCATCCGGAACGCGGGACAATGAAAGACGTGATGCACAAGATTCGTCTGGCGAAAGAAGAAGAATGGCGGCAATGGGCTGCGCAGGAAGCTGGATTGACTCTCAAGCCAGAGCAGTAGTGGGACTTCGAGAATTCGCCCATCGTGCCACCCACTAATCCTCCACGAGGCAGACGTCCAAAACGCTACAGCCAAGCTGACCGCCTCGCCCGCATGATGCGGGCTCTGGCCAGTCGAGCCGTGACGATTAATGGACTGGCTGAGGAATTCTTGGTTACCCGCCGGCAGGTATACCGTGATCTGGCGGAAATTGAAACCGAAGGCCATCCCCTCGAACGGTCCGATGGATCGGGCGAGCAGACCTGGCAATTGCCTCTAGGCTACAAGGGCCTTCCGCAGATTGCCATCACTCCGTATGAACTCATGTCGCTGCATCTGGCCAAGAACCATCTGGCCTATTTGAATGGCACGCCGTTTGTCGCCGACCTCGACAGCGTGATTGCAAAGGTCGAGGCAGGGCTTCCTGCCAAAGTCATCAATCATCTGGAGCGGATCAGCCGCGTATTTGCCCCCGTGCAAGGGCCGAAGCGGTCATATGCGAAGCAGAAGAAGATTTTGAGCGATCTAAGAAGGGCACTCCTTCTGCAGCGCACCGTGATGCTTTCTCATCAAAGGCCAGGTTATGACGAGCCGACCCCGCATCGAGTCGATCCGTATGTGCTGGTGCTGTATCAGTACGGTCTCTATGTGGTGGGCTACTCGCACCGCGCCAAGGCGCTTCGCATGTTTGCCGTCGAGCGCATTCACCGAGTCGATCTGACCGACAATTGTTTCGATCTGCCGTCGGACTTTTCCTGGGAAACTCAGTCGCGCAGTCTTTTTGGTTTGATCGAAGAACCGCCGAAAACCGTGCGTATCTGGTTCAGCCCAGACGTGGCCTATCTACTCAAAGAGCGTCAGTGGCATCCTACCCAATCACTCAAGCAGCACAAAGATAAGTCCGTGGTCGTCACCTTCCAAGCCGGTGGACTTGATGAGATTGCGACCTGGGTGTTGTCCTGGGGCGCTAACGCAAAGGCTCTCGCCCCTCCTGAGCTGGTCGAAGCAGTCAAAGCACAGCTTATCCTCGCCACAAATCACTACGCCCGATAGGCGCCCCGACTCATTCCCCATGTCTGCCTGGATCATGTGACCTTATCTGTCACACTCCTGCGGTAGAGTTCCCTCACGCTTAGACTGAGGAGGGATTCCATGCGCCAATCAGTGTTTTATCAACGACAGATTCAATCCTTCTTAGCCGCGCATCCATACGACGAAGGGTGGAAGGTCTATGAATATACAGATGACGCGTTCGAGAAGCTGTATCTGCGGTATCTCCTAGACTGTTTGAGAGATTGTCATCCTGAGGCACTCAAACGACGTCTGGCCTATAGGCTAGGAGAGAGTGACGATCTGATGGAGATTCCTGGAAAATGTCACGAAGCGAAGCCTGGGAGCGAGTGGGATCTGAAGCATGAATTGAACGCCGTGCATTGGAAAGGTCTTCTGGAAACTGAATGGAAAGGCCAGCCGATTCATTTCTCTTCAACGTTCTTGATGCATCCTATGGGATGGAGAGACGTGCTTGTGGTTGCGACGAAGTCCAATTGGGCTCTGCGAGATTGCCATCAAGCGCTCGAACAGTACGTGCGGACGTGGCGCATGAAACCTGAGCGGCCAGAAATTCTTGTCGTCAACGGTGAGGATATCTCCATTCTTCCGGTTCCATGGGAGGATGTCGTCCTTCCAGCAGGATTTCTTGAAGACATTCGCCAAAACGTTGAAGCCTTTTTTCAGAGTGGAGATCTGTATCGCCGGCTCGGCATCCCGTACAGGAGAGGGTTCTTGTTCGTGGGCCCACCAGGATGCGGGAAAACGCTCACATTAAAGGCCATCGCCGCCAACATAGGAGCGAAGTTCATCTCTGTGCTTGGCCGTTTTGACGTAGAGGACAACCACATGGAGCGTGCCATTTATCTGGCAGGCAAGCATGCTCCAGCCGTTATTTTGCTCGAAGACTTGGAGAAGCTCGTACAGTCCGAGTGTGTGTCACTTGCACATTTTCTGAACCTCCTCGACGGACTGAAGAAGGTCGATGGCGTATTGGTGATTGCCACCTCCAATGAGCCCCAGAAGCTTGATCCGGCCCTTCTCCACAGACCCAGCCGGTTTGATCGTATCTGGAGATTCCCTCTGCCGAAGTATGAACAGCGCCTCGCCTTACTCCGCAAGCGCGGCGGGGAATTCTTCTCTGAACGAGCGTTGATGGAAGTGGCGAGAAAGACCGAGGGCTTTTCAATGACGTATGTGCAGGAAGTGGTAGTCAATGCCTTGCTGGCCAGTGCCCATAACAGTTCAGTTCCTGATGACAGCGTACTTCTGGGCAGTCTGGAAACGCTGCGGTCGCAGCGAAAGTCTGCCTCCAAAGACGACGAAGTGCTGATTGAACGGGAAAGCCTCGGATTTTGCCAGCCGGCGTGATCCTCGGCTGTCATCTGGGAAGAGATGCAACATGGTTTGGTGGGTCAGTCTCATTATCCAAGTGGTATCTGGGGGAGATGTGTTCACTCAAACAACCATGAACATGTCGCTGAAGGAGGTACTACAGGAATTTGTCATCTGCAGAAAGGAGTTTGAGGAACATCAACAGGAATTCGAGGAAGCCACGACCATTGAGGGGCCCACTCAGCGACAGCTTGTTTTGGAGCGCGTGAGGTTACAAGTTCTGGCAAAGTGTGACGTGCGGCCATAATGCCCGACGTCGTGGGTTGACTTTCCAGCAAACCAAGGAGCACATTGTGGAATCCAAAATGGACCATCTACAGGGGCATATTCGCCAGATTGCCCACACCGCATTTGAAGATCGTACTTTCTTAGCAGAATATATCTTGGACACAAAAGAGTTTGCGGTTCGCTTGTTTGCCACAGACAGCAGCCAACGAGGAGGTAACAGTAAATGACGCCGGAATTTGATCTCGTCAACAACATGTTCGGATGGGGTGATCCAGGATCTTCTCAGGAGCGGGGGATTTGGTTTGTGGGAATCGAGGAGTTTGGTGGCTGGGAGACGGTTGAACAGGTAAGGGTCTTCTTCAAAGACAAGCAAATTTCCAATAATTTTGTGGTTGAGGAGATGAAACCTCCAGACCAAAGGTTTAAGGGTTCAACTGGGCAAATAGCTCCTTTTACCTCAAAAATTGTTTGTATGTTCAGCCCTGAGATTCAACGGACTTTCCCTGAACCCTTGGCAGCTAACCCCTTGTCGTGGAAAGAGGAGCAAATCTGGAAACATTACAGAGATAGGCTGCTTTGGTATCCTGGTACTGGCGTCTGCAATGCCAACCTTTTCCCACTGGGTAAGAAATCAATCAGGGAGCCATTGCCTGAGGTTTACGAAACGATTTTTGGATTCGGTTCCAAAAACATGGAACAATATAAACAGCATGTACGCAACACACGATTTCCTAAGATGCGTGAGCGTTGGGAACAATGCCGACCGCAAGCAACTATCTGCTATGTGGGAGACTCCCGTCGGGAAGAAGTCGAGAAATTGTTTTGGCACCGTTCAGCCGAAGATCCCATCACGCCTGTATGGGAGAATCTAACTCAAGGTGTTTTGTGTAATAAGGAAAGGCGGATTCTGATCACCCCTCATTTTACCTTTAGCATGTCTGATCCCACGGCTAAGTTTATTGTGGAACAGCTGAAAACTTGGGACGTAAAGCTTTCGAAGTAAGAAACGCTCCGTGCTATTAGGCCAGCCTACTCAATTCTCACCGAGGCGAAGAAACAGCTTTTTGGTTTTCTTCGGTCATTAGCTTCATATCCGCTCAGGCGTTCATGTGACTTTTTCTGTCACATCTCAGTGCTAGGCTTACCCTCACATAAACATAGGAGGAAAGCCATGCTGAATCGACGTACCTTGTTCAAGGTCTTTGCAGCCCTCGGCGCTGGTGGTGTGCTATCGATCAAAGTGCACGGCGGGATAACGCATGTACCTCATGGTCAACCAGATTTCTCCATCCGGCAATCCATGCTACCTGGAAAATCACTCACCACGCCAGCCCGGCCGATTAACGACCTCTTGGCTATTGAGCAATGGGAGAACCTCTTGGACGATCTCGACCCCGCTGAATTGATCGGTCGTTATGTGGCGCTCAATAAACTGGAAGGTTCCAGCGTGTTTCAGGGACGATGTCCTTTTTGTCACACACACGATGAGACGCTTATAGTTCATGAGTCTGATGATACCTATCTCTGCATGAACTGCCTCACGGATGGTACGGCGCTTGATTTCTACGCCCGGCTCGAAGGGGTGTTTCTCGGACAGGCGGCGTCACATCTTCAGCAGTTACTTGATTCACGTCAGCTGGAGGGTAAACGTCCTCGGCGGGATCTGCTTCGAGCCATCGTGGAGGAGACGGGACGGTTCGCTCATGCAAGAATGTTCGATAGTAAGGATGGGCAACTGGCCAGATCCAGGCTTGAGCGGGAGGGGATCGATAACAACACCATTCAGCGATTCTGCCTTGGTGTGCTCTCCACTTCATCTTGCCCGCACCTCCTTGACCATCTCGTTACACAGGGGTTCAGCCATGGACAGCTCGAAGACACCGGCATGATGGGATGGCTGAGTGTTGAAGAACAGCCGAGCGAAGAGGAATCTCACGTAAGAATCTTGATGCCCGTTCGAGACGCGAACGGTGACTGCCGAGGATTTTTCCAGCATGCGCTTGAGGGAAATGAGAACGGAATGTTGGATTCCTGTCTCGCTCCCTACGGCAGCCGGCTATTGTCGCCTAGTCGTGCTAGGAGGTTGGTGTATTCCGCGCATACGTGGCCGCTGACAAGCGGACGATACCCGTCAGCTCTTCTGGTGTCGGAGCCATGGGATATCGTGGAGCTTTACCAGGGGGGTATCGATTCGGCTCTCTACGTGGGGGATGTGTATCCAATGGGAAGTCGAAGTTTGCAGAGCCACTTCGTCCTGGCACTAGCCGAGCGAGTCATTTTGCCTCTTCGTCCGTCTGAGCAACGAGTCTCCTTTTTCACCGAGATTTGGCGTTCGATGGCCGGATGGACAGACCGACTTGCATTCATTGATCTGACTGAAACGCAAACCCTCAGCGACCTGCTTCGGGATGAAGGGGTACAAGCGTTCAACCGACGCCTGAACCAGGCCAAAAGCCTCCGAGAGATGCTGGCAGTATAAGTTGTTGTTCAAACTGGGGTGAAGCAAAGGTGTCAGTACCCATTGCTGTCAGTAGCAGGCCTGAGCGCGTCTGCCAGGAATCGTCCGGTGTAAGAAGCCGCTACTTTTGCCACCTGTTCCGGTCGTCCTTCTGCCACGATCTGTCCACCCGCCGAGCCGCCTTCCGGGCCTAGATCGATAATCCAGTCTGCTGTCTTGATGACGTCGAGGTTGTGCTCCACCACCACCACGGTATTGCCGCTGTTCACCAGCTTCTGCAATATCGCCAGGAGTTTCTTGATGTCTTCGACGTGCAGTCCGGTGGTCGGTTCGTCCATGATGTAGAGCACATTCTTCGCGGACGAGACTTTGAGTTCGGCGGCGATTTTCAACCGCTGGGCCTCGCCGCCGGAGAGGGTCGTCGCGGATTGGCCGTACTCCAGTGGAATGGCGGATGCGACCCACCGTGTGCTTGTTGGGACAATAGGATTCGGTATCGATGGGCATGCCTTCAGTCTGAATCGTTGATTTTCTGTAGGCTGGTCTATATACTAGTCTACAGTAAGTTCGCATTGCAGGAGGACGTCATGAAAATCGAAATTGGTTCGTATGAAGCGAAAACGAAGCTCCCTGAATTGCTGCGGCAGGTAAAAACCGGCAAAAGCTTTACCATCACCAATCGCGGGGAAGCCATTGCGGATCTCGTGCCTAGCGCGGGCGTGAAGGCGAAGGACAAAGTTTCGGCAACAAAAAAACTTAAGGCATTCATGCTGGCCGATCCGGTGCGTGGTCTAAAGATCAAGGAACTCATTGAGGAGGGACGCGCGTGAGTTTTGTCCTCGATAACTCGGTGACCATGCGTTGGTTCTTTGGCGACGGCAACCCGCAAGAACTTGCCTATGCCGGTAAAGTCCTTGATGCGATGAAAGATGCTCGCGCATTGGTACCCGCCACATGGGGGCTAGAGGTGGCAAATGTCATGGCAAAGGCGGAAGCGAAAGCCTTGGTGACAGAAGCGCGGAGCGGGGCATTCCTTGAGATGCTGGAAGGCGTAGATATTGAGGTCGACGCGGCCACATTCGCGCACGCGCTATCTGATACCCTTCAGCTGGCGCGGCGATACAAGCTATCCGCTTACGATGCCTCTTACCTTGAACTAGCATTACGATTAGGCATGCCGCTAGCCACGCTCGACGAAGATTTGCAGAAGGCTGCAAAGAAAGCGGGGGTGAAAAAGTTTGCTTGAGGAAACAACAGCGTCAGGAACCATCGTTGTATGCAGTGGGCCTGAGCGCGTCTACCAAAAATCGCCCGGTGTAAGAAGCCGCTACTTTCGCCACCTGCTCAGGCCGTCCTTCCGCGACAATCTGTCCTCCGGCTGCTCCTCCTTCCGGGCCTAGGTCGATAATCCAGTCTGCCGTCTTGATGACGTCGAGGTTGTGTTCCACCACCACGACGGTATTGCCGCTGTTCACCAGTTTCTGCAGCATCGCCAGGAGTTTCTTGATGTCTTCGACGTGCAGCCCGGTGGTCGGTTCGTCCATGATGTAGAGCACATTCTTCGCGGACGAGACTTTGAGTTCGGCGGCGATTTTCAATCGCTGGGCCTCGCCGCCTGAGAGGGTCGTCGCGGATTGGCCGAGCCGCAGATAACCGAGGCCGATGGACGAGAGCAGGTGGAGTTTCTCCGTGAGCTTGGGCGAACCGCTGAAAAATCCCAGCGCCTCTTCAGCCGTCATCTGCAATACATCGTGAATCGTTTTTCCACGATAGCGAATGGAGAGGACATTCGGTTTGAATCGCTTTCCATCGCAGGCTTCGCAGGTGGCATAGATATCTTCAAAGAAGTACATCTCAAGTTTCTCGACGCCGCTCCCTTCGCACCGGTCGCACCGGCCTCCAGTCGTATTGAATGAGAAGTGGCCTGCACTGAGCCCTTGCCGGAGCGCATCGCGCTCAGACGCGAAGAGGGAGCGAACCTCGTCAAACGCTTTCAGATAGGTGATCGGATTGGAGCGCGGCGTTCGGCCGATCGGTTCCTGATCGATGAGCTTGATACCGGTCAAATGTTCGATCCCCTTGATTGCGCGAAATTTTCCCATGGGCAGTGATTCGACACGAAAGGCACGGGCGACGGCCCGGTAGAGCGTGTCTTCAACTAACGTGCTCTTGCCGGACCCTGAGACACCGGTGACACAGACCAACATGCCGAGCGGAATACGCACAAACAAATCTTTGAGGTTATTCTCGCAAGCACCCGCTATGACAAGAAAGTTTCCGTTTCCTTTCCGTCGAGATCGCGGGATTGCAATCTCGTCTTCGCCACGCAGGTAGCGTGCTGTGATTGCACGCCGATCCGCAATGAATTCCTGCCGTGGTGCTGCGCAGATCACCTCGCCGCCCTTCTCGCCCGATAAAGGGCCCAGCTCGACGAGATAGTCGGCTGCCAGCATCATCTGGCGATCATGTTCGACGACGACGACCGTGTTGCCCTGGACTGCCAGCTCTCGCAGGATGCCGGCGAGCGTTGCGGTGTCACGCGGGTGGAGACCGATGGTCGGTTCGTCGAGGACGTAGAGCGTGCCGACCAGACGGGCACCGAGTTGATTGGCTAAGGCTGCGCGCTGGGCCTCTCCTCCAGAGAGCGTACGGGTCTGACGGGAGAGCGTCAGATAACTGAGGCCCACTCGTAGGAGAAAGCCAAGCTTGGCCGTCAGTTGTCTGAGGATGTCCCGAGCAACCTGCTCTTCATAGGGAGAGAGGGGTAGAGCTGTGATCCAAGCGGCAGTCTCTTCGATCGTGAGTGAAGAGAGCTCATGAATATCTTTGCCGGCGATCTTCACATAGCGCGCATCCGGTCGGAGACGAGACCCAACACAGGTCGGGCAGGGGACCGGCGTCCGGTAGCGGCTGAGCATCACGCGCACATGCAACTTGTAGCGCTTCCCTTCCAAGTATTCGAAAAACTGTTGCACGCCCTCCATCTTGCCCTCTCCCTGCCAGAGCATCTGCTGGATATTCTGTGGCAGGTCCTTGTAGGGGATGGTGAGGTCCATTCCACGCCGTTTCATGGAGAGGAACATTTGCTTCTGCCACCAATCGCCGCTGGGTTTGCTCCAGGGTTCAATCGCGCCTTGGGCCAGCGATTTACTGTGATCGGGAATGACGAGGTCGGGATCGTA
>JAYTTD010000064.1:0-6995 GCA_043745235.1 Nitrospira sp. | reverse complement strand
TTATCGCTTCAGGGATGGGAGCTGATTGATCTTCCACTGCGCGCGTCCAACGAGGGCCTTCTGAGGCCGCGCGTTGCGCGAGCACAGAAGATCATCAGGCTCCATCCCCTCCGCATTCTGCGAGCAAGAAGGGCACCTGGCCGCTCACGCCCCTCTCCGCAGCATGAAGCTGCGTAACATTGACCGACCCCATTGCTTCGGTTATGCTACGTGCATTCACGAAAGTGGTCCATTCAATGCCTAAAGTGTTGCACCCTCATATCACCAGCGATCCGGCAGTCTGTGGGGGGAGTCCACGGATCGCGGGCACACGATTCTCTGTCCGCCTTATCGTCGAGTACGTGCTCCGACAAGGCGTTACGCCCGAAGAGTTGCAAACAGCCTTTCCCCATCTTAACCTCGCAACCATCTATGACGCGCTGGCCTATTATTACGACAACCGCGAAGAGGTCGACGCCGAGATCAAGGCCGACGACGGTCTCGATCTACCGAAGTCTCAATAGCCATCCCTCGGCGAATGCTCCTCACGCATGAAGCTCTATTTAGACGAACACATCCAACCATTACTTGCTCACATTCTCACATCGCGCGGCGTCGATTGTCTGACCACTCAGGCAGCCGAAAACCTCAGCCATTCCGACGAAGAACAGTTGGCCTTTGCGACGAGCCAAGAGCGCGTCATGGTCACGTGCGATCGAAACGATTTCCTTTTGCTCGCCCAACAGTGGGCCACCGAAAATCGCATCCATGCAGGCATCATTCTCTCCAAGCCCTATTCTCTTTCCGAATTTCTCCGCCAGCTCTTGCATCTCATCGCACGGCACCGCACAGACAATCTCGCCAACCAAGTCCTGTGGCTTCAGAACTACAAAAATCCCGACTTGCCTTAGCAGGCTCAGCTCTACGTCCATACATTTTTCGTTGATGCGAGATGTGCGAGACAGGCGAGATGTGCGAGACGAGCCAAACGGGGGTGGCCTGGTCGATCCTCAAGTGCGCGCGTCCAACGAGGCCCTGCTGACTCTTCACCTTCTCCAGAGGGGACAGGCAAACTGTCCTTCACTGCGCGCATTGAGCGACCACCGTTGTATCGTGGGGGCTCTGCGAGCAAGCAGGACGGTTACCTGCCCCCTCGCCTACTTGCAGTTCTCCCCTCCACCCCGTACACTAGTCACTTCGCGATCCAGCCTGGCCTGAACAGTCCTGCCCGATCGTCCATCAGCTGATCAATATTGTATTCATTCGTTCGGTAGCGCTATGCCACCTACAATGCTCCTGAGCTGCGAGTCCATCAGCAAAAGCTACGGCGTGAAACCGTTGTTTGCTGATCTATCGATCGGGTTGGCCGAGGGCGACCATGTCGGGTTGGTCGGGCCGAACGGCTCAGGGAAATCGACCTTGCTGAAGATCATGGCAGGGATCGAAGAACCGGATGAAGGCACCAGGTCGATGCGCCGGCAACTTCGCGTCGGCTACGTTCCGCAAGAACCGGCCCTTGACGAAACACATACGATCGAAGAGGTCCTCACACAGGTCCTCATCGACGAGGGCCTGGACCCTCATGACCATAGCAGTCGCATATCTACGGCACTCAGTCTGGGGGAATTTCCCGCCACCGACCAGTCGGTGGGCACACTCTCAGGAGGGTGGAAGAAACGCCTGGCTATCGTCCGATCGCTGATGCTGGAGCCGGACGTCCTGCTGATGGACGAGCCGACCAACCATTTGGATGTCGAAGGCATTCTATGGCTGGAGCGATTGTTACGGGCCGAAGCCCACGCGTTTCTCGTCGTCAGCCATGACCGACGTTTTCTGCAGGCGGTGACCTCACGAATGATCGAGCTGAATCGCAGTTATCCCAACGGGCGGTTCGAAGCCAAAGGCAACTACAGCGATTTTCTGGAACAGCGGGATGCCGCGCTGCACGCGCAAGCCAACTATGAAGCGTCATTAGAGAATCGTGTCCGGCGCGAAGTGGAGTGGCTCCGGCGCGGCCCCAAAGCCCGCACGACGAAAGCCAAATCGCGAATCGACTCAGCCGGACGCTTGATCGAGGAACTGAATAGCGCCGACGCTCGGAAAGACCAAGGCCCGGCTGGTATCAATTTCACTGCATCGGGACGCAGGTCGAAACAGCTGGTCGAGGCCACGCAACTCTGCAAATCGCTCGGCGGGCGGCAGATCGTGAAGGATCTCGATCTGCTGCTCGGGCCGGGACAGCGGCTTGGATTGCTGGGTCCGAATGGAAGCGGAAAGAGCACATTACTTAAACTGGTTGCGGGCACGCTCAAGCCGGATGCAGGCACCATCGTCCGCGCGGACAAACTGCGCGTCGTCACGTTCGAGCAGCACCGCGAATCGCTGGACCAATCCTCCTCGCTCCGTCGAGCCCTTGCCCCGCACGGCGACTCGGTCGTCTATCAAGACCGCTCGATCCATCTCGTCTCCTGGGCGAAACGGTTTCTCTTCCGGCCGGAGCAGTTGGATCTCCCGGTCTCCCGCCTTTCCGGAGGCGAACAGGCGCGTCTCCTCATCGCACGGCTGATGCTCCAACCAGCCGACCTCTTGATCCTCGACGAGCCGACGAACGACTTGGATATTCCGACGCTCGATGTGTTGGAAGACAGCCTTGTGGAATTCCCCGGCGCGTTGATGCTGGTGACACACGACCGATGGCTCTTAGACCGCGTCTCCACTGTGCTGCTCGCACTGGACGGTACAGGACAGACCCAATGGTTTGCCGACTACGCGCAATGGGAGTCTGCGCAAGAACGCAAGATGGCAGAGCAGACTCGCGCCTCGACGTCACGACCCTCCAAGGCAGCCCGCGCCGAGACGGAATCGACTCCGAAGACAAAACGGACGGGCCTATCCTATCGGGAACAAAAAGAGTGGGCGAAGATGGAGCAGCGAATCCTCCAGGCCGAAGAGACCATCGCCACCTGTCAGGCTGCAGTGGAAGATCCTGCCATCGCCTCCAATGCGGCAGAACTACAGGCACGCTCCGAAGCACTGGATGCAGCCCGCACAGCTGCAGAGCGGCTCTATAGCCGCTGGACAGAACTCGAAGGGAAACAGACAGAGTCCGCCGGCCAACTCTAACACCTGGGGTTCATCTGGTTTGTTTGGTTTGTCTGGTTGATTTCGTTCATCTTGTCGATCTTGTTCAACCAAACAAACCAGAGCAACCAGCTGGCTGCCTTGCAGGCCACGATAAAATCTGTACAATGCACCCATGCGTCAGTCTGCCTCGTTCTCCTCGCTGTTAATCCTCATCCTCGCCTTTCTCACATCCGGCTGTGAGACGACCAACCAAGTCCTCACGTCGGCTGAACGAATCACCAAGGGCCGGACCGGCCAGACCATCATCGATCTCGCCGAGGGAAAAGATCCGGCACAGATCGCCAAGAAGCGCCTTGACCAGTATGCACGCGATCCCGAAGCATTGCTCAGAGACATCCGCGCTGCCCAACATGATTTCAAAACCCTGTACGAAGCCCTCAGCGGCAAGGTCGGCGAGACATGGGGTAAGAAAGAAGTCAAACTGCCCGAGCAGAAGAAGTACGTGAAGTATACGCAGAACTATAAGAGTCGCGCGATCGTGGACTTCGACAAGGGCAACATTCTCGTCGAAACGGTGGACGATCAAGATCCACGGCGCAGCTTGAAAAATGCCGTCGTGACGACGCTGTTGACGCCTCAAGATCCCCGATCCGTCGATTTGTTTTCCGATAAGGAGATCCTGCTGACGGGAGACAAGGAGCCCTACCTCCTCGGATTAGTCCTCGATCAGCAAGGCAAAACGATCCGCACGCCGAGCGACGCGGAGCCGTTCGCAGAGCATCTGCTCACTAGTAAATCCAGCACGCGAGACGTCGACCAGGACGGGACGAAGAAGACGGCCACCTATGTCACGATCAAAATGGCAGCCAACCTCTCGCAGAAGCAAGCGGAGAAATATCGTCCCGTCGTCCAACAGTTCGCCGAGCAATACAAGATCAGCCCCAGTCTCGTCTTCGCGATCATTCGGACGGAAAGCAACTTCAATCCCTACGCCGTCAGCTCGGCGCCGGCCTATGGACTCATGCAGCTGGTTCCCACCAGCGGAGGCCGGGAAGCCTATCGCCGTGCGAAAGGACAGGATGTGGCCCCTTCACGCGACTATCTGTTCGACCCTGAGAATAACGTGGAACTAGGCACGGCCTATCTCAATGTCTTGACGTTCAACCAGCTCGAACCGATCACCCATCAGGTCTCACGCGAGTACTGTGTGATTTCGGCGTACAATACCGGTCCGAGCAACGTGTTCCGCACGTTTTCTCGGGACCGCACCACTGCCGTGAACCAGATCAACAGTCTCCAACCAGCCGGAGTCTATGACCAACTGCGAGCGCACTTGCCGTACGAAGAGACCCGCCACTATCTGGAGAAAGTCACGACCTACCGCAAGGCCTTCGTCAGTTCAGCTGAGAACTGACAGGACGAGCTGATCTGGTCGAGCTGGTCTTTCTCGTTTATTTAATTGATCAAGACTACGTGGATAAATCAGAGAAACCAGATAGACCAGACACACTCAAGGAATTTCGGGATGGTTTTGGGAAGAGGTTATGGTGAAATGCGGGGTCAAGATCTCACTGTGCGACCGTATACCGGCAAAACCCGTCGCAAGCCTCTACCAAATCAAGAGCCAACGACTCGAAGTCCGCTGGCTCGAGCCGCGGTCGCCAGCGCATTGTCGTGAGTTACCATGATAATGTCTGCTCCGCTGCGATCCTTCCAGAGCAGCGCCGTCGCCAGGTGAATCGCGTCCAGCGTACCAAGAGCGGTGGGCAAGGGATGCGAAGCTCTCGCCAAGACGGGCCTGGTAAGTTCGACCACCTCCAGGGCCTCCATTAATCGAAATACCGCTTCTCTCCGCACCGCGATCTCGGCATCCTCCAGCCCTTCGGCAAGCCGCAATCGATCCAGTGTCCGCAGACACTCTACTTCTACCAGCGCGGAGGCGACTCCTTGCTTGATAGATCGCCACTCCTTGAGCGCATTGGTCTGACCGAGAACGATGCGAAGAATTGCGGAGGAATCGAGGTAGGCAATCACCGTACTCCTTGCCGTTCCTCCAGAAGGAGCGTGACGATATCGCGCCGAAGCTTGAGCGGTGGCGGCAATGGCACATGCTTGAGCGACGGAGCACCCGACAGCGGACTCCGCACGATGAGGGATACGCCGGCCTCTTCATATGGGACAATACGTGCAATCGGAGTGTTTCGATCCAACACGGTCACGCTTCGACCAGTTCGAACCTTACGAAGATGCTCGCTCAACCGACTCTTCAGATCAGCAACCCGTACGCCACTCATAGTCACAATATAGTCATAACTGGTCACGGAAGCAAGGCCTATCACCCGATGGGCAAAACAACCTTCAATATCACACAGGGTCAGCCTCCAACCAGCCGGAGTCTATGACCAACTGCGAGCGCACTTGCCGTACGAAGAGACCCGCCACTATCTGGAGAAAGTCACGACCTACCGCAAAGCCTTCGTCAGTTCGTCGGAGAGTTCCAACTAATAAGCTTCTCGCAGCAAGGTGTGCGAGACAGGCTGGAGGAGTCGATCTGGCTTCTCTAGTCTGTCTGGTTTTATGGAGGGTTCTCCTCGCCTTCATCCCCGCAGCAAGCTACTGGGGATTCGGCGAAGGAGAATCAAAGAATGACTGAATGCGATTGAAGATGAAGATAGGGTGGATTGCTGCTCAGAACAAAGATGTGAGAAGGTGGATTTACTTTCGTGCATTCAGCACAGTGATCTCCTGCATCGGGTAATCTTTGACGTTGCCGGTCGCCAAGGTGGCTCCTTCACTACACGCGGTCGCAGCAATCAGACAATCCGCCAGTTCCAGCCGACGACTCGTGGTGCTCTTCTTAAAACGCCCAGCGACTTCGGCAATCTCGTGCGTCACGGGGAGGATCACGAGTCCATCGAGAAGCGTTCGAGTCCCGACCTCTTCTTCCGGCCGCATCCCTGCATACAGCTCTGCGACCGAGATGACCGAACAGCAAGGGACGAAACGATCCGCAACATCCTGAAGAAACGCTCGAGCAGCTTCTCGACCTCTGAGCACATCGATCAGCACATCTGTATCCAGCACAATCTTGGTCACCGGATACCCAGCCGTGTCGGGCGGGAAGACTTTCGAATCGAGCGGACAAACCGACGAGTGCCTTTGGTCAGTTCCGGATGCGCGCCTTTCTTCCAAGCCCCAAAACTGCTCTGCAACGCCTTCTTGAACCTGATCCGCTTGAGCTCATGACGCAATGCGTCGCCCACAACCTTGCTCTGTTCCCCCTTCGGCA
Source organism: Nitrospira sp. (assembly GCA_043745235.1). GTDB lineage: Bacteria > Nitrospirota > Nitrospiria > Nitrospirales > Nitrospiraceae > Palsa-1315. Next base: position 643 of record JAYTTD010000064.1, on the reverse strand, counting down.
CAGTTCTCTTCAATTCATCGAGCAGATCTTCCGGTAACGTAAAGTTCGCCTGTCTGGTTGCACTCGCCATAATATGCCTCCCTCAACCTATAGAATGGCCTATATGATGGCATAGGTGCCAAGGGCTGTCAAAACAGCTCCTCATCCAGGCCCTTGCCCCACCACCAATGCGTTGCGGATTATGGAACTGGAGGGGTTGCCAATTTCAGAGCCAGGCAAGAAAACTGAAGTGCGCTGACTACCAAAAAAACGAGGACAAAGGACGTGCACAGGATCACATCCTCCGTCCTCAGTTGATGGTGACTGCCCGGATCGGCAAGAAAGCGACCGATCAGGCTTCTACCGCGTACTTCGGCATGGGCGTGACCCGCGTCTTCACCAAATCATCAGGAACCTCTGTGAGCGCAGGCTTACACACCATGTCGGTCTTTACCTTTTCGTGCCGTCCCTTCCAGACTAAGGCCCCGCTGCTGACATCCACCACCCACGAGCCCACGCCCACTTTACCGAAGCTATCTCCTTCAGCCCGCCCATAATCAAAATTGGCTCTTCTCCCTGGCGAGTGGGTAGTTTCGGCATGATTTCATATCTGCGGGAGCATGCAGGTGAGAACCTTTAGGCGTAGATAGTCCTCGTCGTGTAG
>JAYTTD010000063.1:0-26165 GCA_043745235.1 Nitrospira sp. | reverse complement strand
TGAAACGCTGTGCAAGCTCGATCAGATCAAATATCTTGAAGACACGCACTATCTCTGCCTTGCTGCGAATCCCCACTACGTGGAGCATGTGCTGCCAAATAAATCGGTCCAGGCGCGCGTCGGGGCGAATCCTTCGCTCTGGGATACGCTCGGGTATGTCCACGCGGGCTACACGACCCTGCTGCAGATTCCCGCTTCGATGGAACCGACGACGGTGTCGATTATGTCGCGGGTGAACACGCTGTTCAATTGGGTGGAGGCCAACGCGGTCGGAGACGAGTGGTACGCCCATGTGTCGGCCGCTGTGCGCCTGTGGGTGACCTACGACGGCGAGTTTCGTCAGGCGCCGCCCGCGCAGTTTGTGAATCTTCTGGCTTCGCCGAAACAATTGCGGACGCATCAGGACATTGCGTCACCCGCGCCGAGTGCAGCCCTCACAATGCAAGTTTCCGCCTCAGCTGGCAGCGGCGCGACGATTAGCGTATACGAATCCATCGAACTCGTGGCCACCACGCCGAATGGCCATGCCTACCTCGACGGCATATTTTCCTGGGAACCCCTAGCGGTCCAACTGCGTGAAGGGTAGCGGATGTTGAAAAGGGCTTCCAGCTGCGTTCTCGCGTCGCTCGAACCCTCAACGTACAGAAGCGTACGCCTCGGGCTCTCGCTCACTGCGGCCTTGCTGAAAGGCCCTTTTGAACATCCTTTGGCGCTTGAGTGAAATTGAGACGGCTCTATGATGAGTAGAAGGTGCGGACAATCTCCGTCGTGTTGAAGAGCATCATATTGAGGCGAGTATACACCGCGTGGCCGAAGTAGTGGTCGCGCACATTGGTTGACCCGGTAGAGTCTTTGTAGTCGGCGAGAATTCCCAGCCCTTCACTCGGGATACGGACGGCGCGGCGGGCGCATTCGAGCCATCGTTCGAATCCATCAAACGGCTCCACGAGTTCCCATACGGCTTTATTGGCTGTCTTGGCTGCATCGGTCGCCGGCACGGCATCGCTGCCGGCCACTGCCATCTCTTGGACATAATCTCCGCCCCATGCGATCGGCATTTCCATCGTGATCTGGGGCAACTCCATCTTCGAGAGCCAGGTTTTGCCATCGGTCCGAAGGTTTCGATGGTTGACGATGTGCAGCAGTTTGCCCAATCCTGACGGATCCCACCCGTAGCGTACCGGCATGCCAAACGTGACGATGTCCAGCGCGGCTCCATTGAGGAGGATGCCGTTCGATAACAAGGGAGCAATACGTTGGATCGTCGTCGTGATGTCTGGCCGATTGACCTGCGAGGCAAATGCCGACAGGAGATCGAACAGCCTGGTCCGGCTGCTGGCCGAGGCCACACATAAGAGGTTCGAGACGAGGGCGAGGACTAACCCGGCCTGCCCATGAGCCTGTACGAGGATCCGATCTCCCTGGCCCAGCTTGTGGGTCTCGACCCAGTCGCGAAGACGTCCGAGCATCGCGACGGCCGTCAGAGCACGACCCAGATGATGATGTTCACTGGACCAGAGCTCGCGGATGCAATGGATCGGACGATCCAGCCCTCGGTTGAGCGACTGTCTCATCAGTTCCGCGTAGGCGTTCGTGAAGTTACCGGCATCCCCGATCTGTTCATCGAACAGCCTCTTAGTGGCGTCATCATTTGCGAGGGGTGGCTTCAACCCGCCTGGCAGCGGTGGAATGCCATTACTGCTTTCGCGCATCAGGGCCAATAAGGCATCGAGGCCTGCCACGCCGCGTGAGTAGCCACGTTTGAGCCCGCCCAACTCATCCAACCGTTGCACCCCAAAAACGTCGGTTCCCAGGATAGAACCGTGCAGCAAGACGATCACGCGGACGCCGGTGTGTGAGAGGTGCTTGCCGAGCGCGGCCATCGCGTCCTGCCCGGAGGACGACTCTGATAGGGCAGTCGGGATGACCTCGCGAACAGTGATCCGCTCGCCAGGATTCTTTCGAGACATCTCGTCGTGCTGAAAGCTGTTTTCGATCGGCATGGGGGAGTTACATACCCGATGTGAGTGAAGGACTGCAACGGAAGACCACGAGGGGGGTTGTTTATCGAATGACCGTCGGGGTGGGTTCGAGGTGGTCGGGTGCTGGTTTGGGTTGGACCTGGTTCTTGGGCATGACGGCAGTCGCGCTACAAGTCTTGCTGGCTTCGTCGATCTGACGATCGACGATCTTCACGCCTTGCAGATATTCCTGGACGATTTCTTCACGCGTGAGTTCGATGTCTTGTTCCGCTTCTTGGCCTGTCCGCTCGCGAACCCGGTCGATCATGTGCTCTTTCACCAGAATACGGATCTGCTTGGCCAAATCAGTTCGGGCAGACAGTTCCGATACGCGCTGGCAGATGATCGGACCCTTGGCCATATCACCCTGACCTTTGCCAACCAGATACTGATCTGACGAATAGCTGCTCCGATCCTCGACGGTGAGACGCGGTGCTCCAACCTGTTTGATGGTGTCTTTGTATGCTCCCTGCTGCGTGAGCCGCTCGAAGGATTGTTCGGCGTGATTCCGAACGTCGCCGGAGTCTGCCGCGTTGACGTCAAGCGGGAGTAGTGCTGCACAACTGACGATCATCAACGTGGCGAACTGTTGTCCCGTTCGGCTGTTCACCATTTACCTCCCTCGTCCTCCATCATGACCATGACCGCCTGCTCCTCTATGGCCGCTTCCCCCAGAATGCCCGCCTCCACCGAACCCATTCGGCGCGATCTGAGAGGGTACATGTGGTACATGCTGGAAGGTCGGCGAATGGCGCTGATGCATCGTCGGAGGTAATTGTCCTGTCATCGGTGGTGTGCCCGTTGCTGTCTGCGGTGGATGTAAAAACTGCTGTAGGGCGCGAGCTGACCGTGAGCCGGGGATCGGAGTCTGTTGCGATATGGGTGGAGTCGCGCTCGGTGGCGGCAAGAAGGGATTCAACTGGCGGATGTCGGTCAACGCTCTCGACCCCGTTGAGGGCATCTGGTGTACGACGTCGGATTGATTACCGATGTGCGGCGGCCCAGTCGGTGTGCGATGCGTGATTTCGTTCAACGTTCGCGGAGCAGTCTGCGATCCTGGCGCCGGGGTGATCTGATAGCGTGGCATGGTCGGTTGCCTCATTCCCGGTGCTGGGGGAGCGGGCGGTTGCGGCGGCGACTGTCTTGTGGCAATCACTTGTTGGGCCATGTGGACGTGCGGGCTTGTGGGATATAAGCCCTGCGCAACACTTAGGAGAGCCTGAATCTGGGCCAACCCTACCGAGGAGGACGGATAGACAGCCGGTGAGACGAGCACCCAATCCGTCCAGGCTTGCGAGATCATGGCGTTCGATTGCACCCGGTTCAAGATATCTTGGCGTTGCTGGGCCGCCTGCTGTGTCTGCTCAGTGGTCGAGGCTTGCCCCAAGGCCTGAGTTGCTGCGTCGAGGTCTTGTTGTAGTTGGTCATTTTCCTGTTGCAGCGCGACAAGTTGCTGCCGAGCGTCCTCGTTCTCCCGCAAGGCTCTGATGGCTTGTTTCACTTCTTCTGTATCGATTTGGGCTACCAGATCAGTTCTGACCACGATGGTGTTCCCATCGAGCGTCGTGTTGGTCTCTTGCTCCAGGACAAGGACTAGCCCGGCAGTATAGGTTCGAATTTCGTCTTTCGTCACATCAAGGCCGTTCACGATCGTGATGCTTTCGAGGTAGACGGCGACCTGTTCTAGGGCATTCCGTTTGGCCGCTTCGGTAGCCAGGCGGATGGCATCTTCTCTGGTGTCACGGTCTCCCATCCGGTGTTCTCCCTGGGCCGTCACGACTCGGATTTCTGCCAGAGTTACCGATGGCCAGATTGACATGATGACGAACAGCGCAAAGAGGCGAAGGCTCAGTGACGGGATTCGAAGAAACGCCATTCGGGTGGCAGCTTGTGGAGTAGGGATCTGTAGCATCGCCCTCACCATCCTGACAGGATTGACGCGCCAGGGACCGATTCGTCGGCTTCCACGAGGATCATCACAAGCATAACACCGACCTCGACTGTTGCGCCAGAAGCCGCTCCATCTGCATGAATCCTGATGGATCATGCGGGCGGGGCCTTGCCTCGCTTGCCTTGGCGGAAAACGCCATGATAGCGTAGAAACTCCCTTGGAATAGAATGGAAAGGGCCAATCTGTGCATATGTCGGTCATTTTTGATCGCGGATGGTCGATTCGGATGCTGGCCGTATCAGTGTTCGCCCTCTGTTTGTTTTCCCAGAGCGGGGCGATGGTTGCTGCTGCATCGGCGCCGGCGGAGGTTCCCGCCTCAATAGCTCCGACCGAACACGTGATTCTCTTCGTTCTCGAAGGCTTCGGCCAGAGTTCCCTGAAAGGCGGCACGATGCCGACCCTCAGCCGGTTGATCAAGGAAGGGGCTGTCACCTGGTCTGCCACGGCGGTGAAGCCTGCGTTGCGGCTGCCGACGATGGCATCGTTGATTACGGGGATGCCGGTTGAGAAACACGGCATTACCTGGAACACCTTCGAATTCAGCCGCGGCTATCCACGCGCTCCGAGCGTGTTCGACTATCTCGATCTCAGTGGGGGGCGCGACAGCGCGATTTTCCTCATGGACGAGTCACTCTATCAGCTGGCGAGACCCGAGCCCTACACGGATTACCAGATGTGCGGGCCTCTGAAGCCAGAGTGCAGCACGGATCGAATCGTGTCCTACATCCGTCAATACTTCAAGAAAGCGACCAGTGGCCATGGCTACGGACACGCCATCCTTTCGCTGCCGCATTTTCTGGTCGTGCATCTTCCTGAGGCGGGTCGAGTCGGCGCGTCTCGAGGCTGGACTTCGAAGGAATACCGTGACGCCCTTCGCACCGTGGATAAGGCCATCCACTCCGTGTTGGACATCTATCACGAGCAGGGGCTGACGAAGCGGACGACCCTGTTCGTGACGTCGCTCAGTGCAGAAGGCAGGGATGCGAATCAGGAACAGACTGACGCGGCTGTTCCGATGGTTCCATGGATTGCCTCGGGGGTAGGGATTAAGCATGGTCACGCGATTCACCAGCCGGTCTCCATTTTAGATACCGGCGCGACGGTGATGAGGACGTTGGGATTACAGACCCATACCGAATGGGACAGTCATGCCGTGGAAGAAATCTTTCAGGCTGTCTTTACCATGGCTCCACAGGGATCCAGCCTTCAATAGATCACGTGATGCAGAATGTTCAATGGTACAGGATCCGTTGTCTGGTTGGAGTGTTGCTGGGCTCTGCAGCGGTTGTTTCACCGGTTATGGCCGGTCAGCCGGCTGCCTACACCCAGGAACATAGGATTACCATCGATGCCACTACTATAAATCCTCAGACCTGGTGGCAAGTGCCCGGCGTCACCCCGTCCATCTATGGTTCGGATCCAGAGTCCATGGATGCTTACAAGACGACCGAGTCGCGGATCCTCACACTGAAGCCGGGGAAATATAAGTTCGTGAACTTCACATTTGATTTTCCGTTCACGGTGAACTTAGAGGGGAAGCTGGAGTTTGCCCAGTCCCTCGACCAATGTGTGGAGGGACGAGGGACTCAGACCTTAACCATCCGCTGCAGCCGGACCTATCCACACGGCGGCCAGCGTGATTACCAGTATCAGTAGAGGAGCGGTATCAATGGCCCAGGCGCTTGATGATTTGTTAGACGCACTCGAGGACGTCGACGACGCGACCCGCGAAGAAGCGTCAAAGGCCCTCGCCGAGCTCGCCGATCCCACCACGTTGGATGCGCTTGTCGGTGCCTGTGGGGACGAATATTGGACTGTGCGGGCCCATGCGGGCTGGGGTGTGGCCAGGATCGGCGGGACGAAAGCGGTGGAAGCGCTCATTGTCCTGTTTAACGATTCCATCATGGACGTGCGGAACGATGCCGTGGCGGCCATGACCTCGATGGGATCCGCAGTCGTTGATCGCTTGATCGCCGCATTGAAGGATGAGCGGTGGCGTGTTCGCGAACATGCCGCGAAGACCTGTGGGGAAATAAAGGATCGGAACGCTGTCGAGGCGCTCATACTCGTCTGTCGAGATCGCGATGGCGCTGTGAAGAGTGCGGTGGCAGAGGCGCTGGGCAAGATCGGCGACCCGAGGGCGATCCCAGTCCTGATCAAACTCTTCCGTGATCCTTCGAAAACGGTGCGGGAAACTGCCGGGACTGCGCTCATTGCTATCGGCCAGCCTTCCGTCGATCCACTGATTGAGTGTCTCAAGGATAAAGATTTTGTGGTTCGGTGCCACGCCGCCCGCGCACTCGGTGGGATGACCACCGACTATCAAATCGGCCGAACTTGGGTGCGGGACTCCAAAGTCGTCGATGTCTTGATTGCCGCGCTGAAAGATCCGGATCGGGCCGTCCGCGAAGATGCCACGATCGCTTTGGGCCAGATCGGCGATCCACGGGCCATCGACGCCTTGATCGAGGCGATGAAAGATGGCGCGGTGAAACGGCATGCCATTGCGTCGCTCGGCATGATCGGCGATCCTCGCGCCTTGCCTCCGGTGCTGGATGCGTTGAAGGGCAAAGGCATTCGGCAGGATGGGACCCCGACCCCCGGGTGTATCGTCAGCGAGGACGCATTTATCAAGGAAGCGGCGGCAACGGCACTCGGCCAGTTCCGTGATCCCCGCGTCATTCCCGACTTGATTATGCTGTTGAAGGACGGAGTGTTGCGCGAAAAAGCCAGTGCCGCATTGGCCACCATCGGTGATACGGCGATCGAGCCGTTGATTGCCTTTCTGTACGATCCGAAAGCGTCCGAAGTCGTTGCAGAAGGGGAGCGGGTGCTCTCCTATGCGTCGGTTCGACTGACGGCGAAGGATGCCTTGCGGCACTTGGCACTTGAAACACTTGAAAAAATGGGGTGGATGCCGGCGCCGGAAGACGTCATCGTCAATTCGAGTGTGGTCGACAATGCCAGGGTGGACATGCCTCTTGGCGACACAGGCCGATTTGGTCCTTCGGGTGATTTTGCCCAAAACGGTTAACAGGGACGAGCAGGCTATTGGGGTCAGGTATGGCTGACGCGGTGGCTGAACAGATCGCGGCTCTCAAGGACGAAGATTGGGCGATTCGCGAAGAGGCTGCCACGATGCTTGGCACGCTTCGGGATCCGCGGGCGGTGAAGCCGTTGGTCTTCGTGCTTCGTGACAGCGATCGCGCGGTTCGCGATGCGGCTATCGGGGCCCTTTTGGCCATTGGAGAGCCCGCCGTGACGACGCTGGGTGCCTGCCTCTCCGATCCGGTGCTGACAGTCCAGGAGTTGGCCTCGTCGGTGTTGGCTACCATTGCCGATGCACGAGTGCTCACCCCGCTGATCGTAGCGCTCACGAGTCCAGACTGGATTGTGCGAATGCATGCAGCCAAGGCGCTGGGTCGCATTCAAGACCCTGAGGCTGTAGGGCCGCTGGTGCCGCTATTACAGGATAGGGTGAAAGCTGTGCGGGAGGAGGCGTCGACCGCCCTCGCGGCTATTGGAGAGGCGGCGCTCTCGTCGTTGCTTAGTGCGTTGACCCATGTTGAATGGCTGGTGCGGCTGCATGCGGTAGAAGCCTTGGGGAAAACACGGTCGCCTGAGGCTGTGGCCCCTCTGTTGTCAGTACTCTTCAACGATCGGGACAGGGCTGTTCGCGAGGATGCCGTCCGCGCGCTTGGTCAGATCGGAGATGCGCGCGCCGTGGAGTTTCTGGTGACGGCGATGAAAGAGCCGGGGCTGCGGCCGTTGGCGGTTGAGGCGCTGGGTCAGATCGGCGATCGTCGTGCGGTGCCGGTGCTGATCAATGTTCTTGAGGGAGTGAACCGACCAGAGATCGTGCCGCCGATCGACGGCTGCGGTGATCATTGGGATGAGGACATCATCACGTTAGGTGCGGCTGCCAAGGCCTTAGGTGTGCTTCGAGACGAGGCGGCCATCCCGTCGCTCATGAAGGCGCTCCGCTATACGGTCACACGGGCGGATGCCGCCAACGCGCTGGCTCGATTCGGAGGCACTGTGATTGCGCCATTGTTGGCCCTCCTCGCACACGAATCGGATGACAACATCCGGTACCATGTCAAAGACACATTAGCGAAAGTGGGCTGGCGGGCGGGACGTATCTAGCAGGTTGTTCGGCGCCTATCGTTCGAGTTATGGAATTGATTGTATGTCGAAGGAAACGATTGAAACGCTGGTCTCTGAACTCATCCATGAAGAGGATTGGCGACGGATGCGGGCGACGGCTGCTTGCCTGTCGGGTGGGCCGCGTGCGGTGCAGGCGCTCGTTCACACGCTGCAGACTGGCGCGCCGGCGTTGAAAGCCGAGGTGGCGGCTATGCTGGCTCGTGTGAACGATCCTCAGGCCGGTGTACCCTTGGTCGGTTTACTTCGTGATGAGGATGAGGCAGTCCGCAAGGCCGGCGCGTCGGCCTTGGAACATATGGCGGGCGTGCTCGACGAGACGACTGCTGCTGCGTTGACCTCGCTGCTCTATGCCTCGAAGGATGAGGGGATTCGCCTGGCGGCCTCGCAGTTGTTGGGGGTCATTCCGAATGCGATCGCGCCACTCTGCGAGATGTTGACCCATCAAGACCCGGAGGCGCAGGTCATGGCCGCGGAGATGCTGGAACATTTGCTCGATCCCCGTTCGTCGGACGCGTTCATCAATGCGATGGGGCAACCGGCCGTTCGCGACATTGCCGTGCGGACGCTCAAGAAATTGAGCGCCATTCGTGAGCGCATCAACGAGGTATTTGACGATCTTCGGGAAATCGAAGAGCTGAGCGAGCGGGAAGAGGCCCGCATGAGCACCGTGATCAATCTTCTGGCCATCGGGCGTCCGAGCGTGGAGATTTTGATCGAGTATTTGGAAGATGACGATTGGGTGGTTCGTGAAGCCGCCGCCGACTTGCTGGGGAAGATCGGCGATGTGCGCGCGGTCGAGCCCTTGATGCAGCGGTTGCGGGTCGATAAGGATACGGGCGTGAAGGAACTGGCAATGAAATCATTGGGCTTGATCGGCGATGCCAGGCCGGCCCAACTCTATATCGAAGCCATTCCCATTCGACCTTTGCGCGTCTATGCCATGGAAGCCTTGGCCAAAGTGAAGGATGTGGAAGTGTTGCGGCCGTACAAGGAGCTGTTCGATCGGTTGAGGACAGACCGAGACGGCCTAGTCGCCTACAATTCAGGGTTGATCGCCGACAAACTGGAAGCGCTCGACGGGACGCCTGTCGGGAGTCAGGGAGGGCCGGACGACGATGAGTGACGATGGGCAGGCGGAACGGATAGAACAATTGATCGGGGCTCTTCGGGACGACAATGACGCGCTCCGCGATCATGCGATTGCCAGCTTGAGTCAAGTGGGTGAGGACGCGGTGGGGCCGCTGATCGGGCTCATGGCGGACGAAGATGTTCTGATCCGGGAAGCGGCGACCAGCGCCATCGTCCGGATCGGTCCGTCCGTCGTCGATCCGTTGATCAAGGCGTTGGAAGACGATGAATGGGCGATTCGCGAGCAGGCAGCGTCAGGATTGGGGAAGCTAAAAGATGCTCGGGGCGTCGATCCTCTCGTGAAGGCCCTCAAGGACAAAGATGGCGCGGTGCGGACCGCTGCCGTGTGGGCGCTTGAGCGTGTCGGCGATGCGCGCGCGGTGCCCGGGTTGGTCGAGGCGCTGACTGATCACACGGTGCGCGAGGATGTCGCGCGTGTGCTGAAAAAAATCGGCGATGCGCGGGCCGTGGAGGCCTTGATCGACGGGCTGCTGGGCAATAATTGGATGGTGCGGCGCCATGCGGCCGAAGCCTTGGGTAAAATCGGCGATGCCCGCGGAGTCGGCCCGTTGATCGAATCGCTCAAGGATGAAGACTGGCTCGTGCGGCGGAATGCGGCGGAGTCGCTCGCGAGGCTCGGGGCGAAGCAGGCGATCGACCCCTTGCTTCCGCTGCTCGAAGATGAAAATACGATGGTGCAGGAAACAGTAGAAGGTGTGTTGGCGAGTCTCGGATGGAATGCGAAGCCGTAATCTTTATTCCGACATAAAGGATACATCTCATGGCGGATGAAACTCCTCCAAAGCTTATTCAGATCGGTCCGAAGGGCGGCGCGAAGAAGGACGGGTTCAATCTCGTCACAGAACGAGTTGTCGCGGTGAACCCTGAAGCGAAACAGCTCGAAGTCGAACTGTTGGCCTACGATGGGAAGACGGTCGTGTTAGACGTCGATGACGAGGCGCTTGAAGAGCTGAAGCGGATCAAGGTAGGGGACGGTGCCACGATTCGTGTTGTCGAAGAAGGCGGGCGACGGATCGCCAAGAGCTTTCGGATTCGCACGAAGGATCCTAATGCGGCGCGCGCTGACGCGATGCTGTTGGACCTGAAAGACAGCCACTGGCTCAATCGAAAGTATGCGGCTGAAGTGCTGGGTGAACTCAAAGAAGTTCGCGCCGTGCGGCCGTTGGTCGATGCCTTAGCAGATGATGTCGGCGATGTCCGGCAGCGCGCCTATGACTCCTTGATCAAGATCGGCGGGCCGGCGGTGTCGTCGCTCGTGCCCTTGCTGGTGTCGGAGGACGATGAGATCAGACAGTCCGTCACCGAAATCATCCGTAAAATCGGAAAGCCCGCCGTCGAGCCGTTGGCCACGGCGCTCGTCGAGGCCGACGAGCGTCTAAAGACGCGGGTGATGAAGGTGTTGGACCGGATGGGCTACAAGCCGAAAGTCAGCGATGTGGAGAAGGTCGTCGAAGCGCCGCGACTGACGTAAGGCCGCTGTTATTTGGTCTGGGTGGGAGCCTTGCTTGGCCTCCCGACGGATATGTAACGGAAGCCGAAGCCTGCGACCCGGTCGGGCTCATAGACATTGCGCAAGTCGAAGAAGACGGGCTGGCGTAAGACCGCTTTCAGTCTGTCGAAATCGAGAGTTCTGAACTGGTTCCATTCGGTCATGAGGATCAATGCGTCTGCTCCCTGTGCTGCTTCATAGGCATCTTTGCAGGGCACAAGGCCCGAAACTATCTGACAGGCTTCTTCGAGCGCGGCGGGATCGTAGGCGCGAACCGTGGCACCCTGTTTCATGAGTTCCTGCGCGATAGCCAGGGCCGGCGCATCCCGTAGGTCGTTCGTATTGGGCTTGAAGGACAACCCCAACATCGCAAACGTTTTTCCCTTGAGTGCCCCGACCGTCTTCGTGATCTTTTCAACCATTCGGCCGCGCTGCTGTTCGTTGACGAGGGCGGCGGCGCTTGCGATCTGCATGGGATAGCCGACTCGTTCCCCCGTCTGTACGAGCGCAGCCAGATCTTTCGGGAAGCACGATCCACCGAACCCCGGTCCTGCGTGGAGAAACTTCGATCCAATTCGGTGGTCGAGCCCCATCCCTTTCGCCACCAGCTGTACGTCGGCGCCAACCTGCTCACAGACTGTCGCGATTTCATTGATGAACGAAATTTTAGTGGCAAGGAAGGCGTTGGAGGCGTACTTGATCATCTCGGCAGTCGGAATGTCGGTCACGACGAACGGGGTTTCGATGAGGTAGAGCGGACGATAGAGATCTTTCATGATCGCAATTGCCTGCTCGCTATCTGCGCCGATGACCACACGGTTCGGTCGCATGAAATCTTCGATGGCGGACCCTTCACGAAGAAACTCCGGATTGGAGACGATGTCGAATCGGAATTTGCCGGATTGATTGGCGTTGATCACTTCACGCAGTTTTTCTCCGGTTCCCACCGGGACGGTCGACTTGGTGACGATGACTTTGTACCCGGTCATGGTTCTGGCGATGCCGCGGCCGACTTCTTCTACGTACGACAGATCGGCTGATCCGTCCGCTCGCGGTGGGGTTCCGACCGCGATGAAGATCACAAGGGCTTTGTCGACGGCTTTGGCGACGTCGGTGGTAAAGCTGATCCGGTTCTCTCGAATTCCTTTGGCAACGAGCTCTGTGATCCCCGGCTCATAGAATGGCACATCGCCTTTCTCAAGCCTGGCGATCCGTTTGGCATCGGTATCCATGCAGGTCACGGTGACCCCGAACTCCGAAAAGCAGGCTCCTGTTACCAACCCGACATAGCCGGTTCCAATCACGCTGATATGCATGGGCCTCTGTCCTCCTGTGACCAAGAACAAACTGTGACGAGTATAGCAGCGGTATTCGGAGGTGAGCAATAAAATTAGAAAATGTCGTGTTCACCGGGAGGAGCCGCTCGTTGACAGGTGTACGAGGGCTGAGTACTATTTACTCCCTTCATCGGACGGCTCCTGTTGTATGGCGACTCAGAGCGGACCTCTTCAGCGACCTCTGGCCATGATGATGAGCCGGACCTTGCGCACGATCGGTCCGGATGCGACGCTGTTGGAGGCGGCCTGGCTGATGCGTGACGCGAAGGTCGGCGCATTGCTGGTGCAGGAGGCCGGCGGCTACAGCGGTCTCGTCAACGAATCGGACTTGGTTCGCAAGGGGATGGCTGAATCGCGTCCGCCACATGAGACGTTGGTCCGTGTCGTCATGAGCCGCCCACTCTTGTCGATCGATGCTGCGTGCTCGGCTCACGATGCGAGTGAGAAAATGGCGGAACATGGGATTCGGCATCTGGCGGTCTCCGACGAGGGGCAGATCGTGGGGATTATTTCCGTCCGCGACCTCTTACGCTACTTCAAAAACTGGGGCGGCCTGTGATCGTGTGGGTTCGCGGGGCTGGGCCGGATCGTCTTCCCACCCTGCGAGATGTTCCCGCATGAGCATTGTGAACCGATCGACCCCTACCCCTCGATGGTTTCTTCTGATGACGGCGTTGGCGACTGGTGCGGTAGTCATGGCGCTCGAAATTGTGGGAAGCCGGCTCTTGGCTCCCGTCTTCGGAAATTCACTGTTTGTCTGGGGCGCATTGATCGGAGTAATTCTTGCCGCCATGAGCAGCGGGTATGTCTTTGGCGGCTGGGTTTCCGACCGATACCCTAGTGCGCAGGTGTTAGCCGGTCTGTTGCTGTTCTCTGGCGCCTGGACTTTTCTTATCGCGTGGCTTGGCCAGCCGGTGCTCTTTAAGGTGGCGGCCACGATCGAGGACCCGCGGTGGGGGCCTTGTGTCGCCGCGGCGCTGCTCCTGGGCCCGCCGGCCTTCGGTCTGAGCGGTGTGCTGCCGGCCATGTTGCGGTTGGCCGTGTCTGATTTTGAGTATTTCGGCCGGCATACCGGTCGGATGATCGCGCTTTCAACCATGGGCAGTTTGGTGGGAACGTGGGGGACGGCTTTTTTCTTTCTGTCTTGGATTGGTAGCCAGGCGCTTGTCGCCTGGCTCGGCGCCATTCAAGCGGGGCTTGGTCTCTGGTGGTTGATCAGGGGGACGACCACGCGACCCCTGGCGATCGGAACGCTCGTCCTAAGCGTTGTAGGGTTGGGGGCCGGCGCCTGGTTTCCGATCCAGGTGTTGCCGGCGCCGGTGTATCAGGAAGATAGCCCATACCAGCAAGTACGCATTCGCGATGATGACCTGTTTCGTTACCTGATCTTGGACCGGACCTACCACGCGGTCATGTGGAAGGCGGATCCTATTGCTCTGTTTCTTCCCTATAGTCAGGTAATGGTTGCGTCGCTGGCGTTGGTGCCAGAACCGAAACGAGGTTTGATTCTCGGTCACGGAGGCGGATCGCTGGCGAAGTGGCTCGCCCATCGTTGGCCTGAACTCGAGCTGGACATCGTTGAATTCGATCCTACGGTCGTCCGCATGGCCGAAGACTACTTTTCTTATCGGCGGCCTCCCCAGCATCACGTGCACGTTCGGGATGCCCGGGTCTTTCTGAATTCTACGGATCGGACGTATGACCTCATGTGGGTCGATGCGTTTGCCCGACACATGATTCCGTTTCACCTGACCACGGTGGAATTCTTCGCTGCGCTGCGCGCCCATCTTACGCCGAACGGTATCCTGACATTGAATTTGGCCTCGTCGGGCGAGGGAGGAGATCTGTCGCGGGCTAATGCGGTCATGCAAACGATGAGACAGTCGTTTCCCAGCGTTGAGTCCTTTGCGGTCAAGGGGCCATGGAAGTCTTCTCAGGCGCGATCGGAGAATCTGGTTTTTTTTGCCGGTTCGCCGCTTGATCAGCTTAAGCTTTCCACGATTGTGACTAATGTGAATAGATTGGTTGAACAACAGCGTCTTCCTTTCGAGGCCATTGCCTTGCTGGGTACCCACCGTACCCAACCCTGGGAGGCAGGTCTTGTGCTCACGGACGACCATGCGCCATTTGATCTCTTGATCGGGTCCACGGTCCATGAGGTGCAGCCTGAGGCGATGAGTACGCACTAAATTATTGAAATAATTGTGACTGGCCTGTGATACGAGCATCTTCATTGAAGGTAGACTTCAGAAAATATTTAGATCAACATTCTTGCTTCCGTTTTCATCGCGGTGCTATCTATAAGTGCACATTTTCGAGGAGAATGCGTGCGGTTACGATATGATGGGTAGGTGCAGGCAGGTAGGGGTCAGAAAAGGTTTAGGTTAGAGTGGGCTGGCGGTAGGTATTCACCAACCGAATCACATCTCTTCTTTTTCTTAAGGAGGTAGGTCATGGGCAAGACGATGTTGGGGGTCTTCTTCGGCCTCGTGATGGTCGTGGCTGGGGCATCTGCAGCGTTTGCGCTCCAGGCAGGCGGAGTTGAAGTCGGGGATTTGGAGACTGGCTCCGTTGTCGGTCAATCGTTCAAGGAGCTGGATGTCGATGCCCAGTTGTTCGCGGTCGAGATTGGAGACTTAAAGACGTGGTATCCACCCATCACGATCATCGATTTCAAAGTTCGCCCTGGTCGCCCTGTCTTGCTGAAGGTGACGAACAAAGCCACTGCTGACCATGGTTTTGAGATGACCGACACGACGAATGCTGGGGCTCCGACCGTGATGAAGGCCCAAGTTGTGTTGAAGCCTGGCGAAACCAAGTATATCGGAATCCCGACCAGCGATATGTTCTACGCCACCCAGGGGAATACGCTGATCTATCGCTGTCACCTGCATCCGGGACATGTCGGCGGCAAGATTCTTATGCTCAAGTAACGTTCTTGGCGGATATGAGTAACCATCGCCCTCTCTGCGATACCGTGGAGAGGGCGATGGTTTTTTTGCGAAGTAGACAATGCTTGGTGATGAAGCGCTACGGATAGACTTCTTTTCGTCTCGACCGTGAGTTCTTGGCTCGAGCAGAATACGTTGGACTCATGTGATCTCTTCTGCATGATCCGCAGCAAGAAATGGCTGAAGCTGAGTTCCATCGTATGCCGCCCGTCTACACAATGGTGTGCAGGTCCACGATCATTTCATTTCCATCCCACTAAGTTTGGTTGATCACCGATATAGTGACCAGTGGACCGTAACAAGCGTTTGTAGAATGCCTTATCCAGCTCTGGCGCGATGAACGTAAGTCAACGAATAAGCTATCTTGACCGCAGGCTCAGTGCAAAATCACTTGTTATAGTCCACTAGCTGCCTGGGGGTACTGTCGAACTGATGGTTTCACCTTTATGGGGAGGGCGAGAACAACACGGGTGGCTCCATCGAGAAAGCAAAGAGCTGGGCGGTCGTTCAACACGTCACAAAGAACGCTACTCCGGACAGGGGAGATCGACGAAAGAGCCGCTGTGAAAGTGACGGTAGAAAGACGGTAGAAGCAGGAAGGCCTTGCTTCTCACGAGAAAAGCAAGGCCTTCGCTGTTGAACCACGAGCGATGATTTAGTTACGCACGCCGCTCCAGACTTTCGCCGCATCGATTGCCTTATCCGGATTGAGCGTCTTTGCCCTCTCAAGCAGGACTTCCGTCGTTTCCGGATACAGTGGATCAGAAATACAACAATTATCGACCGGACAAACGGCGGCGCACTGCGGCTCGTCGAAGTGTCCGACACACTCGGTGCAACGGTCGTGCGCAATCACATAAATACTATCGCCGACTCCCTGGCCATCACCCACATGATTGCCCTTCGTTTCCGCGTCGCTGCGAGTCTCAAAAATCGCCTCGTTCGGACATTCGGGCAGGCAGGCTCCACAGGAGATACATTCATCGGTAATCAGCAACGCCATGACCCTCGCCTCCTTCTCACGACAATAGAGACACACGGTTGACAAGTTCACCCCGTCACGACCATGATGCGTGGCAAGATGTGATCGCCATTCTAGTCCGCCGCTCTTTTCCAAGTCAACAGAACGGCACTTATTCAGAAGGCCTAGATTCTCTGTATTAATGGGCCTTTGGGCTCAGGGATTCTTGATGAGTTGTGATGAAGGAATGTCATAGGGAATATCTATGGCCACCGTACCGGTGAACGATCGGGGGCAGAAAAAAAAGCGCATTGTCACGCTCGTCCTCATGGCGATTTTCTTGATGAGCGCTTCGTTCTTTCTCATCGATCGAAAAGACGAGACCATGATTATCGTTTCTTTCCCCAATGGACGTGAGATCGAGACTGAAGTGGCGGATACACCGGAGAGACTGCTCGTCGGCCTTGCCTTTCGAGAGACATTGCCAGCGAATGGTGGATTGCTTTATATCTTCGAATCGACCGGCCAGAATCATGTCTGGACAAAGGAGTATCGGTTTCCGGTTGATATGATGTGGATTGATGAAAGCCATCATATTGTGGGGCTCAAGGAAAATGTCGCTCCCTGCCGGGAGGATGACTGTCCAAAATATAGCTCCTCTCCCGAAGCGGTCCGTTACGCGATCCAAACAGAAGCGGGTTTTATCAAGCAGGAAGGGGTGACTATAGGGCTGGAGCTAAAATATACGCTTCGGATGTAACGTGTGCGGGGAACGTGGTGAAACGCATGAGGAGAGGAGTCGGGACAGCATGCTAGAGGGGTTTCAATCCGTCGCCCTGGTCAACGAGTTGTCGCCTGGGCAAGCAAAAGTCGTCACGGTGAACAATCGAGAGATTGCGCTCTTCAACATCGAGGGAGCGTATTTTGCGATCCACAATATCTGTCCACATGAAGGTGGACCGTTGTGCGAAGGGCGTGTGAAGGGCTTTGTCGTCGCCTGTCCGTGGCACGATTTGGCATTCGACGTTCGAAACGGGCAAGGGACGGACGGCGGTGGATATTGTGTGGGGAGTTATCATGTGCAGGTAGACGGCGCGGAGATTTTTGTCGGGCCTCGGCGCAAACCATAGCATGATCAGACAATTAATAAGGAGCGGGTTGCCGCGTACATGACGATGAGTGCGATATCTAGCCACGACCATCATGATAGTGCCACACACTCGGATGGGGCCAAGGTCATTGAGGCGACCCTTGATCATCCCATCCAGATTCATCTTTGGGAAGACAGAACGCGGGGAGAGCTCTGGGTTCCGACCTTTGATCCTACGGGGCTCGAGTTGCTGGCCGACGACTACCTTCGCATCGCCGGGAATAATGCGGTTGATAACGGGCAACGGACATTCGAGTTTAAAGCGGTTAGGCTGGGAACCTACCGGGTATTGTTTGAAAAACGCATGGGGTGGAAATTCACCGCTGAAGATCGGCGCGTCTTTGATGTGACGGTCTCTGATTCCTCGTCTCGGAGGAGTGCGTAATCGTGCCGAATGTGGCGTTCATCAATGGCGCATTCGTGCCGCTGGCCGAGGCGAAAGTCTCGATCGAAGATCGAGGCTTTCAGTTTGGCGATGGCGTCTACGAAGTGATTCGCACGTACAGCGGGCGTCCGTTCGCACTCGAAAACCATCTGGCTCGACTGGATCGTAGCGCGACGGCGCTTGACCTGACGCAGCCCTATTCCCGTGCCGAGTGGACCGACTATGTCCTGGAAGGGATTAGACGGGCCGCCTATCCTGAAGCCAAAGTCTACATTCAGCTTAGCAGGGGTGTGGCTCCCCGTGATCACGCCTATTCGACCGAACTCACACCAACGGTCGTCATGACGGTTCGTGAGTTCCATCCGCTCGACAGATCGATACAAGCAGCCGGTGTGGAAGCGATGACGGCCGAGGATATCCGATGGGGGCGTTGCGACATCAAGAGCGTGAATCTTTTAGCCAACGTGCTTGCGCGCCAGCAAGTCAAGCAAGCTCAGGTTTTCGAAGCCATTTTGGTCAAAGCAGGATTGGTCACTGAAGGGGCGATCAGCAACGTGATGGTGGTCCAGCAGGGAACAGTGGTGACGGCTCCTGAAGGGCCGAACATTCTGTCTGGGATCACGAGGGCAGTCGTATTGAATCTGGTTCTGAACGAAGGCTTGCCGATTCAGGAACGTTGTGTCTCTCAGGCAGACCTCTATGAGGCTGACGAAGTGTTTCTCACAGGAACCACGGTCGAGGTCTTGGCTGTCGTCCGTATAGATAGGAAAGTCATTGGAAATGGCCGGCCCGGCCCGATCACCCAACGACTCGCCGCAGGCTTCACCAATCGGGTGGGCTAGCCCTCTTGCTTTGGCATAGGTAGCATGCTATGGTCCGCGGGCTGAAAGTGGGCTCAGGCCCACTTTTTTGTTTGATCTCGTGAATGAGCCATCCAAAGATACGGGGCTAGGGGTGTCGGTGAAGGAGTCCCAACCGGTCGTCGATCGCATCAGCGAAGTGGTGTCGCCCATCCTCTGGGCAGTGGGTTTGGAATTGGTCGACGTCGTGTGTGTGGGGCAGGGTGCGCGGTCAGTCGTTCGCGTATGTATCGATAAGTTGGGCGGCGTCACGGTAGACGATTGCGGGCGTGCACACCTCGCGATTGGCCCAGCCCTGGATGTGGCCGATCCTTTTCCCCATCCCTATACGCTCGAAGTCTCCTCGCCGGGTCTGGATCGGGCCTTCAAACGGATTCAGGATTATCGCCGGGCATTGGGGAAGCAAGTGAACGTAAAGCTCAGGCAGCCGATCGAAAAACAGTGGCGTGTGGTCGGACAGTTGACAGAAGTGAATGAACAGGGAATCACGATCGTGGTGAACGGCCCGCGCTCTGAGCGGAAGGTCACTCTGGATTTCGACGCAATTGCTGAAGCTCGGCGCGCCGTCACGTTTTAGGCTGTAGCGGAGTCGATCACCGCGGTATGAGCATATATCGCCGCATAGGAGTGTGGCTGCAGGGGCAGTCGCCGGAGAGTGAGCTATGAATCGAGAATTGATTTCAGTCATCGATGAACTGGGTCGGCAAAAGGGCATCGAGAAGAGCCGAGTGATCGGCGCGATCGAAGCCGCTCTTCAAATGGCTGCCAAGAAGCGTTTCGGGCAGGCTGAGAATATTCAAGTCGAGATTGACTCTAAGACCGGCGAGATTTCCGTCGTGTCGAAGAAGACCATCGTCGATGTGGTCATCAATCCAAAAACCGAAGTCTCTCTTCAGGAAGCCCGCCAATTCGATAGCGAGGCAGAGGTCGGCGATGAGATCGGGTCGGTCATCGAGATGAGCGATTTGGGACGGATTGCCGCGCAAACTGCCAAGCAAGTGATTTTCCAGAAGGTCCGGGAGGCTGAATGGGAGGCGGTTCAAAAAGAGTACTCCACGCGGCAAGGAGATTTGGTCAACGGTATCATTCTCGGGATGGAGCGCCGGAACTACCTGGTGGATTTGGGTAAGACCGAGGCGGTCCTGCCGGTTCAGGAGCAGATTCCGCGGGAAACCTATCGCAGTGGTGATCGGGTGAAGGCCATGCTCTTGGAGGTGCGCCGGACTCCGAAGGATGTCCAGGTCATCTTGACGCGGAGTCATCCGCAGTTTGTGTCGAAACTCTTCGAGTTGGAAGTGCCTGAGGTGCTCGAAAAAATCGTTGAAATCAAGTCCATCGTGCGGGAGCCTGGTGATCGGACGAAGATCGCCGTGACGTCTCGCGAGAAGGCGGTCGATCCGGTCGGAGCCTGTGTGGGGATCAAGGGATCGCGGGTGCAAGCGGTAGTCCGCGAACTACGCGGAGAGAAAATCGACATCATTACCTGGACCTCAGACCCGCGTGTCTTCATCGCCGAGGCGTTGAATCCTGCGAGCATTGAGAAGGTTGGCGTCGATGAGGAGAAGAAGTCGGCATTGGTCGTCGTGGCAGACTCTCAGCTGTCGTTAGCGATCGGGAAGAACGGCCAGAACGTGCGGTTGGCGGCTCGCCTGACAGGCTGGAAAATCGATATCATTAGTGCGACGGAGTACGAAAAAGAAAAGGCTGAACGGGATAAAGAAATCAAAGCGGCGTTGGCGGAGGAGACCGCAGCACTACATCAGCAAGAAGAAGCCCGAGCGCAGGAATTAAAAGCCCGGGCAGAATCAGAGTCGGATGCTGGATAAACCGGATCAAGAGGAGTAGGTGTCACATTCTCATGCGTGTGTATGCATTGGCTAAGCAACTCGGGATGGAAAACCGTGATCTTATTCCGGAATTGAAGCGGATGGGGATCACTGTCACATCGCACAGTAGCGCGTTGGATGACGATGTGGTGCAGAAGGTCTTGGAGAAGCTCGGCCAGAAACTCAAGGCTCAGGATAGAACCATGGGTAAGGCGGCAGAAGTCGATGCTGATGCGGGTCGGGGTGAGCGGAGCAAAGTCGGTATGGCGTCCGACCACGTAGCGGGAGCCAAGGCCGGGACGTCCCAGGCAACTCCGGCAGCTGAGGAGTCTTCCAAATCCGACAAGCGCCGCATTCTGATCAAGCGGAAGAGAACTGATGACATTCCAGCGGAAGAGGCAGTATTCCTGCCGACGGTTGAATTAGCAGGCACAAGCGGAGGGCTCATCGATACCCTCGTAGTTAGCCTGCCGCCGACGGCGCATCCGCAAGCCGAGACCCCAGTCGTTACGCATATTGCTCTGACGGCAACGTCCGACCAGCCGCATTCTCTAGGCGCGATGACCGTTCCAGCTTCCACGACCGTCGTCAAGCCCGTTGTCGTGCCAAGCATCGATGTGATCACAGGAAAAAAGAAAACCCTCTCCCTTGAAGAGATGCAAGCCGAGGGTTTGAAAGAGAAGGCGAAGAAAGCCCGTAAGCCAGGCCGTACGCGGGAAGAAGAAGAGGCTCGGCTTCATGAGGATGCGGCTCGCTGGCAGGACCTTCGTGCCATTCCTGTGCAGCAGCGCCGAGACGACCGTAGTAAGCACGTGCATCACAGCACGCCGGGGGAAGTGACCAAGCCACGGAGGAAGAGCTTCAAGCTCGTGCCCGGCATGACGGTGAAGGAGTTTGCCGAGCTAATTGGCCAGCGCCCGGCCGACATCATGCGCAAGCTGATGGACATGGGTCAGATGCTCACGTTCAATCAGACCATGAACGTTGACGCAGCCGTGATCATTGCGGAGGAAAACGGGGTCAAGCTTGATGTGTCGACGGAGAAGGCCGGAGAAGAGTTGCTGGATTCCGTCGTGCAGACGGAGGAAGACGCCCAGCTTGAACCGCGGCCACCGGTCGTGACGATCATGGGCCATGTCGACCATGGCAAGACATCGCTGCTCGATGCCATTAGGCAAACGAAGGTAGCGGAAGGCGAGGCCGGGGGGATTACTCAGCATATCGGCGCCTACACGGTTGCGGTGCGGGGGAAGCAGGTGACGTTTCTGGACACGCCTGGTCATGAAGCCTTCACTGCCATGCGAGGTCGTGGCGCTAAGATCACTGATATCGTCATCCTGGTCGTGGCGGCAGACGATGGAGTGATGCCACAAACGATCGAAGCGATTAATCACGCCAAAGCTGCAGCCGTTCCGATTATTGTGGCCATCAACAAGATTGACAAGCCCGGTGCCAACTCTGATCGTGTGAAGAATGCCCTGTCTGAACATGGACTCATTTCCGAGTCCTGGGGCGGTGACACGATCATGGTTGAGGTCTCGGCCAAAGAGAAGATCGGTCTGGACACTCTGCTGGAAATGATTCTTCTGCAGTCCGAAGTGCTGGAGCTCAAGGCTGACCCGCATCGTATGGCAAAGGGTGTGGTGGTGGAAGCCAAGCTGGAGCGAGGGCGTGGCCCAGTGGCGACGGTGCTGGTTCAGAGCGGAATGCTTCGCGTCGGCGATGTGTTCGTGGTCGGGATTTTTAGCGGGAAAGTCCGAGCGCTGATTACACATACGGGAGCAAAGGTGCAGGAGGCGGGTCCTTCTATTCCTGTAGAAGTGGCTGGACTCCCCGGTGTGCCGGCTGCGGGTGATGTATTTCAGGTCGTTAAGGACGAGCGGGTCGCACGAGAGATTGCGGAAGATCGAGCACGTAAGCAGCGAACGACTGATCTGTCTGGGTCAGCGAAGGTCACGCTCGACGATCTATTCTCCAAGATTAAGGAAGGATCCGTCAAGGAGCTGGCACTGGTCATCAAGTCTGACGTCCAGGGGTCGGCTGAGGCGCTGACAGCCGGCGTCGAAAAGCTTGCGACTGCCGCAGTCAAGCTGCGCGTCATTCATAGCGGCGTCGGCGGGATCACGGAATCCGATGTGTTACTTGCCGCCGCGTCGAACGCCATTGTTATTGGGTTCAATGTCAGACCGGAGCCGAAGGCTTCCACGTTGGCGGAACAGCAAGGCGTTGACATCCGCCTGTACACCATTATTTACGATGCGATGGCCGAGATTAAGGCTGCCATGGAAGGGCTGCTTGAGCCGACGCTCAAGGAGCGGTCATTGGGGCGGGCCGAAGTGCGACAGGTCTTTACTGTGTCCAAAGCCGGTGTCATCGCGGGGGCCTATGTGGTGGACGGTACGATTACCCGTGCGGCTGTCGGAGTACGAGTGCTTCGCGACAACGTGGTGGTTTACGAAGGAAAGCTCGGCTCGTTGCGTCGCTTTAAGGACGATGTCCGGGAAGTACAGCAGGGCTACGAATGCGGAATCAGTGTCGAGAACTTCAACGATATTAAGGCCGGGGATATCATCGAAGCCTATGCGATCGATAAGATTGCGGCAAAGCTCTGAGGCGTAAGTCTGCCCCGTGGGTATCATCGTCGGACTCTGTACGGTCGAGCTGTTCATTCCCGAGAGTCAGTCGTTGAAGGACAAGCGGCAGGTGCTGTTAAGTCTCAAAGATCGATTGCGAGAGAAGTTCAATCTCTCGGTTGCCGAAGTCGATGGGCAGGATCTGTGGCAGAAAGCCGTATTGGGGCTTGCGTGTGTGGCCAACGAAGGACGATACGTCAATCAAGTGTGTGATCAGGCGCTGAACCTGATTCGGAGTGTTCCTGCAGTGGAAATCGTCCAGTCTCGAGTGGAATTGTTGTGACGGCGGCATGCCCAGGTGGAGCGCGAGGTGGCCAAGACGGGATATCATCGGGCCGATCGTGTCGCCGATCAAATCCGCATGGAGGTGGCAGATATCCTCATGCGGAAGATCAAAGACCCGCGTGTGCAGTCCGTGACCGTGACCGACGTGAAATTGACCAGTGATCTGCGGATTGCGCGTGTGTTCGTGACGGCCATGGGTACGGAAGACGAAGAGCGGAACGTCTTCGCCGGGTTGGCTCAAGCCAACGGGTTTGTGCGCGGTGAACTGGGTCGTCGACTCTCGCTTCGGTATTTGCCGGAGATCGTCTTTGCCAAGGATGTCAGCGGGCCGAGAGGCGATCGTGTGTTGAAGTTGTTGGACGATCTCCACATTGAAACGGATGGCGAGTCGTCCGACGAGAAGATGAGTTCATAGCATCAGGGACGTGATCATGAATCTCGCACAGAGTTGTGCCGCCATCGATGGCGTTCTGACAATCAAGAAAGAGGCCGGCTGGACCTCCCACGACGTCGTGGCGAAGGTACGGCATCTTTTCGGCGGCGTCAAGGTCGGTCATGCCGGTACGCTTGATCCTGCCGCAACGGGTGTCTTGCCTGTGCTGATCGGGCGGGGAACCCGTATTGCTGAATATCTTGTTGAGTGGGATAAGGAATATCGTGCCGTGCTTCGTCTCGGTGAAACCACCGATACGCAGGATGCGACGGGAACGGTGCTGGCGAGCCAGGTGAGCGATCAGGTGACACCAGAGGCGATTTATGAGGTGGTCGATCGATTTTGCGGGCCGATTGAACAGGTTCCTCCGATGTATTCGGCGGTGAAGGTCGGGGGTGTTCCTCTGTATAAGTCCGCTCGGGCGGGAAAAACGGTTGCGCGGGATGCGCGAACCATCGTCATCCATACCCTTGAGGTGCTGGCGATTCAGGGGCGGGATGTCACATTGCGCATCGTTTGTTCCAAAGGGACCTATGTGCGGACGCTCTGTGCCGACATTGGAGAGGCGTTGGGTGTCGGCGGCCACATGTTGGCGTTGGAGCGAAGGCGAGTGGGTCCCTTGACGATCGATCACGCGCTGACGGTCGATGAGGTGGTGACCCGTCATGCCCTCGGTCGGCTGGGAGACGATCTGTTGTCACTGGATCATGCGTTGGACCAATTAGGGATTGCGGTGGTGGATGAACAGACCATTGACCGCGTGCGACATGGGGCTCCGGTGCCTGAAGCCAAGATCCTTCGTTGGGATGGGGTGGCCGATGGCCAGCGCGGGGCACATATGTTGGTCCGTATCCACGGTACCGACGGACGCTTGGTGGCGATCGGGAAGTGTCCGGAGACGTCGGGTGGCGTGTTTAAGATTCAGAAGGTGTTGATCGATCAGGACGTATGATACTTCGTTGCGGATGAAGGAAAGGAACAGGAAGGAAGAAGCCCATGGCATTACTCAAGGAAGCAAAAACCGAGTTGATCAAGCAGTACCGGCAGCATGAGACGGATTCCGGCTCGCCGGAAGTCCAGATCGCGGTGTTGACCAACCGGATCACGTATTTGACGGAACATTTCAAGCTCCACAAGAAAGATCATCACTCCCGGCGTGGCCTGCTTCTCCTGGTCGGACGTCGTCGGCGTTTGCTCGACTATCTTCGTGGCGTCAGTGATGCACGCTATCGTGCGGTCATCGAGCGATTAGGCATCAGAAAGTAGTATCCCGTCCCGCTGCCGCGCCAGGGGCGCCACAGCGGGCAGTCATCAGTCGCACAGGTGAACACTGATAGAGGCTGGAGTGTCCCACATCGCTCGAGTTTCTCTCTGTGGGCATCTGTGGGGCCTAACCAGAGGAGTCTCAGATGGTACACACAGTTGAAATAGAGGTTGCCGGGCGCACCCTGCGACTCGAGACAGGTCGTGTGGCACGACAAGCAGACGGCTCGATTTGGGCCTCGTACGGCGACACCGTCGTGCTAGCGACAGCCGTCGCGTCACAGGTCGCCAAGGCAGGCATCGATTTTCTTCCCCTCACGGTCGATTATCAGGAAAAATCCTTCGCCGCTGGGAAGATCCCCGGTGGATATTTCAAGCGGGAAGCGCGTCCATCTGAAAAAGCAGTGTTGACCAGCCGGCAGATCGATCGGGGGCTCCGTCCGCTCTTTCCCGAAGGCTATTACTTCGAGACCCAAGTCATCGCCTCAGTCCTCTCGGCTGACCAGACGGGCTCATCCGACGTCCTTGCCATTATCGCCGCCTCGGCTGCTCTGACAATTTCGAATATTCCGTTTGATAATCCTATTGCAGGCGTGAGGATCGGCCGGCTGGGTGGCAAGTTCGTCGTCAACCCGGACCTTGAGACCGTGGCGAAGAGCGAGCTGCAACTCATTGTGGCAGGGACGGCTGATGCAGTCATGATGGTCGAAGCAGGGGCGAACGAACTGTCCGAAGCCATCATGCTCGAGGCGATCGAACTCGCCCATGCCGAGATCAAGAAGATTGTGGCCAAGATTCGCGACTTGCAAGCCGTTGCCGGCAAGCCCAAGCGGAAGGTGACGAAGGAGCAGATCGACGCTGTGCTCGCCACTCAAGTGAAGGCTTTGGTGGCGCAAGGGATCCGTGAGGCCATCATGATTCCGAATAAGGCGGCCCGGCAGGAGCGGTTGGACGAGGTCAAGAACGACGCCGTCCAAAAGCTCAAGAGCGCGGACGATCCAAATCGGGAGCGGCACGTGAAGTTGGTGTTCCATGAACTGGAATATACGGAAGTGCGGAATATGATCCTGGAGGAAGGGTCGCGAGCCGATGGACGGGGCCCGGCGGATATTCGTCCGATCACCTGCGAAGTCAGCGCGCTGCCACGCACGCACGGCTCCGCGATCTTCACCAGAGGTGAGACACAGAGTTTAGCTGTAGTCACATTGGGGACCACGGACGACGAGCAGCGGATCGATGCGTTGGAAGGGGAGTACATGAGGACGTTCATGCTCCATTATAATTTTCCGCCGTTCAGCGTCGGC
>JAYTTD010000062.1:0-26169 GCA_043745235.1 Nitrospira sp. | reverse complement strand
TGCATAGTTTCGACCGGTTCATGGATCTCAAGATCGAGCGGCGCATGCCCCTCTTCAATCAATTGAAGGACCAGCCCCGTCGTACCCAATTTCAAGGCCGTCGCCACCTCGGCCATGTTTGAATCCCCGAGGAGGAGGTGAATTCGGCGGAATTGATTCGGATCGGCCAATGGTTCATCTCTGGTATTGACGATGGCACGATTCTGCTGCACCCATTCGAAGAAGTCATTCACGATGTAATCAGCACGCTGAGAAAGCTGAAACGGAAGAACAGACTGCTGCGCGTGGCGATGGGCCGCTCCTCGCGGAACGATGAGTCGATCCATCTGAATCCAGGCATCCTGAGGCCCCGCCCCGCCGACACGTCCGGCTCCAGTAAAGATTTGCCGGGTGACCAGGAAGGTCACAAAGGGCCCGAGGCCGCGCCGCGTAAAGGGGAAACGTCTCGACACGAGATAGTTCTCGTGCGATCCAAAGGTCGCATCGGTTTCATGATCCACATTATTCTTGATCAACGAAACCGTGTCGGCCAGACCGAGGTCCTGAACCGCATCCTGCAGCAACTGATCGCCGGCGCGGTCGGCGGCCACCACATCACTGAGCGATTCACACTCCGGTGAGGCCCACTCCAGATGTCCCATGTCGAGGTACATGCGCCCGGCGTTGGTAAGAAATCCTCCGTTGCCAGGCGGTTCATCGTGTCCTCGGTGGTGCAGATCCAGAACGCCTCGCCGTTGGACGTGAAAGAGATGGTCTCGAATCTTGTGCGCAAACCAGGTGGGGGAATGATCAGGCTGGTCTTGATTGACCAGAAGTCCGTATTCGGTTTCAAGTCCGAAAATACGGTTCAACATTTTAGTTCGCCACGACGGATTGAAACGCCTTCGGCAGGAGACGTGACAGATCTGCCGGCGTGAGCGACCGATACTTGGAGGTGCCGAGAGCCTGACGATCGAGGACCGCGCATTCGATTGTCCGTTCACCGGCAAGGCCCCGTACATGTGCAATCAAGGTATCACGGCTTGGGATTGCGGCAGCCAATACGCCCGCTCCACTTACCGATGGCTTGGCCTCAGCCTGTGAGTCTGCCTCATCCTGTTGATGCGCGAGCGAACCGATCGCCCAGGCACGCAGCGCCAGATCCAACGCCTGCTCCAATGACAGCGTGGCGGGCATCTGTTCCTTGAGATAGGACATCATCTTGGTCTGAACAGCCGGGGTGGCAGCCAGGACCGCACAGCCGGTCGCTTCCTCAAACGTGCCATCGTAGTTGATCGTCAGGAGCGCGTCCTTCTCCGGCTTCAGGCCCAACTCGGCCACCAGAATGCGCACGATGAACGGCGCTTTATACACTTCCTCGAAGGCCTGCTTAATCACCGGAGCAATGCCGTATTTTACCAGCCTCGACCCCGTCACATCAGACGGCGAGCGGTTGAAACCTTCGACATGCGCCATTTCGAGCAGACTGAAGCGAAGCTTTTCCAAATCCGTGGGATGCCCCATTCCGCCCAACGCAAGCCGGTCGTAGATCTCGTAGAGTTTCGGTGTCCCCTTGCTCACCGTCGTCAAGAGAATGCCTCCCTCATAGGTCAACGCGACAACCGGACTCCCCTGCTTGAACTGATCATCGAGATACTGTCGCCGATTGCCGACGGCTTCCACCCAGCGATAGGGCTCTTCATACATAGCGCACCACCTGTGATTCATAGAGGGGTTTCAACGTCGCATCCGGCACCGTCTGCACACCGGCCCCAGTAATCAACTTAATGACGGGGTAGAGACTCGCCTCCCGGTTGACACCACCGGTCGCCGAATCGAACTCCGCCGCGCTCGTGAGCAATCGTAGCGCCTGCACCATGGCCTGTTCTTGAGGTAGTGTATTGAGGGGCTGCTCGCCCCACGTATTCAAATAGTGCAAGATCCCACGGATCGTGGGAGAACCGGACCCGGACACCGCATACTCCACGCCTTCAAACTCCGCCCCGAGGATATCGTAGAAATAGATCTTGGCCGAGCCCTGTTCCAGATCGTAGCCGGCAAACACAGGAACCACCGCGCCCGTCCCGGCCAACGCCGCGGGCACGTTGTCCTTCAAGAGCTTGGAGACCGCGCGAAGTTTGCCGTCGAAACTCAATTCTTGCAGCTGCGTTCTCCGGAAGTATTTAAAGGAATGTTCTAGGACGCGCACCATTTCATAGGCGGTCGCCGGGACACCGGCAATCGCCATCACACTGTGCCGATCGATCTCCAACACCTTGTCTGTGCGATCGTACATCACCATATTGCCGGCGGTCGCGCGACGATCTCCGGCCACCAGCACGCCATCGCGATACTTGAAGGCCAGTATCGTGGTGGCATTCGTAAGTGCCTGGCCAGTCCCCACCGCCGTCGGTACGCCCAGTGTATAGCCCTGTTCCTTCAACAGCTGAAGAAAATCCCCTTGCATCCCCATCGTCTTCACCACGCCTTCCTAGTCCGTTCTTTGTCCCTCTTCAAGATGGGGCACCGATGTCAGGGCTCACTGCGCGCGTCCAACGAGGGCCTTCCGAGGCCGCGCGTTGCGCGAGCACAAGCCCTGATTCGGTGCTCCATCACTCCCCTGTTCGTTGCCGATACCGTTCCGCCTGTTTCGGATCAACCTTGCGCATACGCTTGAGCAAATTATCCTTATCAGGCGACCCTGTCTCGGGCCGTTTCGGCCCGCCGCCCTCATCAGACGGACTCGGTGCCTTCGGCATCGGATTGCCGGGCCCTTCACGGCGTTCCGGCATTGACATGTAGTTCATGCTCGTGACTCCTTTCTGCTGTTCCATGCGTTCAGCGCATCCACCGGGGATGCCGCGCTCTCGAATATCTGCGCGCAGGCCTGCACCGCCTGCGGCTCGAAGAGATCGCCCATCTCTAATGTCCGCGGAAGCAGTCCACCGCTGAACTGAATACGTTCCCACTGCATCGACTTGATCTGATCCGGAAACCGTCTGATGCAGAGGCCGCGAATCCCCGCTCTGGTATCGGCCGGGCCAACTACCAATGCCGATTCGACGTCCTGCTCCGACGTCATCCTCCAGGCCTTCCCCTCAGCCTCGAGCCCCAGGAAGAGCCCGCGATCCGGATTCACATTGTGGTATTCCAAGTCCAAACTCGCCAGCCAGGGATCATCCCATCCAATCCGTTCTTCCTGCATAAAGGTTTCCAACAGCCAGAGCTTGGTGACCCAGTCAAGCCGCCCGACCAGTTGTCGTCGATCGCCGGTGAGCAACCGGAGCGTAGCAGCCCATTCGTGAAGGATCCAATCGGACTCCTGGTCAGTACCGGCCAAGTGCTTCTCGGCCGCGAGGTAGTACTGCTCCTGAATATCGAGTCCCGTGATGGTGCTGCCGTTCTTCTGGCGAACCGTCGCCTTCAGATTCTGATCGCGAGACAACTGCTTCACTGCAGTCACGGGATGTTCCAATTCAAGTATTGGGGCCACGTCGCGCGCGATCAACTCCAATGCCAACTGCGTCGTCCCGATTTTTAACGCCGTGCTGTACTCACACATATTGGCATCGCCGATGATGAGATGGAGCCGTCGATATTTCTCCCGAACCGCGTGCGGTTCGTCCCTCGTATTCAGAATCGGTCGATTGTGCATCGTGTCAACGCTCAGATCCGTCTCCATAAAGTCGGCTCGTTGAGACAGCTGATAGTGGCCCGGCACGAACCCGACTTCTTGACCCTCCACACCGACTTTGCCGGCTCCAGCAATGACCTGCCGGCTCACAAGGAATGGCAGCAGCCCCGCAGTCAGTGAGGGGAAGGGGATCGACCGTGATACAAGATAGTTATCGTGACAGCCATAACTGTGCCCGTGAAAGTCCGTGTTGTTCTTGTAGAGCTGCACAGGGGACCCGCCGAGCACCTGGTTGCGACGCTCCGCCGCCCGCTGGGCAATCCGCTCCCCGGCACGGTCATGGGCAAGGATATCTTTCAACGTTCGGCATTCAGGCGTAGAATATTCAGGGTGCGTATGATCGTTATAGAAACGTGCGCCGTTCGGGAGGACCAGATCGCTCTTCATCTCATGAAATGAAAACGGCCGATGGGCATCGACCTTCGCGAACTCGTCTTCTTCTTTATCCTGCTGCAGGCCGGAGACCCGAAACCCCCGCGCATCCTCGTGCGGATCCTCACCGCCATAGTCCCAGCGCCGTTCGAACGAGGCCGTCAGATGGGCTCGCACCAGCTCCATCGATTCCACCACCGGATCGACCGCATCCTGGTCTTCCCTGGTAATCCCATACTCTGTTTCGATACCGAATAACCGTATCATGCCGTTAGGCGTGAAACGTGAGGCGCAAAAGAACGGGCCTGCCTGAACAGAGCCTTTTCATTTTCTCTTGCCCCTCACGCCTTACCCCTCACCCCTTACGTCTTCAGATAATTTGGTTGATCAGTCTCTCTTCGGACTGCCGCCCTCTCCGGAACGACGAAATCCCCACCACCTGTTCTGGATGGTGATCGAGAAGCTTGAGCCATTCTTCCGACGCATCGTCGGGCGGCAACATCTCACCCTCTCGAAATTCTGCGTGCACGGAGTTCACCAGATCGTCCAAGGTCATACCGCCTTGCTCAGTCCCGCCGGACGCGATCATGCGATCGATCGCCTGTTCCTTCGCCCGTTGAACGATCGAGGCTAGGATCGCACCGCTGATCAGATCGCTTCGATAGAGGACCTTATTCTGTCCACTTCGGAGGCGAATCGATAGGAGGCGATTCTCATCGACACGCGAAAAGATCGCGGAGAGCGCATGTTCGACGAGGTCGGCGCAGGCTTTCTTCCGGTCTCCGCCATGTTGGTCGATCCATTGCCGGTCCAGAGGCAGATCATCTGTCAGGTAGACGTTCAGAATCGCTGCTGCCGAGTCACGATTCGGACGGCTCACTTTGATCTTGCGATCAATACGCCCCGGTCGCAGCACGGCCGGATCGATCAGATCAGGCCGGTTCGACGCCAGAATGATCACCACATCGTGCAACGACTCGATCCCGTCCATCTCGGAGCAGAACATCGGCACCAAGGTGCTGGAGATGTTGAATGAGCGAGATGCCCGTCGCGTGCCGAGCACCGACTCCGCCTCATCGATAAAGATAAAGGGCAATGCCCCCTCGTTTCGGCGAGCGCGAGCCTGGGCGAAAAGATCCCTGACCATCCGCTCCGATTCTCCCAGCCACATATTTAGAATCTCTGGCCCCTTGACATGGAGAAAAGCCCCGCGGGTCACCGGCGGCCTCTCCCCCTTCGCACCGGACACGCTCTGGACTGACGCCCCTACCAGTTTTGCAAGACTGGCGGCTGCCGCTTGTCCGATCAAAGTCTTTCCGCAACCGGGAGGGCCATAGAGCAGAAAGCCCTTTGGTTGAGTGAACTTGAAGCGCTGGAACGTGTCCGCGTGGAGCAAGGGATACTCGATCGCCTTCTGAATGGCCGCAATCGCCTCAGTTTGCCCGCCGATCTGCTCCCATGTGACAGTGGGAACCTCATCGAGCAAGTGCGACTTGGCTTGCCGGTCTTCCAATTTCTCGATCGCCACGTGGAGGCTTGGCTCGATACGTACCTCATCACCAGCCTTCAGGTCCACGCCGATAAGATCGCTTGATCGTTGGAGAATCAAAACCTGCCGCCCCATCTCTTGCTCGAAACGAAGCCGCCCATCTGCCAACGCTTCCGCCACTTTCAACACGGACCCATTACGGTCATAGCCCAATATCTTAATCACCGCATAGGCATCGTTGACCAAAATCTGGGCCCCGATCTTTAACTCGGCAGCCTGCACCCGTGGATCGACCGAAGCATAATACTCGGCGCCCCCCACTAAAATCCGTGCGAGACTTTCACCCGGCACCTCAAGTAAGGTACCGACCCGATTGGCCGGCGCCGTGAGCTTCGCGATCACGTCGGCGACTTTCTTGAATTCGACCTCGCGCTGCTGCTGCGCGGCTTGCCCGAGGATCACCGCATGGCGCAACTTGTAGAGAATCTTCTGCCGTGGATCACTGTCGGGAAATGAGGCAAGACATTGCTCAATGAGCTCAAGTGGGTCAGCTCCCGCGCGCATCGACGGGTTCGCGGCAGTCTCCGTCTTCCCGTTGGGTTCGGAGACCTCTGGTTCTATGGGTCGGCGATCACTCATCCGTGGTCCTCCATTCGGAACAGATGGGTGATCCTACCATAGCGACCTCACGGATTGTCGCGTATCACACCCATTCAATTGACGGCTTGAAGGGTCATGGATACACGTTCGCGGCGGGTCTCCCGTAAGATCTCAACCGTGACCTGATCGTTCACTTTGTGCCGTTCCATCGCATCCATCAGATTGTCAAGGGTCCCAACCGGCTTGCCATCGACAGACACGATGATATCGCCCAATTCGACCCGCCCGGTGGCAGTTTCACGAACCCCCTTTAAACCGGCCAGCTCCGCCACGCTACCGCGCGACACCTTACCGATAATCAGCCCCTTGATCCCCCACCGCTTGGCCATGGCATCGGGAACGAGCGAGACCCCGAGCCCTGGGCGGATGAGTTTACCGTGCTTGATCAACTCCGGAACGATGCGATTGACCGTGTCGATTGGCACGGCAAAGCCGATTCCGGCGAAGGCCCCGCTCGGGCTGACAATCTGGGTATTCACGCCGATCAATCGACCGGCGCTGTCGAGCAACGGCCCGCCTGAATTTCCAGGATTGATAGCGGCATCGGTCTGAATGACCCCTTCAATCGTCCGGTTCGATAAGGACTTGATTGTCCGCCCCAATGCACTCACCACGCCGGTCGTCAACGTGTGATCGAGGCCGAACGGATTCCCGATCGCCAACACTTTTTGCCCAACGTGCAGATCGTTCGAGATGCCCACCACCACCGGCGAAAGCGCCTCGTCCGGCACTTGGACTTGCAGCACTGCCAGGTCGTGATCCGGATCGGCCCCGATCACGACAGCTTTATGTTCAGACCTGTCGGCGAGCGTCACCCTGATCGAATTGGCTCCATAGACGACGTGGAAGTTGGTCACGATATGCCCCTGCTTGTTCCACACAAATCCGGTACCAGACCCCTGCGGAGCCTCGAACAGATCGAACGACCAGGGATCACGTCGAATAGCCGTATTCGCAATGAAGACCACGGATTTCGTCGCCTGCTCGAATACCGCCATCGTGGCCCGCTCATCTGCGCCCAACTCGGCGGGCGAGGGCGTCACGATGCGCGGCTTCCCTTCAGGCCCGCTGTAGGTCCCGCCCAACGGCTTCCCCCACTCCGCCATCGACAAGGCAGGCCAGAGGCTGATGAGCAACAGTCCCACCGACACGACAAGCCACACTGGTATCGCTCGCTCCTTCATCACGATCATTCACCCATGATTTGGATAATGAGTTCCCTGGTCCGGGATCTGGTATCGAAATCGACGAGGACGATCTGTTGCCAAGTCCCCAGCAACAGCACCCCGTCGAGGAAGGGAATCGTGACCGACGGCCCCTGCAGCTGGCCTCGCAAGTGGCTATGGCCGTTGTCTTCGCCGGCATTTCTCGTATTGTGCTGCCAGGAAGGATCAGCCTGCACGGTCCGGTCCCAGAAGGTCTTGGTATCAGCCCTGATACCCGGTTCGTCTTCGATGACCATCACCGATGCGGTCGTGTGCTTCACGAACACCGTGACGATCCCGGCCAAGAGCCCGGTGCCCGCCAGGGCGTCGGCCACAGACTTCGTAATATTTTCGATCTGCGTGTTCCCCTGCATGGTGAGACGCAACGACACCGTCTTGACCGCCATCTTATGACTCCATCGCTCGGAGGGCTCGCCGCTCGCCCTGCGTAAAGGCACAGCCACGAGCCTCTTCCAGAATTGCGTCAAACTCGCCTTGCGCCGTCAACCGGCGCAACGCCCCCATCACCGCGCCACTCAAAATACCCTCCTGCTGCAATGTGTCCAAATAGCCAAAGGCATCAACGAACGTTTCCTTCTTCCGTACATAGTAATCTCGTCCTCGACGCTGATTACTGTAGGCTTCAAACTGCTCGCAGGCGACAAGAATCTCCGCCAACTGCCTGACCCATGGCTTGGCTGATACCAGCTTCTCCGGATAATAATAATAGAGCATCACCTGCTGCATCCAAGGCGCCCAGGTCACCCCCATCTTCTTGATGGTGGGTCGAGCCATGCGCAGCCGACGGGCAAGCCGGCGCGAATATCCCAGCCGCATCTCGACCTGCTCCTTCGCCCAGGCAGTGATCGCAATGCCATTGGCCTCCAGATCTTTTCGATAGCACCGGAGGAACGCCTCCGTTTCGCGTCCGTAGGGAGTGTCTTGGTGTAGGGCTCTCCATTCGCGTGGTCTGGTTGGGACCCCATGCGCCTTGGCCCAGGACCAAATCTTCCCAAAAAGCTGGCGATCGAGCCCGGCACGGCCCAAGTCATGCACTAGACACGCAATCTGATACAGGCGGACCCGCTCGGCGCCATGGCCCAGTGCCGCGGCCACCGCTGCGCACATACGCGCAGTCCGCACCGCATGC
Source organism: Nitrospira sp. (assembly GCA_043745235.1). GTDB lineage: Bacteria > Nitrospirota > Nitrospiria > Nitrospirales > Nitrospiraceae > Palsa-1315. Next base: position 17,620 of record JAYTTD010000062.1, on the reverse strand, counting down.
GGCCGATCGTACCCGCGAATGATGCGACCGGGTTGCGAGGGATGCGGATAGTCGTAGAGCGCCATTAACTGCGTCACAAGAGAACGGGGAACCAGGAGCGGAGCACGTCGTGAAACGGATGCCATGTGTGGTGACAGCGGAAGGGTTGAGCACAACTCCAGCTGCAGCGAGAATAGCGTTCAAGGAAAGAGACTGTCAAGGTGATCTATCACACAGAAGGCTCGCTCAACCCGACGATCTTTGCTATGCTCAGACCAGTTATGGACGAGGCGCCTCTCGCAATCTGGAAACGCAACCATGTCGAGAAATATGACCCTCTTCTGGCTGAGTTTCGCGGTCATCCTACTCGGTCCGTTGTGGCCGATGGTACCCGAAGGCAGCGCCGGTTCGATGGATCAGCTCACGGATTTGACCGGCAAGGCTTCAGTTGTCGTCACACTCAAAGGGCGGGATAACTTCAATAGCGAATACCGCTACGACGTCAGTGTCAGGAACCACACGTCTGATCTGCTGATCGCCGACTCACTAGTGATCGTCCTCGACAAGATTACCAACCTTGCCGGTCAAGACCGAGAAGGGTTGACAGGCGAATCCTTCCTCACTCGGTTTGAGGTGCTGGGACAAGACGGCCAAACCGACGACGGCAAACCGTTCTTTCGCATTCCAGTCGGCCCAACCCCTGACCTCGCTCCACTCACCGACAGCCTCCCAGCCACCGTTCGCCTCATGAACAAGGATTACCTCTCGGTCTTCACGCCTTCCTTCAAAATACTGGGGCAAAAACGGCCGCCGCCTGAGCCAAAACAAACCCAGGCTGCCCCGACTCAGCTTCAGCCGGCAGCCACTCCGGCAACACCCAGTCGCAACTCCGTCGACAAATTGATTCAGCTATTGATCAAAAAGGGCGTCCTCACCGAAGAAGAGTGGCGCAAGGCCAATCAACCATGAGCGATCCACACTGCAAGGCCTGCCAAGGCAGCTGGCCGAGAGAAGACCATTTCATTGCGGACCTCGGACTATCAAAAGCCTATCTGCACGACGACCAATTCTTTCCCGGCTGGATCGTCGTCGTCTTCAAACGCCACGCGACAGAACTGTTCCATCTGGCTCCCACGGAACGGATTCAGCTGATGGAAGAAGTGAATCTGGTCGCCAAGGTTGTCGCGCAGGTCTATGAGGCCAGGAAGATCAACTACGAACTCCTCGGCAACCAACTCCCGCACATTCACTGGCATGTGATTCCACGACTAGCCAACGACCCGGCCCCCCTCGAACCAGTGTGGCGGATACAGCATGAGCCCGCGCTCTGTTCAGGGGCTGATCTCCAGAGCACGGTTCAGCGCCTGCAGCAGGCTATTCGGAACACCCGCTGAATCACGAACGCCGCTCCCCTCAAGGAATTCCACTCGACCCACTGGCATCGATTCAGTGATATAATGTGATCCACCTTTGTAACAGATCCGAAGGGTCATAGATTTCTGATGCGTCATCGATTGGTGCTCGTGACCCTCTTGTGTGCTTCCTTCATCACACGGTCCCCCGTCCATTCATCGCTCGCGCAAGCGCCTGAGGACTCGCCGGCCCCGGCGATCGAGTCCCCACCGCCGTCTTCCGAAACCTCTCCAGCTCCAGCGCCTACGGATGAGCACATGCTCCCCGAACCCTTGCCGCAGGAGCAAGCGGACGCGGTAATCGTATTGGGTGAGTTGCGTAGCGCAGTCCGTATGTCGCCGAACAGCGCGGACGCCCGGCTAAAGTTGGCACAAGGGCTCTATCTCATCGGCGATCTCGATGCCGCGCTCGATGAATGCCGCGTGGCACTCAGGCTCGACTCACACAACGCCCGAGCCTATCTGCAACTCGGTATCACACTGATGGCCAAACAAGATGGGCATCCGGCTGCCATAGCCTTGATGGAAGCGATCCTGCTCAATCCTGGATTGACACATGCGCATTACAGCTTGGGCAGCGTCCAGTACTCACTGAGCAATCTCACAGCCGCAATCCTATCCTATCGACGAGCATTGGAACTGCAACCGAACTTTCCCGACGCCCGCTATCGTCTTGCGCTGGTGTTGAAGCTGACGAATCGGCATCGGGAAGCGATGCAGTTCATGGAGGAAGCGGCGACCGGCGGGGTTCCTCAGGCGCAGTACTTCATGGGGAACGCCTATCGAAACGGACAGGGCGTCGAAAAGAATCTGGCGCTCGCGATCCGCTGGTGGACCAACGCCGTCGAATCCGGTCAGCAGCGCGCGGCGGAATCCCTTTCACGGCTTCGCCACCAAGCGCTATCGCCCGACCAGTCAGAGCGACGTCGAACAGACGCCATCGAGGCCTTCGGACAGTATCGAAACGAACTCTGGGGCGACTACCCGGACATGGAAAGGATCGATCCAATCGAATCGTTGGGCATCGCCCTACTCAAAGACCACCAACCCTCCAACGGAGTCACAGCGCTGTTTGCCGAAGCCTTTGCGCTGAGCGAGACGGCGCACGACGAACTGGCGCTCCTGTATGAAACCGGCCTGGATAGCCACCTTGCTCAATTCGATAGGCGCATCATGACATGTTTTACAATCACCGCTGCCGATGGTTTCATCCCGTCAAAGAAAGCACTAGCACGAATTTATGGCAAAGGTCTGGGTGTCACGCCAGATTTGCAGAAAGCCAAGGCAATGCTGAAGGGGCTGCCCAAGCAGGAGATGAACGCGGTCATGGATGAGATTGCGGAGCGTAAGAAATAGCCATGCTCGATGCCTCACGCCTGTGGCGACAGTTTCTCAATTCCTCTTGGCTCCAAGCCGGTGTCATGGGGTTACTGGCAACTGTCCTGGCGTTCGGTCTGTCGGCTGTAGCCTCACCCACGTTCACAGCTCTAGACTGGACCCTGTACGATTTCTGGTTAACCGATCGCGCACCTATCCCGATAAGCCCGTCCCTACTCATCGTGACACGGGATCCGGCCAGTGAAAAAGAGTTCGGCCCCGGGCCATGGGACCGAGCCATCTTCGCACGTCTCCTGACCAGCGCGTATGAATCCGGAGCCCTCGCGATCGGCCTCGATCACCGACTCGACCATGCCAGCCCGGCGCAGCGTGGCGGAGCGGCGAGCGATGCCCTGCTGCTGGAAGCCATGAGCACCGCCGGTCCCATCGTCGTGGCAGAAAGCTCTGACGCGACGCTTGCTCCAGACACCACGACCATGGGCCATCTGCTGGTCACGCCCCACTCCGATCACGTCGCACGAACGGTGCCTGTGGCGATAACCGGTGACCGGCTATCCGCCCCAGCCTTCGGGGTTGCACTGTACGAAGTATTTCAACAACAGACCTTACCCACAAAGCCGTCTCTTAGGGAACGAGGAACCGTCTCGCTCTTGGTCAACTATGTCGGCAATGGAACCCTCAATGCTTTCCCAACGGTTCCGATGTCTTCTGTCTGGAGCGCCATCGAGCATCACGAAAGCGATCGGCTCACCGAGTGGTTCAAAGACAAGGTCGTCGTATTTCTTCCAAACCCGATCGCTGGAGGAATCTCTCTCTTGCCCACGGGACAGACAGTTACCAGCTCCGTGGTCCATCTCCACGTCTTGAACATGCTGTTGACCGACAACCGCTTCTGGCAACTCGACGCAGCCAGCCGCTCTGCGATAACGCTGTTCCTCACCTGGTTGGTCGCCTGGCTCCTTCTTCAGTTCCAAGGCACGAAAAGCCTGCTCTTTGCTGGAAAGGCCATTGCCACCTACGGAGTCCTTGTTCTTCTCTCGCTCGCGGTAGCCCACGTGGTGCTTCCCCTCGCCTTGCCATTGACGGCCGCCCTGTTGGTCTTCGTCGGCACAATCATTTGGAGCCACCTGACCGCTCATCAGCGGCTGATGCTCTTAGAACAGGACATGCTCCACCTACAGCAGGAAGCCGCCGCCGTGCGCGAAGCCCTGGTGCTGCGCGAAACCCGGGCAGATACATTGCAAGAAGACCTTGCAGTCGCGCGAGTCGCCATCGCGCAATCAACAGATCGGCAGGAAGCACTCACCAGATCTGCCAACATCCTTCGTTCCCAACTCGTTGACGCACAAACACAGGAAGAAGAGGCGCGCAGAAAATTAAAAGGGCTTGAACATCAGCTCCACAGTCTGCGCGCTGCCACGAGCGAGTCCATCGCAGTGGGCGATGTGGAGCACGATCGCCTCCGGGACGAATGCCGGCGGCTCGGCATCATCACCCAGGATGCCGGCCTTTTGCGCCTCTATCGGGATCTCAAAAAAGGAGCCAAGTCCCCGCTGACAGTCCTTGTGCTCGGCGAACCGGGAACCGGGAAAGAACTATTTGCCAGGGCGGTCCACCGGCTCAGTCCACGGACCGGCAAGACCTTCATCGCCGTCAATATGGCGGCCATTTCTCCGGAGCTCTTCGAAAGCGAACTCTTCGGCCATACGAGAGGCAGCTTTACCGGGGCCACAGCAGACCGGCGCGGCTATTTCGAGCTGGCGAACCACGGCACGATCTTCTTGGATGAAATCGGCGATCTGCGCGTGGATCACCAGAGCAAGTTGTTGCGGGTGTTACAGGAACGATCGTTCTATCGTGTCGGTGCGACGACCCCCGCGACGGTGGATGTGCGTATCGTGGCCGCGACGAATCGCGACCTGCAGCGCGGCGTCTCCGAAGGCTGGTTCCGCGAGGATCTCTATTTCCGTCTGACCGGTCTCGTGTTCCGGCTGCCGCCGCTACGCGAACGAACCGGCGACGTGCCGATCCTCTCGGAAATCCTTCTCGCCGAGATCGCCAGCCAGATGGGCAAGCCAGTACCGAAGCTGTCAAACGAAGCGCTTCGCGCCCTAGTGGAGCACGAGTGGAAGGGCAACGTGCGCGAGTTCCGGCATTGTCTAGAACAGGCCATCGCACTCAACGACGGACCTCTGCTCAGCAAGGAGTCGTTGCGACTCGACAACGAATCTACATCTCACACCGGTCGAACCACATCATCACAAATTCTTCCCGATCCGGCCAGCGATACGGCGGTGCTGAATTGCCTGAGACAACAGGGCTTTGACATGCAGGCGACCGCACAAACCCTTGGGTGGGACAGGAGCACGGTCACGCAGCGGCTCAAGGGACTGTGCTTTCAGGCGCTGGTCGAAACACACGGCGACAAGGCTCAAGCTGCGGCCATGTTGGCGGGAGATCCCTCCCTCACGAGAACGGTCGAACTCAAACTGATGGACTACTACGATCACCTCGTGGCCACAATCCAACCGTTTGCAACCGTGGAGGAAGCCCTGCTCGACTGCAAACGGCGATTCAAAAACCTCCCGGATCGGCATTTCCGCTCGGTGGAGACGTTAGTCCGACTACACTTCCGTTCGGACAGACCCGCTTCACTCGGCTTGAGAACAGGTGCGTGATACATTTCCCCCCTACCGCTAGAACAGCGGGCTAGCGTTCAAGCAACGACCGAAACATGATCGCCGCATCCTGATACGTTCCATCGTTCTTCCGCACCGCGCCGGGAATCACACCCAGTGCATTAAAGCCGAGTGTTCCCCAGAGACGGCGCGCGACCACATTTTCAGAAAATACCAGGTTGAAGATCACGCTACGGTAGCCGAGTTGTTTGGCGTAGGTCAGCATGGTCGCGCCCAACAACCAACCCAAGCCTTTGTTCCGCCACTCCGGCGCCACGATGAAGCCGGCGTTCGCCACCTGTCTTGCCCGCCCCGGCCAGTTCGCCTTGAGGTAGAACGCCCCAGCCATAGTCGCCGCACTGGTACGATCCGGCACATAGGCCGCCACAGTACTCTTGCCGCGAAACCAATAGTCCATGAAGTCATCCTGATTCGGGAACCGGTCATGCGGGTACGACGTCCCCTCTTCGACGATGATCCGGTAGAGATCTCGAAGAGGCTCGACATCCTGCTGATCAGCCAGCACCAACTGAACCGGCGAGCCGTCCTTGAGCTTTGCCTCAATGGGAAATGTAAGGCTCAACGTACTACACCTTCGCTTGTGGAAGCAGACGAGTGGAGCGCGCTTGGCAGGTCCGCTTAATAGAACTGTTGGGCATCATCGCTTGGTATCGTACCAGAAGTGATCCGCAGCGCGTCTGTTCCTGCCGGAGAAGAGTGCTTTGACAAGACGAGGATTGCGAAAAATATACCAGTCTCCAAACTGATCGCACTTACGGCACGACGTCGTGATGCCGTTGCGCCAAATGGTGCCATATCGCTGTCCGCGAGTATGCCCGTGCGCCTTGAGGCGCACAGCAAAGTCCAGGTCTTCAACGCTGACCAGGGTTTCGTCGAAGCCGCCAATCGCATCGAAGGACTCGCGCAAAAACCAGAACATCCCAATGGACACACGCTGCCTGACAAGATAGGGAGCGATGGCAAGAAGGCTGAAGGCAATGCCTACCGACCACCGTTCGAGCTTCACCATGGATCCTCCTCCGACATAGCGAGCATCGTAGACACGCGTGATGACCTCGGAAATCGTGTTCGGTGACATCCAGCTGTCGGCGTCAAGCGTGGCCACTGCCGGCGCAGTCGAGGCGCGTATGGCAGCGTTTCGAACGGCAGCGATGCATTTCGTATCCTCGACGATACAATGAGCACCGAGGGATTCAGCGATGTCGCGCGTTCTATCCGTGCAGCGATTTAATGCGACAACTATTTCCACAGGCTGGGAGGCATAGCGGGCGGAACTGATAATACTTTCGATACAACGGCCAATGTACTTCTCCTCGTTATGTGCAGGTATCGTCAGGGAGAGAATGGGTTTCATGATGCCCAACTATTAAGTCCACTGATCAGCATCATTTTATTACAGCGGCAAGGGGTTAGCCCGACACCTCAAATAGTTCTTGAAGCCATCTTCTTGTTCTGTTCGTAGCCAAGTGCGGGGTCAAGAACTGACCTCGTGGAATTGCGTATTTTCTAGAATCTTCATTGATTGTTTCTCTCATCAGTTTGGCATAAAAATCGTGATGCGCTTAATCACAGCATTCTTTGCCGCGTCCTTGGCTGATTCTTCTATTTCACGTAATCGTTCAGGTGATAGGGCTCTACCTGACATTTCTTCCTGTGCCGTTGCACCCTCACCTTCTGGATAGTAGAAATAGATACCCCCTGAAAATTCAAGACGGCCTAGATTCTCACTCGTGTAGCTTGCGCCAGCAACGAGTTCACCTGCATTTTTCAGCTCAGCTCCATGTTTATACGCATCAGATATCGGCGACCAGAGTTGCACGCCGCGATCCGTGCTGCCCTTGAAGAAAGTGCCTGCCTTACTACTCTGTCCAATGGCGACCGACAGGCTTGAGAGCGGTAGATCTTTGCATCCGGGATATCGAGACAGGAACGCCTTAAGATCTTGACCCAAATCTAATCGGACCCCGGGACCTCCCGTTTCACTTTGACAGGCGCCTGAAACAATAAACAGAAACGACGCCTCACCGTTTAGAAAGGTTAGTTCATCGCAGACTCATCGCCAGCAATCCCTAATATCACTCCCGACCCAATGTTGCCAGCAATCCAACCTAAGGTCGTTTTACCTCATTGCAGATCTCCAAGCCCTGTTCCAGCTGTGAGCGTAGCTTTCGCATAAGGATTCAGTGCCTTAGGTTCTGGTGAAGATTTTCCAGAACACCCAATCATAATGAAAAGGCACGTAATGCAGGCAACCAAGGAAAAATTATTTAAGCGCATCGACTGTGTACCCTTCCTGAACGCGACTGAATGATATGCAACGCCCAACGAGGTTTAGATGTCTCCGCATAAGATACGGATCTGCGACTTCCTGTCCGCATAACACACCATGATTCTCCTAAATATGCGAGGTAATCGATGTGATCTTCATCAGCGGCATCACACCCCCTCAGTGAATGCGCTCACATCCCATCCAGTAGACTACAAATACCCGCCGCGCCAGAAAAGATTCCCTCATATGCTCTGACCTCCACCATGTGGGAGGCGACGCGCCGACACACACGTCACTTGTCAGGTCTCACTCCAACGTTTTTAGATCTCAGATTTATTTCTGGCGGACGTTCGGCGGCAGGCGTTCCTCGAAACGGATGACGCGCTGGCGCGCAAGATCGACGGCGACGATCTCGTGCTGCGCGTCGCTGCTACGAGGACGCAGCCCGACCGCGATGCGGCGCTCAATGCGGCCGTCCGGCAGTTCACTCAACGCGAACGCCGGGATCGGCTGATACGGCTCGAGATCCTGCGCGTCGATCGCCGTCGCAAACGCCGCATCACCACGGACAATCTTCACGGCCTCGGCCAACTCCGTGTCCGAAGGGTGCGGCGGCAGCGCCGATTCGGTGATGTCCACACGCCGTGGATTGCGCAGGCTGCCGTCGATGAGGATCGCGCGGTGGTTCGCGTCGTCATATAGCGTGACGCGAAAGCGGCTCGGCGGCTTTCCCTTGTCGTCATTGAGCGCCTCGACATCTAACCGCCGCACATTGCCACAGCCGATGTACTTGCGCACGCTTTCCAATGTCATCGCGCGATCACCGATCCTTGCAAGCTCTTCACGGGTCGGGCCAAATGGCTTGCCCGTCACCGTGGGGCCAGTATCGGACGCTTCTTGCTCAGGCATCGGTGCTCTCCCTTCTCCTCACGGCATGACGCCCATGCTAAAATTCATTGCCTGTGTGAGCGGCGCACAAACGACTATTGCACCGGTCCGGCGCAATGACCGGTTAGGCTGCTTCGTTACGGACCGACGCATATGTTCGGCACGGTAAGGCGCTCGAAGAGGTGCGGAGATGCCACAGCGGAAGACGGGTAGTGCTCCAAGGCGCTCTTGAAGTCGGGATGGCTGAATGCGGCTCGAAAGTGGGCCACAGACTCCCAGATCGCGTAGTTCAGGAACACTGTGCTGCCTGCTATACCGCGATGCAGCTGGGTTGAGATATACCCTGGCTGTTTCTTCATCCAATTTGCGTCTGCCGCCCAGGCCGTGAGCAACGCCGGGATGTCTCCCTCCGGGACAGTGAAAATGTTCACCAAGATGACTGGCGACTGCTCCGTTTGGATCTGTTGAAAGATCGGGACAGCCGGGTCGAGCGGCTTGATTTGAAACATACGTCGTCTCCTTTGGCGAAAGTATCGGGGGGGGCTAGACCAAAGCGCATGGCATAAGGCGGCCTAATAATGTGTGGGCCGATCCGTATAACAGCCGGATCTTCCAATTTCTACCCGTGTAACACACGATCGAGTTTCCCGAGCATAACGCCATTATCGTTGGTGTTTCAATGAGCCGCGACTGTGGGACCATTTATCCCAAATTCTTATGCGGATCGGCATAACACTCTTCTTTCAATGAGCTCACATCCCATCCAGCGGACGGGGTAGCTGCTGTGTCAGAAAAAGACACCCCGTACATTTCTTATATCTCCACCATGCGGATGCGCCGCGCCTGCAATTAGGTCAATAGTCATGCCTGCCAAAATTCTCATGGCGGCGTATACCCTGGAATACGTTGAGGTACTTGTTGGGGCCGAGAACGACGCAGAGGCCTGCGGATCATTTGCCGCAGTAGAATGACACTACTAGGACAGACTCCTACGTCAGTGGGGAGATGTTAATCGCATTCCTTGAAGCGAGACTGCTGACAGCGCCGCGCCATCTCCTGCGCTTTTCCAATCTGCGCAGCGGTCATGTGCGACGCCACATCGTCTCGATTCTTCATGGAGATCTTTCGCTCATCGCCACTCGACGCGTGTGCGCTGATGTTGTACCACATGTGGGCGCGAACGAAATCCTGCAGGACACCCTGCCCCACGTCATACATCACACCGAGATTGTTCTGCGCCCAACCGTGTCCCTGCTCCGCCGCCTTGCGGTACCACGTCACAGCTTCCTGCGCGTCCTGCGGGGTGCCCTGTCCATGGCGATACATCACAGCCAAATTGAACTGCGCCCGTGAGTGTCCCTGCTCCGCCGCCTTGCGGTACCACTTCAGCGCTTCCTGGTAGTCCTGCGGGCCGCCCTCTCCCTTGTCATACAACAGACTCAGATTGAACTGGGCCGATGCATCACCTTGCTCTGCCGCCTTGCGGTACCACCTCACGGCTTCCTGAGCGTCCCGTAGGACGCCCCGTCCCTTGTCATACAGCACACCCAGATTGAACTGGGCCGGTGCGTCGTCTTGCTCCGCCGCCATGCGGTACCACGTCATGGCTTCCTGGTAGTCCTGCGGAACGCCCTGTCCCACGTCATACATCATACCCAGATTATTTTGCGCCCAACCATGTCCCTGCTCCGCCGCCTTGCGGTACCACGTCACGGCTTCCTGAGAGTTCTGCGGAATGCCCTGCCCATGGCGATACATCACAGCCAAATTGAACTGCGCCCATGCATGTCCCTGCTCCGCCGCCTTGCGATACCACGTCAGCGCTTCCTGAGCATCCTGCGGGACGCCCAGTCCATGGCGATACATCAGACCGAGATTGAACTGCGCCGGTGCGTCGCCCTGTGCGGCAAGCGGACGCCAGAGATTCATCGCCTGAGAATAGTCACCACGCTCATACGCAGAGCGTCCATCTTCAAAGGAGCCTGCCGCCGCGCCTATCGCACCGGCCACGACCAAGAAGACCGCGAAGAGGAAACGCCACATCACGCACCTACCTTTCAACAGTGCCCACAGCATGAGGAGCCGGAGCGCTACACGCTCAGCAAAAAAACCATGACTTCCCCTTCCGTCATTCCAACTGGGAAGAACAACAGGGCCATTCTACGTTTTCAGGTCAGTCTGGTCTAGCGCTGTGTTGTAAGGGAGGGGATGGGGGCAAGGAGCAGGCCAGCTACGCGCTGCGATTGTCCGGACACAGTCTTCCGCACGGACGGGCGAGTCGATCAGAAAAGGAGAATGGCCTCGTTTTTCTTGCCAATGTTGGATCGCAAGACCCGACCCCCTACTTCGCACGCGACACCCTCAAGGCATTCGACAATCACCACACGCGCGGACGAGCTCCGACACCACGCACCTTCAGCGCATTTCGGTCCAGCCGGGCATGCGACTACGAAACATTAACGTTCGGTAGCTTGTCTTGACAAGAACAGCATCGCCGGTGTCCTCAATACCCTGCACCAGTTCATCACCTTGAAGTGGCATCGCGTGAAACCTGCTCATGAAGGCCGAGAACGCCACCAACCGCTCCGTCGTCACCACCAACGCGACGTGGCCGTGGGCACGCAGCTCCTGAACCCGTTCAGACATGCCTAAGCCCTCGGTCGTCCAATGCGCGAGGGTTTCCTGAAACCCATAGAGACTCCGATCCGTGGCCACCACGCATAATTCTCGAAGGACCTGCGACCGGTTGACATGCTCGTCCACGCTCAATGGCTGTTCGCCCCAGTGGCGAAGTTGCGAGGAAAATCCCAATAATCTCGTGGAAGTAATCGCCAACCCCGTCAAACCGAATGCCTTGGTACTCACCACGGTTTCGCCCACTCCGATGTCAATCTCGGACGGCCCCACTCCATTCACTGCGACCACTTTGTTTTTGACCACCGACACCAACACCTCCGTGAAGCGGCCTTGAGCGAACGCCGGCGCACCGCCGAACCACAGCATCATGGCTATGCCGAGGCAGACCATTCCCGCACACAACGGCAACGGTGGACATTCGAACAGAGAACGCAGTCGAGTCCGGCCAATAATAATTAATTCCGTCATCATGTCAAAAGAGGTTACTGTCCGAAGCAGAGCGTGTCAACGAGGCAATCATGGAGTCTGACCAGAAAGATCGAACAGGGGCGAATGGCGCTGTGTAGTATGACAAGGCCAGACCCCATCATCCTGGAAATATTCGATAGGCCGCTTTTGAATTCGACCCCTATCACTTGCCAATTCCGATGGTAGATCCCGTTGCTTCAATGGCGGCGGTTCAGGCCGAGACGGTCCCAACTCCCCTTCTATTCCTCATGCGCTGAGATATAAGGTCACGCAACGATCCCATCTCTTCTGTGCTTGGTTCGGCTCGAAGACCACCCATGGCATACCTTCATGCATGGACTCTTCGACGAACATGAACCGGAAGCAGACAGTGATCGATTTTCAATCAGGGCAAACCAAGAGCGGGTGCGGTGAGCGGCCGGTGAGGCATGGATGGGTTCGTGTTAGATCTAACCCCTATCTGTTCTTCTCATAGGTATCAACAAGCCAATGCTCGTGCCTAACCCTATTACTCGCTCTCAAAGATGAGTCCGTGACTGGTGCGTATGAGCGGAGAAAGCGGCATGTACACTACAGGGCCTCCGCTTTGACGTAGAGACGACGAGGCGCTTCTGGAAAATACCGAAAGAGTGCCGGACAGAGCCAGCCCTCCCCATTGTCGGCCCACCGATACCACACGCCCTCGTATTCTTCCCGGACCTTCTCCATCTCGACTTGATAGCCAGGGAACGGCTCTGAGGCAAACAAGAGCCGATACCCCGTTTCTGCGTTGAGTATATGTGCAACCATGGTGTCGATCATCTCGGGAATGCCGGACACGAACGGCTCTTGAGAGAGTCCCACTCGTGGATCATCAAAGACCCACGTAGAAGCGTGCCGGTACGGCGCGATGACATGAATGGCATTAGCCACAGAGATACCACTGCGTTCGTGTTGCCATGAGTCTTATCATTCGTGACAGCATGCTACCATCGCCACTTCGGTGAGGGTGATGTGCGCCCGAGGCGAGCGAGACAATCAACAATGACTCCCGACCCCTTTTCTGTTTTTCGTTTCCTTTACGATTCCCATGAGGTCAATGAAATAATCCTCGCGCAAGATACAAAGAGTTGCCACCGCCGCGGCTATTGGATCATCGGCGGGAAACCACTCACGCAGTGTTATTTGCCGAGTCTTTGTCCCCATTGGGACATCTCTCTGAATAAGGGTGGTGACATTCTAGGTTTTCATATTGACCTGGTCTAGAGCTACGGGCCGGCCCGGAAACCGTTTCGGCCTAGGAATACACGCATGTTCCCACTCAGACCTTGCGCCGTCATTCGTGTGCCTCTAGAATGGGCCTCCCTACGAGGTCTGCGCGCCCTTTCGAAGAGACGTAAGCCGATTCATGAAGAACCACACGGAACAGAATAACAAGAAGGATGGGAGCGGAGATAAATGGTCCATCATCAATACGCGGGTCGCGATCGTGGCTGTTGTCCTTGTGGCGTGTACGACTGGGGCCTCTTGGTACTTCGGCCAACAGTCAGAGCGGCATGATCGTCTGTCCGTGAGGCCGGATCTAACCATTAGTTTTGATTACGACGAGACCGGCGCGGGATTCCACATGTCCAATAAGGGCCTAGGCCCTGCCGTCATTGGTTCCTTCCAGCTACTGGTTGACCAGAAGATCCAACGGACATGGGAGGAGGCGGTGAAGGCCCTTGGGCTCAGTGGGAACTTTCACTTGAACAAAAAAATCCCCTCCCCCTCGACCATGTGGAGTACTGCCGAAACGGACGAAAAATTGTACTGGGTTTCTACGGGGCCTGATTCTGAATTGCTCAAAGCAAATAAGGATAGAGTAGAAATGGTGGTCTGTTATTGTTCTGTCTCTAACGAATGCTGGTCAAGAACAAGACTTGCCGGTCCACCAAAAGACGAAAGCTCATGTCCGCCACTCCACGGACAGCTTTTCTCTGAATAGGGAAGGCGACATAATGGCTGAGCAACCGGGATCAGTCGTGATTCAGCCAGTATCCGGCTTCTGTTAGCCTGCACACAGATCGGCCCTTGCGCCCCTCGTTCGTGCCCCTTCTACAAATAGCCTCGCTGCGAGGCGCTCATGCGCATAAATGAATTGAGATTCCTCCCGCCAGAAATTGAACTGTTCAGACTTCGAGCAGCCTGCCAGGTCTTCTTGACAGGCTACTGAAACGCTGTGCTAAGGTGAATGTACGATTGCCTACAGTCTTTTTCGGCAGTGAATTCTAACCTTGGAGGGGAGACAAAGATGACCAACAAATTCTACCGTGGTGCCCTCATTCTGGTTGTGCTTGGAGCGTTCGTGAGTGTGCCCATGCTGAACGCCCAGCCGTCCCCCGCCGGTAACGTCAGGGAGGCCATCGAGCACGCAAAGAAAGCGGTGGACCATGGCAAACAGGGTCATGCTCAGGAGCTCGTGACAAATGCGGAAACGTCGCTGCTGTATGCGAAGATGGGCGGTAAAGGCTCGCATGTGGACGAAGGGATTAAGCATCTCAAAGAAGCCATAGAACATGGCAAAGCTGGTCACGCCGACGTAGGCACCGAACACGTCGAATCTGCCATACAGCATTTATCCGAAGTCAAGTGACGGACATTCTCACGAGCGCATGCAGAGGGCGGGTAGAACTCCCTCCTCCTTCTCGATTGCGGTCTGAGGGGACTGGCGTAGTGGACGCGGAAACAAGCAGCGGAACCTAAACCCCTGTCACGTCGTCATAGACGGCGGTTCCAGAAATGGAGCCGCCGTTCTTGTTTGGCTGAGAAATAGGGATAGGATGAGCTGACCCATTTTTTGTCTTTTCCTGAGATCCAGAGCTGCAACGCTTCCCTCTCTTCTGCGCTTGCTCGGCTCGAAGACCACCCATGGCATACCTTCATGAATGGATTCTTCGACGAACATGCACAGACGCAGACGGTGATCGATTTTCAATCAAGAAAAACTACACGCGGGGCAGTGAGCGACTAACGATGACCCATCACGTCAACCGAGCCAGATCCTCTACCCACACCACTTGATGACTATATGGTCCACCGGTCAACGCCTGATAGAACCTCAGGTCGGCCGTGATCATACGCCCATCGACCGCCTCCGCTAAGGCGAGATAGAGACAATCGTACAGACTTTGCCGAGTATCCAGCGCGAGTTCGTAGGCAGCAGGAAACAGTCGCTCATCCGCGTGCCGCTGAAGTGGCAGATGCCGCAACTCCTTCAGAATGGTCTTACCATCCTCTCGGGTGAGCTCCCCTCGTCGAATCTTTTTGACAATGACATTACCCAACTCCAATGTCATAAAGGCCGGAACGTGGAGTCGATCACGTAACCGCCTGGTCTGGAGCGCGACCTCAGAATGGATTTCTGGAATGAACCACTTGATCGCCACACTGGCATCCACCACATAGCCACTCATCGGTCACGATTCTCGCGGATGAGATCTGCGCTGTCACTGAACCTCCGGCCAGACTTTCCCAACCGCTTCCGAAACCGCTCGATTCGTTTCCAGGCCGCCTCATAGTCCGGCACCGCCTCTTCCAGAATTGTCTTCACCTCCGATTGAAGCGAGCGGCCATGCGCCTTCGCCCGTTTCTTCAACCGAACAACCACGTTGTCGTCGAGTTGCCGAACAAGAACTTGTGCCATAGGCACCTCCTATTCCTGGCGTGCAAATGATAGCATAATGATAGCATTCCAAGACTCAACGGTCAACGACGCCCCACCCGAGAGAAGAGATTATGGCTGATAGCTCGAAACGAGGAGAAAGGAACCCAGCGGCGGCAGTTCAAACAGAAGCGGTTCCGACACCCCCATTACTCATCACGCGCTAAGACACGGGGGCAAACACCGATCCCATCTCCTCTGCGCTGGTTCGACTCGAAGACCATCCATGGCATGCTTTCATGAATGGAGTCTTCGACGAACATGAACCGGAGACAGACAGTGACCTATTTCCAATCAGAGAAAATCAATTGAAGAAGCGGTGGACAGCTGGCGGAACTTGGACGAGTAAGCTCGATAATATGTATTATGGCAAGACCTGAACCTCAAACTCGGTTTTCTTGCGAACTCTTTTTTTTGCGCTTTCGAGTGAGAAATCGAACATGATGATTCGTTTTGCCAGCCACTCGGCGTGGGTGCCTCATTTGATTCGGCTGGAGTATTCCCGCCTGAACTCTTCGTAAACAATTCGCAAGACCTTTTGCCTGTCTTCAGGTTCATCGAAGTTCGCCGCCATTTTCAAAACTTCCTCTTTGCTGATGGACTGAACCTTCATGTTGATGAGGTACTGCTTAATCTCCTTGGAGATATCGTCAATAATGAGGATGACATTACCGTCCTGCAGTAACAGCCTGCACGGCCCAGGGCTGACTCAGATTCGGCGATCCAAGCACGGTCAGGCTCACCGTCGTAGCGGGTGGGGGTGACGATGCACCGGCTGGGAGATAGGTGGCGACATGACTCGGGCTCGATTCGTTGTTTTTAAAGTCATACGCCGTGATCACATAGTATTGAACGACGGCGGGTGTTCCGACATTGAAATTGGTGACCTTTCCCAGTGTCGCGAACAGCGTCGCCGTGCCAGATGATTTCGCGCATGGTAGGTCACTGCAGTGGTAGACATGGTACCCCGCTAGATCAGGCTCGCTATTGGCACTCCATGTCAGTGTGGCTCCCCATGCAGCAGTAGACCACAACACAAAAACAGCAGCGATAGCTCTCACCCCGTTCATGCGGATACATCCCATCATGTTCTCCCCGCAGCAGGCACACCCTTGCCAAAGAAGCTCACTTTGACTCGCCCTGTTCGGGTCTTATCTATCTTCGCAGATGGTAACCGTAACGCCTCTACTAAAAAAGGAGGTGCATACGATGAAAGATATTCGCTCATTGGTTGCTGCCGTTCTGGTATTTCTCGGGTTCATCGCAATGGGCATGTGGATCGCTTGGAGCGCATTGCACTCCCGAGTTCAATCACACGTTCATTAGATTAGAATTTCACTGAAGAGGCTCACCAGGGCTACTCACCAGACGGAGGGTAGCCCTTTTCTGTTTGAAACCTTGTGAATTTTTTAGGCGGCTGTCTTAAAAAAAGCAGCCTGAACTGCCCCCGTTTTCTTGCGTCTGCATAATGAATCTGTTCCCGCAATCTTCCATTTTTTCGGGAACCCTACGCCAAGAAAGAAGGCATGTCAAGAATGAGGATGGTCAGGTAAGAGCATGAAATGAGGCGGACGCGGTGGGCGGCTGGCAGAACTGAATAGTCAGAAAAGTAGAATGCCGGCGTTTATCTCTCCTTCCTAAAGCGCGAATCAGCTGTCCACAAAACCTACAAGAAATTGAGTCTTCAAACCCTCCAAGTCTTACGCTTCAGAAACTGATCCTCCGTTGTCCATAAATCAGATAGTTGGGGGACAGATCCAGTCGTAGGACAAGCGGTTTAGGAATGGAAAAAAGAAACTTTTGAAAAGGCTCGGTGTTTGAAATGGTTTCCCTATTTCTTATTTGAATACCTAGGTTTAAGAAGATTCCAGCGGCTCTACTGATTTCAGAGGTTCTCATGGGTTCTAACTAATTTCAGCACAAATTAGCACAGGCAGTGGGGTGGGTGAGACACGTGGAGATTAGCACAGACTCTATCTGTCAGAGTTCTTTTTTGCTGCCTTCCAAATTTCCATGGCGACGAGAGTCCCGGGGGCGCCAGGAGGGGGGCTTGACTGCCCCGAACTGCTCGGTTTTCAAACGATCCGGGGAGACTCCGATCTCCGTGAGGAGGGCCTTAGTCGCGTCCCTCATGGCTGGCGGCCCGTGTTGAATTATTTCTTGCAAATGGAGATTAGTCGGGCCGTGTTCAGAAACCAAACTGTGGCCGACTCACCGGCCGGGGACGGCATCATGGATTCAGGAGAGC
>JAYTTD010000061.1:0-26371 GCA_043745235.1 Nitrospira sp. | reverse complement strand
TGAGTCGCTGGACCAGGTGCGGGAGATCAGTGCGGAGTGGATGCGGGAGTACAACGAAGAGCGGCCCCATGACACGTTGGACGGGATGCCTCCGTCCGTGTTCAGGGCCCACCAAACGGTCGGAAGTTCTCCCTTGAAACTGTCTCCTTGACGGGGAAGCTTACGGTCTGGAATTGGAGTCGGCAAGTATTATCGAGGGTCTCGGCAACAACATACCTGAGTTCCCTCACAACGTCGTTTCCGCCTTGCGGGTCAATCTGTCGCTCCATTTCAGCAAGAGAAAAAATGTGTTCGAGATTATTCAAGTCCAATTCGACGTAATAAGAAGAGCCTCGTTGGGTATCGATCCAGGAAAACACCAAATCAAACGCTTCTCTATGCAGTAGAGTACTTCGCCCCTCTGCCAAAAGCCTGGCAGTAAATAAGAAATCTCTCAACAGCGGGGCACCTGTATGTTGTGATGCGCCCGCTCCAAGGATGTACAGGGTTTTTCCAGTGATTAAAGGCATGTCGTCTCGCAAGACCAGATATAATTCAAATTATCATTTACGAATTCTCTGCGCTCCGAGTGTATGCTCTTGCCATAATCTGGTCAATTCATGCCAGATGAAGGTGCTAGAAATTGTCTCGACAAGACCGCCTTCAGACTATAGCGCATGCTCTTCTTCTCTCCCAGTTCATCATTCAGCCAGCAGGGTGTGAGAAGTTTTCGACTGCGGCCGTCGAGCGAGCAGTTTTAGTAAAATAGCTCTCCAAGCTCGCTCGTTAGTTCTCAGGGATGGGGGCTAATTGATCTCCGACTGCGCACAGCTTTCTCACCCGCCCACCCACTGACACGCCGAGACGTGCCATGAGTCCGGGCGATGGCCACCCGTTTTCCCACTTTGCCCTAAGGGGAGCAGCCAGATTATTTTTCACTGCGCGCATCGAGGGAGCACATTCTGATCGTGCGGCCTCGGTGAGCAAGAAGAATGGTCTGGTGGCTCCCTATCCCACATTGAAGAAATATGAATAGGATGTGAGCTATACTCTTGTATGCCGTCGCCTTCGCCAGCAAAAAACTGCCTTCTCACATCAGGCCTGCTTCTAGGCGAGAACAAAGCACAGGGAAGTGCAAGCTCAGAACGAAATCCACCACCTAATTATCCGATACACAAGCCATGTCAAAAAAGAAAAAGCGACTAGCGAGCGAGCAGAGACCTTCCGTTACCACAAAGCAGCCTCCGTCAACGCTCAAGGAAGTGGTCAAGTGGATATCGATAGCCGTACTGATAGGCACGCTCCTCTCTGGTGCGATGACATTTGCGCCCATCCTGACCGTTGACGCCGGCGCCGCACGAGACCCCAACAATCCATTTTCTTATCCCTTCATCGTGAGTAACAACATGATCGTGCCATTATTTGGAGTGACCATTGCGTGCACCTATCATGACGTGGAATTTGAAGGAGGGGGAACACTCGACAATACTGCTGCAGGTTCAGAAGACACGTTTTTCATTATGGCTCCTCACAGAAAAATTACTGCGCCCTGTCCGAAAGAAATTAATATGAATGCTCCGCTGAAGAGCGGAATCGCCACCATAGCGGTCTCTTACTCCCCGTTCTTATGGCCATTCAAAACGTCCACGACCCGCCATTTTAAAACAGACATCACTGCTGACAAGAAAACTCTTTGGCTCCCCCAATGACACATCCGGGCAATTACTAGATATCTGGTAAGGCACACCGCCCTTCCAAACTCGCTCGTTCACCTCTCCAGAGGGTGGCCTGGTCGATCCTCGATTGCGCGCGTCGAACGAGCACATTCCTATCGTGCGCGTTCGCGAGCGGGAGGATGAGCAGGCTACCCTCCCTCACTGCGCGGAGACGGTGTGAGATTTTGAACCGTGAGCAGAATGCGAGGAAAGCGAGTGTGTCAGGAATCAGGGCGAGGCCACGCCAAGTTCCGCTAGCAGCCTGGACGTCAGATGTCATTAGATCGACGGCTCTGAGAAGCTACTGATCTATGGATTAAGCAGATCGGAACTCGGCAGTCCTATTCGTCGTTCCTCCTCAATTCTAGCTAGTCGCTGAACATACGCATTCAACGCTACGAGCCCGAAAACAACCGCCCCTCCCAGAAGGGCCCACACCATGTCTCCCAATGCCCAATCCCTATCCGCCATCAGAGCAGCTCCTTGTTGAGAAAGTTTTTCGACAGACTATCTTCGTGGCAACACTTCAAACTACACGAACCTAAACTCATGCTCCATGGCTTTCAAGCACGAACTCTGCAAAGACCGCCGTGATCTACGTCGTAGCGCCATCCATCTGGAGGCTGATTAATCTTCTACTGCGCGCAGCTTTCTCACCCCCCCACCCACTGGCAGGTATTTTTCACCCACCCTACCCTCCGATTGCTTTGCAATCGATTTCCCAGGACGTGCCAGTAGCCCGCGCGGGGCCTTCCGATTCCCTGTATCTCCCTTTAGAGGAGTGGCCAGGTTTGCCCTTTACTGCGCAGCCTTCTCACTCACCCAGCCCTAGTCGCGCCGAGACGCGCCCCTTGCCCAGGCGACACAGTTTCACCATGCGCGTTCTGCGAGCAAGAAGGGCACCTGGCCGCTCCCTCATTATCCTTCCCATCCCTTCCCCTCACCTCTCCAGAGGGTGGCCTGATTGGTCTCCTACTGCGCGCGTCCAACGAGGGGAGTCTGCGACCGCGCGTTGCGTGAGCAAAGGAGACTAACAGGCTACCCGTAGTTTTCTCCTGTGCCAGGTGTTAAAACATATCTCCGATAGCAATCTGGTGCTTCGTCTAAGAGAAGGAACATCCATGTCTTTGCCGATTGAGAAATCGTCCTCCGATGAATTGGCGCGAGAAGTGGCCCGGCGGCGCACGTTTGCCATTATTTCTCACCCGGACGCAGGAAAAACCACACTGACTGAGAAGCTCCTGCTCTACGCCGGCGCAGTGCATCTGGCCGGAGCGGTGCAGGCGCGATCGCATCAGCGTGCGGCGAAGTCTGACTGGATGGAGCTGGAGCAGGCGCGCGGGATTTCGATCACGTCCACCGCGCTGCAGTTCGACTATCAGGGTGTGCGGGTCAACCTGCTCGACACGCCAGGCCACCAAGACTTCAGCGAAGACACCTACCGCACCCTCATGGCCGTGGATAGCGCCGTCATGGTGCTCGACAGCGCCAAAGGCATCGAGCCGCAGACGAAGAAACTGTTCGCCGTCTGTCGTAAACGCAATATCCCGATCATGACGTTCATCAATAAGATGGATCAGCCTGGGCGCCATCCATACGAACTCCTCGAGGAGATTGAGCAGACCTTGGGTATGACGGCAGTTCCGTTCAATTGGCCCATCGGGGAAGGGTCCGGGTTTCAGGGGCTGTACGATCTTCAGGAACCTCAAGTCCTGTTCTTTCAGCGGACGTTGCATAATCAGCGTCGGGCGCCGATGCGGGTGGAAACGTTCCCCCACCCGAGCCTGGCTGAAACGCTTGGAGAGGCCTACGGTCCCTTGCAGGAAGAAATCGCCCTGCTGACCGGCGCGGGCACAAAGTTCGATCGCGACCGCTTTCTCGCCGGCCAACTCACACCGGTTTTCTTCGGGAGCGCCCTCACGAACTTCGGCGTCGAGCCATTTCTGAACGCCTTTCTCCAACTCGCGCCCCCGCCAGGATCACGCACGAGTTCGCAGGGACTCATGCAGCCGACCGACGGCAAATTCTCAGGCTTTGTATTCAAAATCCAGGCGAACATGGACCCGCAACATCGCGATCGAATGGCGTTCCTACGCATTGTGTCGGGCCGTTTCGAGAAAGACATGATGGTCTATCATGCGCGGCTGGACCGGAAGATCCGGATGACGCGACCGCACCGGCTCTTCGGCCGCGACCGAGAGACGATTGAGGAGGCCTACCCGGGCGATGTCGTCGGGCTCGTGAACCCCGGCCTCTTTATCATCGGCGACACGCTCTGCTCCGGCACTCCCCTCGCCTTCGATGCGATTCCGCAATTTCCCCCGGAGTGTTTCGGCGTGCTTCGAAGCCAGGACCTCACGAAGCAGAAGCAGTTCCAGAAGGGGCTCCAGCAGCTTGAAGAAGAGGGGGTCATGCAGGTGTTCTATTCCCCCGATCATGTGCGCCGGGAACCGGTCTTGGCCGCCGTGGGAGAACTCCAATTCGATGTCGTTGCCTCGCGCCTCGAAACCGAGTATGGGGTCAAAACAATCGTCGAGCGAATGTCCTTTGCCCTGGCCCGCTGGGTGAGCGGCGATCCCGACGTGCTACGCGGCATCTATTGGCCGCAGGACACACGCCGCCTCGTGGATCAGGACGGCCGCATGGTCATGCTCTTCGGCTCCGAACGGCTGCTCGCTTACTGCAAGAAAGAGTATCCCTCCCTCAGATTTCAATTGCGGGAAGAAATCGGAAAAATAGAAGCCAAATAGGCCCATAGCCTTTTGGCTAACGGATGGCCTGTCTGGTCTATTCGGTCTGTCTAATCTATCTCGTGTGGTAAGTTGAACCAGAATAACCAGACAGACCAGATCAACCAGATAGACGATCCAGACCCCTAAGCTCCTGCCCGGCCGCCGTCAAAACCAGAGTCGCGCCACTTTTCCAGCAGCGTAATGCGGCGCGCCAGTTGCGCGACGGTCGCCTGATCGACCCGGCCGCCGGTTCGTTTGATGAGTTCTGCATTGAGTTGGCGATGATCGATACCGGTCTTTCGCGACACGGTGCCGACGAGGGTACGATGCTGGTCTCGCAATTCGTATTTCTTGTCATGGAGCGGCACTGACGGCTCTGTGCCGCCGTGACCCTCGCCGCCCGATTCCAGTTCTTCTCCCCCGATCAAGGTATCCATCCGGGCCACCCCGTGCAATGGGATGTACTCTTTCAGCGACGTAGCAGCCGTACCGAACAATGTTCGCTGCAAGGAGGGCATGATTTCCTCCAGCACATGGTCGCGCTCAGCCTTGATCTGTTTGGCGTAGTGGACGAGGGTGGCGTCCTTCGGCAGATACAACCAGGCTCGCTGTGGTTTTGGCAGGCCCTCCTGCATCCGGACGAATCGCCCCACGACCTGGCGAAAATACATTTCGGTCAGGACGTTCGTAGCGTAGACGCCGACACGGAGCCTTGGGATATCGACGCCTTCGCTCACCATGTTCACTGCGACAAGCCATTGCTGGGTTTTATGACGCGCGAATGTGGCAATCGTCTTCGACGCCGATGGATCGTCGGACACGGCCACATGCGCCCGGCTCCCTGTAATACGCCCCACCAGTTCCGCCACCTGCCTGGCATGGTCCTGATTCATCGCGACGATGAGCCCGCCGGCATCCGGCTGTTCCTGTTTCCGGAGCCTGCGCAACTCAGCATGGGCATCGGTGATGACCGGTCCCAACCAGCTGTCTTGCAAGAGTGCGGTCTTGAGCCGCTCTCGTTGCAGCTCGAACGTGAGTCCATCTTCAAATGTCGCCCGATGTTCACGGCCTTCCGAGAGCCACGTCAGTTCCCCCTCGTAACTCGGGAATAGAATCGGGCGGCAGACGCTTTCGCGAATCGCCTCGGCATATCCATAGGTGAAATCGGCTTGGCTTTCGCCCTGCTCATACCGCACGTAGGGAATTGGATTGTTATCGGAACGAAAAGGGGTGCCCGATAAGGCCAGGCGAAAGACCGCCTCGTCAAACGCTTCTCGTAGCGCGTTCCCCCAATCCTTCCCCTCGCCTGCATGGTGCAACTCATCGAAAATCAACAACGTGGGTCGGCTCCGGCAGGCGCGCTGAAATACGGTTGGCGCGAGACAGACTTGTTGATAGGTCACGACTGCGCCATGGTAGTCGCGCGCTTCGAAGGCCTGTTCGTTCGTCAGGGCCGGATCCAGATGAATCCCGACCAGCCCAGCAGCATCCGCCCATTGCTTGCGCAGATGATTGGTCGGACAGATGACCAACACACGGCTGGCCACTCGATCGGCCAGGTACTGATGGGCAATCCGTAGCGCAAAGCGCGTTTTCCCCGAAGCGGGTGTCGCCGTTGCGAGAAAATCAGGACGCGTATGGGTGAGGACGCCCGATACAGCGCGAGCCTGCCACTCGCGCAGCTTGGCTGTCCAGGGAGACACCGTCACGGCAGCCTCTTTTTACTAGTCATTGCTGTATGGGCCTAGACACGACCACGAAAAATGGATTCATGCTGAATACAGACGATCTCGCGTACGATTGTTTTCTCACAGAACAGGTGGCCCGGTCGATCCCCCCATCGCACATCCAGCAGCATCGGCTGAGGGGATCGCCAAACCAACTCGATATTCTTGCTGCAGAAGCCCTACGATAGGAAGGGCCAACTCCTTCGTCCCCACGGTATGTCATGAACGACTTCGCAAATTGTGGTACGGGATGACCGATGCCCCTCTTCCCCCCCACCTTTCAGGCCTCACCCACGGAGCATCATAGGGTATTCAAAAGGTAATATGTGCATTGTAATCGACGTGACAATCAGCACTTTTCTTGCTTTGTGTCTTACTTACTTTATGCTGGATGCAGCCACCGGAAGAACATCCCGTAATAGAACGACACTCGAATGGAAGACCAGCCCCACATCGCAGCCAACTCTGCTAGGGTTTCGCCTGCTTCCGTGAATACACGAGCGCGTGTTTCGTTCACGATAGACCAATTTCCTGTGTGGATGAATCGCCATCAGACCTGGATTGGTTCCATGGTTGCCGTCATAGCACTGTTCACGCTGCTCTTGCTGGGATGGGCCGCATACACGGTTCAAGATCGATTAATCCAATCCAGTGGCCATAGCCTGGTGCAGGCGGCCACGGATGCCGCCAGTAAATTGGACATGATGATTCTTGAGCGATACCGCGACATCCAGCTGCTCTCCACTGCTCCGATAACACAAGGTCAGAACGCTGAGGCGCTGACAGCATATCTCCGCGAAATGATGCAGGCCCATTCGGCCTATCAGTGGATCGGCATGACCGACTCACTCGGGAGAATCATCGCGGCTACCGATGCGTCCACGACATCTCTTGATCAGAGCCAGAGTCACTGGTTCCAGCTGGCGCGCACCATCACGCGCGCCAGAATTCTGGATGCGCCTATCGGCAACGAATCCGTAGGGAATACGGCGATTACGGTGATCGCTCCCCTGCGCAGCCCCGACGGACGATTTCTTGGGGCGGTTGCGGCCGTTGTGGGCGTGCCCTCACTGATGCACATCCTTGACGACACGATGCAGGCGCTGAAGAACATCGGGTGGACAGACGCGTCGCATATTGAATATCAACTCCTCAACGAGAAAGGAGACCTGATCACCGACTCGACGCTGGGGGAGAACCGCCACATCAACTTGAAACAGCTCGGCCTTTCTTCGGCAACACTCGTGGAAACACACCTACGAGGCTTCGTTGAAGAGTTTCAGATTCGTCGCGGGGCCTCCGTCATCACCGCCTATGCGCAAGTCATTATCCCTCATACAGACCCGGCGCTGCACTGGGGCATCTTGATTCATGTAGACCGGGATAGCGTCCTAACTCCCATTCAGTCGTTTCTCAAGGAAGTATCGTTCCTGGCCATTCTCATCCTCCTCCCCTTGTTTGGGCTTGTACTGGTGATGATCAAGGCTCTTCACGGAGAATGGCCACCGCGAAGCGGGAATTCCAACGAGCGACCGACGCAGAAGCGATGCTCAAGAAACGGACGGAGGCGCTTCATACCTTGCTCGAAGCTGCGCAGACATTATCTGGGCAGCAGGACCTCGACGCATTGCTGCAGCACCTCCTTCATCTCGCAAAGAAGAATAGCGGTGCGCGCTACGCAGCATTAGGAGTCTCCAGCGACAACACACGCGAGCCAAGACAGATCCTGAGCGACGGAATCGATGATGCCGCTGCCCATGCCATTCGGACACTCCCGCTCCAACAGGGAGCGCAGGAATCCCTTGAGCACAATGACGGCCCACTCCGCCTGGCGTATCTCATCGAACACTGGGCCACTCTTGGACTTCCCGCAGATCATGCTCCGATCACATCGTTCCTCGGTGTGGCAATACGATGCCACGGCCAATTCTTCGGCCGGCTTTTTCTCGCGAATAGAGTGACCGCACTCGGTGTCGCAACTGACTTCAGTGAACTGGACGAACAGGTTGTGCTGACCCTTGCCGCCCAGGCTGGTACGGCGATTCAGAATCTACAACTCCTCCACGATTCCAAGGAGCAAGCCAGGCACGATTCGTTGACGGGGTTGCTGAACCATTCGACGACGTTCACTATCCTGACTCAGGAACTGTCACGAGCTCAACGAAGCCGATACCCCGTGGCGATCCTCATCGCTGACATCGATCACTTTAAGGGGGTCAACGATACGTACGGACATCTTGTGGGCGATATTGTCATTCAAGAAACCGCACGCCGTTCCGATCACGTGGGACGAATCGGAGGAGAAGAATTCTTGATTGTGGCTCCCAATTGTAGCCTGGAGGCATTACGCGAGTGCGCCGAACGCTTTCGGATCGCGATCAGCGACAAGCCATTCGAGACATCGAACGGGCCACTCACCATCACAGTAAGCATCGGAGGAACGGTCTGGTCCGCCGAACACCCATTGAGTTCTGAATACTTGTGCAAGATGGCCGACTACGCACTCTATCGCGTCAAACGTCACGGCAGGAATGGGATAGACATCGTCCCTCACCCCCACGCAATTACCTTGGAGCAGATGAAAAAAGCGGGGTAATAGCTTCGCCGATCCTTCACTGCACGCAGCCCTTCTCACCCACTCTACCCCGGTCGAGTCGGGACGGCCCTTTGCAAAGGTACCCACCGATTTTGTTACATGTGAATGGCCTATCACGTGGAAAGTTTCTTGCCTCTCGCTTGATACAGTCTATTTCACGCGTCACAAGCGACCTGGGGTGAGCCAGCAAAATCGAATCAGTGAGCGGGTTGGGGTCTTTTTCAGCATCCTACCAGGGACATGCATGACACCGGTGGGGTTGCTGTATGACGTGGCACTTTCCAGTAACGTCTTTCGTTCCGGAAGGTCAACTCCAAGCCTTGTTATGGTAGAGTGTGAGAAACAGGAGGCGTCTTATGTACAGAATGGCCATCATCATTGCGGCTCTTTCAGTATTAGGGCTCACACAGCTAGGAGTCGCAGCCTCATCGACTTCTTCCGACAATGGCAGCACAGAAGGGAGCAAGGGTATCACAGTGGACGACCTAGGCCGAGGGTTGAAGAGCGCGGCCAAGAATATCGAGAAAGAAATTCCCAAGATGGGGGCTGCGATCGGAAACACGGTGAAGAAGATCACAACGAATGAATCGGAAAAACCGTCATCCAAAGAACCGGCGCAGCAGAATAAGTAGCATCACCGCTACGTCGCGACCTCTCCATCAGGTCACGTCATCAAACTTCGGCGAGCTCAACTGAGCAAGACATATCCCACCTGTATTACCAACCTCCTTTGTTCCTAGGGCATTTCTCCATCATCCTGGTAAATGATGGACGATATGAGTCAGTCGTGATCGGCCCGGTTGCAAGACACAGGGTCTGTGTCTTGCGTACGAATTTCCTGAGAATGCTAACTTGCTAAGAATCGCTCGAGGAATGTCGTTGAGACGTGGCCTTTTTGGAAGTCGGAATCGTTGAGGATTCGTTTATGGAGCGGGATGGTCGTCTTGATGCCTTCGATCACGAATTCGTCGAGAGCCCGGCGCATGCGCGCGATAGATTCCTGCCGATCCCGCCCATGGGTGATCACTTTGGCGATCATTGAATCATAGAACGGGACGACCATCATGTTCGACTCCATTGCCGAGTCGACACGCACGCCGAATCCGTCAGGTGCGCTGTATTTGGTGATCATCCCCGGGCAGGGCGTAAACTTTTCAGGGTCTTCGGCGTTGATGCGACATTCGAGGCTGTGCCCGACAAGCTTGATGTCTTGCTGCTTGAACGAGAGGGATTGCCCGTCGGCGAGCCTGATCTGCTCCTTGATGAGATCGATGCCGGTCACCATTTCGGTGATCGCATGTTCCACCTGAATGCGGGTGTTCACTTCCATAAAAAAGAAGTTGCGATCCTTGTCAAGCAGGAACTCAACAGTGCCGACATTCCGGTAGTGTACGGCTTTGACGGCTTCGACCGCGACGCGGCAGATCTCCCGTCGGAGTTTCTCGTCGACGGCTGGCGACGGGGTTTCCTCAAGCAACTTCTGATGCCGTCGCTGGATTGAGCAATCGCGCTCGCCGAGGTGCACCACATGTCCACGATGGTCTGCGGCAATTTGCACTTCGATATGGCGGGGCTCGAGAAAATATCGTTCGAGGTAGACGGCGTCGTTGCCGAACGTGGTCTTCGCTTCGGCCTGCGCGGCTTGAAATGCGCGCGCGAGATCCTCGGCTTTATTGACGACGCGCATGCCGCGTCCTCCCCCACCGGCTGACGCCTTGATGATGACAGGATACCCGATCTTGCTGGCGGCTTCGAGGGCTCCCTGTTCGCTCTTGAGCTCCCCGGGACTACCCGGTGTGACGGGTAAGCCACGGCGGGAAACGATTTCTCGCGCTTTGGCTTTGTCGCCCAGGAGGGCGATGTGTTCGGACGAGGGGCCGATGAATTTGACACCGATAGACTCACAGACTTCAGCGAAGTGGGCGTTCTCGGAGAGGAACCCATAGCCGGGATGGATGGCGTCCGCCCCGGTAATCTCGGCAGCGCTCAGGACGTTAGGAATATTTCGGTAGCTGAGGGCGGCATCAGGAGGCCCGACGCAGACCTTCTCGTCGGCGGCGC
Organism: Nitrospira sp.; assembly: GCA_043745235.1. Classification (GTDB taxonomy): domain Bacteria; phylum Nitrospirota; class Nitrospiria; order Nitrospirales; family Nitrospiraceae; genus Palsa-1315. Next base: position 15,561 of record JAYTTD010000061.1, on the reverse strand, counting down.
GGACATGCAGGCTCGCGGCATCGGCTTCAGAAAAGATCGCCACGGTCTTAATGCCGAGTTCCTTACAGGCACGAATGACTCGAAGCGCGATCTCACCACGATTGGCTATCAATACTTTCTTGAACACGCAAGTACTCCGATGTGGGTCGAGGGAAGAGGGCTAGGGCGTGGCCATCGAATCGACGAGGAAGAGCGCCTGGCCATACTCCACGGGCTTGGTACTTTCGGCCAGAATTTTCATGACTCGCCCATTGACTTCCGACTCGATTTCATTCATCAACTTCATTGCTTCGACGATACACAGAACCTGTCCCTTTTTCACATAATCGCCCTCTTCAACATAGGGATCGGCATCGGGCGAAGGGGACCGATAGAACGTGCCAACGATCGGGGACGCGATGGTGATCATGCCTGTCGTGTCTTCGGTCTGTGTGCCGGACACGGCAGGCGCTTGAGAGGCAGTGGCCGAACCTGAGCTCCCTTGGTCGGCAACGGTGGTCATGATTGTTTTGACCCCGATTTCGTTTCGCACACGGATTCTGAGGCCTTCGCGCTCTAGTTCCAATTCCGTCAGGTTGTTCTTCTTGAGCAGATCGATCAGTTCTTGGATGTGTCTGGTCTGTTGTCCTGAGAGTGCATGCGTACCCTGCCCGCTCTGGGTCGCGGCAAAGGCCTGAGGTAGGATGATCGGTGTCCCCACCTTTTTCGACTTGCGAGACGTACGCTTCTTGCTCACCGAACACGCTCCACATACTCTCGGGTACGGGTATCGATCTTGATTACGGTTCCAGTTTCCAAATAGAGCGGAACCTTAATAGTGGCACCGGTTTCAAGAGTGGCAAGCTTGGTCCCGCCCGTCGCTGTGTCACCACGAAACCCCGGTTCGGTATCGCTCACTTTTAGTTCGATAAAATTGGGGAGTTCGACGTCAATCGGGCGATGCTCGTATACGAGGATCTTCACCGTCATGTTTTCTTTCAAGAGGTCCGCGTTATCGCCAAGCTTGCCCTTTTCGAACGTCAGTTGCTCGAAGGACTCCGTATCCATGAAGGTATAGGCGTCGTCGGTCGCGTAGAGGAATTGCATAACCCGTTCTTCAAGATCCGGCTCTTCGAACCGTTCTCCAGATCGGAAGGTACGATCCAGAACATTGCCAGAAAGATAGCTCTTCAGCTTGGTACGCACGAAAGCTCCGCCCTTGCCAGGTTTCACATGCTGAAACTCCACGATATAAAACGGCTGGTTATCAACCATGAGCCGCACACCACCACGAAAATCGGTTGTGGAAATCACTCGGTACTCCCTTCAGACTGTGCGCGGCCACTCGACTGGCTCCGCAAGGATCTCGTTCCTTTTGTCGACCGTCGCGATGTCGCTGTCGCAACCGTCTTCTTCTGGCGGCTGAATACGGTCAGATGGTCGTGCAGCCCACGGAGTGCGAGGAGATAGCCGGTCGGACCCAAGCCGCAAATTTGTCCTATCGCGACTCCCGCGATATGGGACCGATGGCGAAATTCTTCCCTCTGATGAATATTGGACAGATGCACCTCCACTGTCGGCAGGCCGACCGCAGCAATGGCGTCACGGATTGCAATGCTGGTGTGGGTATAGGCTGCCGGGTTAATGATGATCCCGTCGTATTTCGTCCGAGCCTCTTGAATCCAGGTGACCAGTTCACCCTCGTTATTTGACTGGCTCATATCCACCTTCACAGTCAACTCTTTCGCCAGCTGCGTGATGGCTGAGTCCAAAGCGTGGAGGGACTGGGTGCCGTAAATGGATTGCTCCCTGGTCCCGAGGAGATTGAGATTGGGGCCGTGTAAGACTCGTATTCGTAGCATGTCTTTGTGTTTACAGGCCGGATGCACGCGAGCGATTTCTCGTGACAGGGTCCAGCAGGGCAGCATTGTAGCAGTCCGCCTCAGACCGGTCAAACGCACGAACACTCTTAGGGAATGCGGGGGTTCGACTCACTTGTTGTGTCACGATCGTGACGTCGGGATTCGATGGTGCGAAGCCATGTTTCCATCTGGGCCACGACTCCAGCGTGAGGCGATGGAGGAGTCACCCCTACCATGTCAGTGGCTGGGAGATCCAGCTCCAGCGCCGGTACAGCGAGTTGTTCCTTTGTCTGGTCGCGCGCGCGGATGGCTGCCACCATCAGTTCCGTTGCTGTAACACGTGGACCAGTAGAGGCGATCTCTGGTTCAGTCGATATTGAGACCGGTAGGTCCATTGCGGCTCTCGACTCCTGGGCGGGGGTGATCAACTCGACAGGAGAAGGCGGTGCAGGCGCCGTCTGAGCGGAGAGATTACGCGTGACTGGAGCCACCGGCTTGGGCTGTTCAGATTCTTTATTTTGGTTCAGCGGTCCGCCTAAAGCAGACTGGACTGAGAGCGCTTCTCCATCACGCGGGTTGACCCTCAGGATGACGGCGCAGGATTGGAGCGCCAATTCTTTCAGCCCTTGGCTCTGGTAGATCTTGATCAAGGTCCGCTGCGCGCGCAGGTTTTCCGGGCTCAATTTGACGGATTCTTCTAGGATCGCCTTGGCCTTCGTGCCTTGACCCATGTGGTCGTAGGCACGTCCGAGCGCAACCATGGCGGTAATGAAGCCGGGATACAGTTTCAAGCCATCTTCGAGTACGCCCGCAGCCTCCTGCCACATACCGACTTTTCCGTACTCTTCGGCCAATGGCATGAACGCTTTGGAATCTGGATCTTTGGCTAGCTGGGTAGCCAGCCGGTCGATTTCCTTGGCGCTCTCGGCGGCGTGCTGACTCTGAGCCATGGGCTGCTAGCCTCTTCCCACATTAGCCGGCTTGGGTGCCTGGCTGAATTGTCTGGCACAGAGCAGTTCGTGCGCCCGGTTCAGGATCGCGTCGGCAAGTGCTCGTTTTGGCATCAGCGGCAGTGCGGTCATGGCCCCCTTCCGGTCGATCAAGGTGGCGGCGTTCTGATCGCTGCCGAATCCCGCTCCCTCTATCGTGACATCGTTCGCGACGATGAGGTCGAGCCCTTTCGCCGTCAGCTTGTCTTTCGCATTGGCGATCAGATCGTTGGTCTCAGCGGCGAAACCGACCATGAGTTGCGTGGTCCGTTGGGCAGAGAGGGAAGCCAGGATGTCAGTGGTTCGTTCGAGATCAAGTGTCTGGTCAGTCCGCCCTTGTTTTTTTATTTTTTGCGAGACAAGGCGCTTGGGGCGAAAATCAGCCACGGCGGCAGCCATGATTACCGCTGTGGCCCAGGCAAGGCGCGAGGTCAGGGCCTTTGCCATTTCTTCAGCCGTGGCGACCGAAATGACCTCGACGCTTCTCGGTGTTGGTAAAGCCGTGGGACCGGTAACGAGGATCACCTGGGCTCCCCTCGCCTGGGCAGCTTCGGCGATAGCATAGCCCATCTTGCCGGAGGAGCGGTTTGAAATGAAGCGCACCGGATCGATCGGCTCTTGCGTCGGGCCTGCCGAAACCAGAATACGATGCCCTTGCCAATCGCGTCGTGGAGCCAGCGCCGTCTGAATTGCCTCCAGAATTGTGCCTTCCTCTGCCAAGCGGCCTTGGCCGATCCGTCCGGAAGCGAGCGGACCTTCTTCGGGGTCCAGCACGATCGTTCCCCTCGCACGCAAAGTCTGTACGTGCTCTATGACGGAGGGGTGCGCCCACATTCCTCCGTCCATGGCGGGGGCCACAATGAGTGGACACTGTGCCGTAAGGAGCATGGTCGAGAGTAAATCGTCGCCTAACCCTAGCGCTGACTTTGCAAGGCAATTCGCTGTAGCCGGCGCAATGACGATGACATCGGCCTGTTCGGGCAATGACAAGTGTGTCATCTCCTGATGCGCCTCGAACACATCCGTCGAGACGCGATGGCCGGAGAGTACTTCAAACGTCAATGGGGTGACGAACTTCATGGCCGACTGCGTCATCACCACATGCACGATCGCTCCTTCACGGAGCAAGGTCCGGAGCAACGCAACGGCCTTATAGGTCGCGATACTGCCGGTCACGCCGAGCACAATTTGCTTCCCGATCAACGTCGGCCCTATGAAGCCGGAGATCTTCACCGATGTTACTCCTCTATTACTCCTCGCTCTCAGCCACCACTGGCGCTGGGTTATCGTCGACATAGACGCTCAGTTCTTTCTTGATCTCTTTCGCATCGTCGCCAGTCATCACGGCGATGCGCTCCATTTCACCTTCTTTGCCGCGCTTCGCTTCCTTCATGGCATCCCGCGCTTCTTGCCCGACGAGAAACTTGATTTGTCCCCGGAGGACTTCATCGAGGGCGATGGTCGTATCTTTGGTGAACGGTGAAACGCCATGGCGTGATCCCTGTAAAATGTGCTTCGCTCGCTGGGCTGCGACGATCGAGAGCCGGTGACGTGAGTCAAACTCGTCAGCTGAGTATTGGGGCAAGAGTCTTAACATATCGATCATGGGCGCGGTACTCCTTTGGGTTAAGAAAGATCTTTGTGATCTCAGGGTTTCTGTTCATCGTCAAGAATGAAATTATTCTCGAGCCAGGTCATGTCCAAACGTTTCGTCTTCAAGCGTTCTGACCAGAAGATGCTTTCAAGATCGCGCAGCGATCTGCCTATATCTTCGTTTCGCACAATATAGGCGTACTCCCGGTAGCTCCACACCTCTTCTTTCACTTTGTGGAGTCGCCGTTGAATCTCTTCCGGTGTATCGGAGGCCCTAGTTTGGAGTCGGGACCGGAGCACGGTCATCGAGGGAGGGAGAATAAAGATCGACACCGAATCCTCGAATCGTTTCCTGACCTGCATGGCCCCTTGCACATCGATCTCCAATAACACGTCAATCCCCTGATCGATGTGTTCGGTCAGCGATTTTCGCGGTGTCCCGTAGAGATGTCCATACACGTGGGCCCACTCGACGAATTCATTTCGCGCAACCATCTCTTGGAATGCCTGTTCTTCGATGAAGAAATAGTCGCGTCCATTCTCTTCGCCTAACCGTGGCTTCCTCGTGGTGTAGGAAATTGAATGCCACAGTCCGGGAAGGTTCGTTGTGAGTTGTTTGCAGAGCGTGGTTTTCCCCGTCCCCGATGGCGCGGAGATAATGAACAGAATGCCCCGTCGATCGGTCGAGGACCTCGATTGGCTTGAGCCAGGCGCCGTGGAGTGTGTTGCGGTAACTGAGTTCATTCGATATTTTGGACCTGTTCGCGAACGCGTTCCAGTTCTGCCTTCATCTGAACCACATGACCGGCGATGTCCGCATCATTGGCTTTTGAACCAATCGTGTTGACTTCCCGACCGATTTCCTGAAGAAGGAAGTCGAGTGTTTTGCCCACGGATTCTGTGCGGTCAAGTGTCTGTTCAAACTGTATCATATGTGAGTCCAGTCTGACTATTTCTTCCGTAATGTCGCCCCGATCTGCATACACAGCCAATTCCTGATAGAGTCTGGGAGGATCGGGGATTTCCAATCCCAGTAGCTTTCCTACTCGAATCTTCATTCTATTAAACGACTCCTGGGCCAGCAGAGGGCTCCGTTCGGCAATGCGAGACTTGTGCCCTCTGATGGTCTGAATCCGCGATAGCATATCCTCTCCCAGGGTCTTTCCTTCGCCCGTCCGCATGGCATCTAGATCTGCCAAGGCCTGAGTAGTCAGCTGTAGGACCACTTTCGCCAGCTTCGGATCTTCCGGCGGCTGATCTGATACCGATAGCACGTCACGGAGACCGGCCATGAGCGCAAGATCGATCGAGCCGCTCAGCTTCAGAGATTTCTTGAGGCTACGGAGGGCCTGATGGTACTGCTTCGCGAGGGGTTGGTCAAGATTGACGTTCCCAACACGACCTTTGCCCCCTTGGACCGTCACCGTGATGTCGATGCGTCCACGGGCACAGCGTTGCTGGATGGCTTTCTTGAACGAGTCTTCCAAGTGGCTCAATGGCCGGGGAAGACGGCAGGCGATTTCGAGAAAGCGATGGTTGACGGAGCGCATTTCCACCGTCACAGACCCATCCTGCCAGGGAGCCTGTCGTCGGCCAAAACCAGTCATGCTACGAATCATTGGGGACCTTTCTCTTTCCATGGGCAGTGCCGGTAGACTGGACAGGTGTGGCACTGAGGTTTTCTGGCAAGACAGACATAGCGGCCATGTAGCAACAATCGCTGCGAGAAGGCTGTCCACTGGGATTGTGGCATGAGCTGCTGAAGGTCTTGTTCGATATGGTCTGGATTGTCAGATCTGGTCAGGCCGAGTCGCTTCGCAACACGTTTCACGTGGGTATCGACGACGATACTGGGCTGGCCGAATGCATTCCCGAGCATGACATTCGCCGTTTTTCTGCCGACGCCAGGCAAGGCGGTCAACTCGTCCATTGTGTGCGGGACCTGTCCGCCAAAGCGCTCAATCACGGCCTTGCCGCAGGCGACCAGATGTTTGGCTTTATTCTTAAAGAAACCGGTGGAATGAATGAGCTGTTCGAGTTCAGGGAGATTGGCCGCAGCCAGCTCTGCCGGTTGTCGGTACCGCCGAAAGAGTAATGGAGTGACCTGGTTGACTCGCTGGTCCGTACATTGAGCGGAGAGGATCGTAGCCACCAGCAGCTCCCATGGGGAACGATGGTCGAGTTCCATCTTTGGGTTTTGCATCGTGCGTTGGAACGTCTTAGCGATCTCTCGGAGACGCTTCCGATGATCCGATGATGGTAGGGGTTTCGTCGTCATGGTTGATACCGGCACCAGTCAATTGTGCCGCAGGTTAAGAACGAGATGCAATCGTAAGTGCCGAGGCTGCCGATTTCTCGGAAGGGCTATCCACTGGAATAAGCGCGGCCAACTGTTCTTCGAGGTGCTGGATCAGTGGGGCCAAGGTCTCCTGATGTAGAGACGAAATCCCGATCGCACCGTAGCGCCGACAGAGGGCCTCCGCTTGTCCGGCCGGAAGCTGGTCGCATTTGTTAAATATCAGGACCCGCGGAAGCTGATCGAGGGTGAGGCTTTGAAGCACGGCGTCGACTGATGCGATATGGGCATCCAGATCTTTCGCTTCCGCATCGACCACATGCAGGAGGAGGTCAGCATCACGCAGCTCGTCCAATGTCGTTCTGAAAGCTGCGAGCAGATCTTTGGGTAGGTCGCGAATAAACCCCACCGTATCGGTAATGATTACTTCACGGCCATGCGGAAAACGCAGTCTGCGGCTCGTGGTGTCGAGTGTTTCAAAGACGCGTGGGGCCGTGCTCACCTGACTGTTCGTTAAGACATTGAGCAATGTCGACTTGCCGGCGTTCGTGTACCCCACGATGGACAGAACTGGGAATTCTTGCCGGACACGGCGCGATCGTCGTTGGTCTTGATGGCGGGCAAAGCCCTCGATCTCTCGCTCCAAATGGTCGATGCGCTCTCTGATGCGACGGCGATCTGTTTCGAGCTTCGTTTCACCGGGACCTCTGCTGCCGATGCCACCGCCTAAACGCGAGAGGCTCGTTCCTTGACCGGAGAGACGAGGAAGTAGATACCGAAGTTGAGCCAGCTCGACCTGCACCTTGCCTTCTCGGCTATGCGCCCGTTGCGCAAAGATGTCGAGAATCAGCTGAGTCCGATCGATGACCGTCAGGTCGGTGATCTCCGCAATTGCGCGCAGCTGCGCTGGAGCCAAGTCTTGATCGAAAATGAGAAGGTCTGCGCCTTTTTGCATGGCCTGCATCAGCACGTCTTTGAGCTTGCCGCTTCCCAACTGAAATCGCGCATGGCCGCTCTGTGTACGTTGGACTAGATGGTCGATCACCCTGAGATCTGCGGAAGAGGCCAGTTCCGCCAACTCAGTGAGACGTTCTTCCTGCTCACGCTTGCTCTTGGGTGAGGCGCTTACGAGGATAGCGGTCTGAGTCTGGGCCATCGTGTGCGACCCGCTCTGACGTTGAAGGTCTGCCTCCAGCTCGCGAATGAATATCTCGAAACTCACGGGACATTGATGCACCAGTGTTGGCTCCAGCAAGGTATACAACTGCCCCTGCGGGTTGGGTGGATTCAGATGAGCCAGAGAGAGCAACTCAGGGTCACCCTTAGGGGTGACAGACAGGATCCCAATCATATCAAGTCGGAGCAGACCCAGCATCGTGAGGTCTTCTTGGCTGATGGGTTGCTCCTTTACCTGCGAGCGGATTAGCCGAAGACCCCTCAGCGATCGCGGGCTTGCACGATACGCGGCCAGCGTCGTTGGTGAGGGCTCGGTGCCGGCGCCGACCAGAACGTCTTGCACGGCTCCACGCCTATTCAGGACCAGTCCAATGGGACGGCGAATCTCGTGAGTGAACTGTGCGAGGGTCTTTGCTGCTTCAAGCGAGAGGACTTGATCTACGGGCACACGCCGACGATACAGCCGCTCAAGCATGGCAAGCTGGCTGGCGCGAAGACCGAGGACCTGTCCGTGAATGTCTGGAATGGGCGTCGTTTCCTTACAGCCGTGGGTTAGATCGCGCGTACGAATGGTGAAGCCAATGAGGCTTGGGCATCAATGTCAAGGGGTGCACGGAGCCCTGCACGAAGAGCTTGCCTCCCCGCTGCTGCGATCATCGCAGCATTATCCGTACAGTAGGCCAACGGGGGAAGGCTCAGGCGTAGGTCTTCGGATGCGGCTCGTTGCTGGAGCAGCGCACGCAACCGAGAGTTGGCGGATACCCCTCCGACGACGGCCAATGCCTGAGCGGCGGATGACCGAACTGCCGCAAATGCTTTCTCAACCAAAACGGCCACGATGGCCTCTTGATAGCCGGCTGCGAAATCAGCAGCTTGCGCTGTACGAGATTGCTCAGGCATTGCTTGAAGTCTGTAGAGTAAAGCGGTCTTTACACCGCTGAAACTAAAATCAAGACTCCCCTTATTGAGATAGGAACGGGGAAATGCAATCGCGTCTGGGTTTCCCTGTCGAGCCAACCGATCGATGGCTGGTCCCCCTGGGTATTCTAGTCCAAGCAACTGAGCGCCTTTATCAAAGGCCTCCCCTGCCGCATCGTCCCTGGTAGCGCCAAGGAGCCGGCAATAACCGCTGAGTTCCTTATAATAGAGATGCGTATGTCCACCCGAGACAACCAGGACCACGCAGGGTAACGGAAACGCTGGGTCCTTCAACCAGGCGGAGGCAATGTGGCCTTCAAGATGGCTCACTCCGACCACCGGAATACTCAAGGCATAGGCTAGTGCTTTTGCATAGTTGACCCCGACAAGGAGAGCGCCGGCCAGGCCTGGTCCCTGGGTGACGGCAATTCCAGTGAGATCTGTCCATGCGAGACCGGCTTGTTGCAGTGCCTCAGTGGAAACAACTTCAATCGATTCAATATGAGCACGGGAGGCAAGTTCGGGAACGATACCACCGAATCGCTGATGAACGGCATGCTGTGACGTAATAATATTTGAGAGAACAGCGCCGTCTTCGGCAAGCACCGATGCGGCTGTCTCATCACATGATGTCTCGATACCAAGAATGGGCCCCGGTACCCATGCGGAAGTGCGCTGCTCAACGGTCGTCATCATAAAATATTCACCGATCACGCTGACTGCGCAAACGGGCACGTGCGTTACGTTCGAGAGAAGTTAAATAGCACGGCCCTTGTGGCCACTAGCGCCACAAGGGCCGTGTCGTACACCATGCGATGGCGTCGCGCAGGTACAGGGCTGGGATATTAGACGCCAGCCATCGCCTCCTGCTCGATGAATGCCGGAGCGCCGTCGCGAAGCACCACACGAATTTTTCGGCATTCCTTGAATCGTCCTCGAATCATCTCTTCGGAAAGTGGATCGCCGATCGCGCGCTGAATCGTCCGGCGCATCGGTCTGGCTCCGTTGAGCGGGTCGTAGCCTTCTTTAAGCAACCACTGCTTGACGTCGTCCTCAACTTCGAGCTCCACGCCCTTATCGAGGAGACGCAGGTTCAGTTCACCCAAGAGGATATCGAGAATACTGAAGAGATGCGTCTTGTCCAATTGATGAAAGACCACGACCTCGTCGATCCGGTTCAGGAACTCCGGACTGAACGAACGGCGTAATTCTCCCAACACTTCTTCCTTCTTATGGCGTTCCTGATCGCCTTCCGTGCTCTGGAATCCGAGCGAGACCCCCTTCTGGATCATTTTGGTCCCAATATTGGAAGTCATGATGATGACGCAATTCTTGAAATCGACTTTGCGCCCGAGACTGTCTGTCAGTACCCCATCGTCTAATACTTGCAGCAAGATATTGAACACATCGGGGTGGGCTTTCTCAATTTCGTCAAAGAGCACTACTGAATAGGGCCGACGCCGAACCCGTTCAGTCAATTGGCCACCCTCTTCATATCCCACGTACCCTGGAGGAGCCCCGAAGAGCCGAGAACTGGTGAACTTTTCCTGATATTCTGACATGTCGATTCTGATGAGTGAGTCTTCACTATTGAAGAGGAAGTCAGCTAACGTTCTTGCCAGCTCGGTTTTCCCAACCCCGGTAGGTCCCAGGAAGATAAAGGAGCCGATAGGCTTCCGCGCTTCCTTCAGGCCGGCACGTGACCGCCGAATAGCCCGGGCCACGGCGGAGATCGCTTCGTTTTGCCCAATCACGCGTTTGTGGAGGAATTCCTCCATGCGAAGCAGCTTGTTCGATTCTTCTTCTTCGAGTTTGAAGAGCGGAATACCGGTCATCTTGGAGACAACATAGGCGACGTCTTCTTTTCCGATCGTTGGTTTGTTCTTCTCCTGATTTTTTTTCCACTCGCGTTTAGATTCATCGAGGAGTTTGCGCAGGCGCTCTTCTTCCTCGCGATGACGAACTGCCTCCTCAAAATTCTGCATCGAGATGGCCAGTTCCTTTTCACGAGAGACCTTTTTCAGCTCTTGCTCCATCGCTTTCAGATCCGCAGGCAGCGCATAGGCCTGCAGCTTGGCTCGTGATCCCGTCTCGTCAATCAAGTCGATGGCTTTATCCGGGAGGAAACGGTCGCTAATGTATCGATCGGACAGCTTGACCGCTTCAAGGATAGCCTCTTCGGAAATTTCGACACCATGATGTTCTTCGTACCGATCGCGAAGCCCTTGGATAATCTGCACCGTTTCTTCGGTGCTCGGCGGTTGGACATGAATCGGTTGGAAGCGTCGCTTCAGGGCTCCGTCTTTCTCAATATGCTTCCGGTATTCATCGAGAGTCGTAGCACCGATACATTGAATTTCGCCGCGCGACAGTGCGGGCTTGAGCATGTTGGAGGCATCAATCGATCCTTCTGCCGCCCCTGCTCCCACCAAGGTGTGGAGTTCATCGATGAAGATGATGATGTTTCCAGCCTGAGCGATTTCCTTCATCACAACTTTCAGTCGCTCCTCGAATTGACCGCGATATTTTGTCCCTGCTACCAGTGAGCCCAGGTCAAGTGCAATGACGCGTCGTGAGAGAAGATTATCAGGCACTTCGGACTGGACGATCCGCTGGGCGAGACCTTCTACAATGGCGGTCTTGCCGACGCCGGCTTCCCCGATGAGCACGGGATTATTTTTCGAACGGCGGCTCAGGATCTGAAGCACCCGCTCGATTTCGTCGGCTCGGCCAATGACGGGATCCAGCTGCCCTGCCTGGGCAAGTTGGGTCAGGTCACGGCCGAACTCATCAAGTGCAGGGGTGTTGCTCTTCCGATCGCGTTCACGCGGAGCGGACTTCCGAAGAAATGTCACAGTCAATTGTCGAGCGGTCAGGAGATTGGCGCCTAAGCTACGGAGGATCTTTCCGCCGATCCCCTCTTCTTCACGGAGGAGGCCCAACAAGAGGTGCTCACTGCCGATATGGTTGTGTCCAAGGAGACGGGCTTCTTCGACCCCATATTCGATGACCTTCTTGACCCGGGGGCTGAAGGGGATCTCCCCAAAGGTCATGGTGGTTCCCCCGCCAGGCAAATTCCGTTCAATTTCCAAACGGATCTGTTCGGTAGAAAGTCCCATCTTCTTCAAGATCATCAGGGCAATCCCGTCTGATTCGCGGAGAATGGCTAGGACGAGATGCTCGGTTCCGAGGTAGTCGTTTTGATGACGCTCAGCCTCTTCCCGCGCGAGGATGATGATCTTCCGACCCTTATCCGTGAATCGCTCAAACATCCTGCCTCCTTTTAGGTGGAGCCTATGACCAGTTCCAAGTGCGCAAACCTCTCAAAATCTGGCCTAATTCTAACTAGAAGGATTTTAGGTGTCAAGGCTACGACACAATCAAACACGCCAACAATTGGAGTGGGCTGGATTCGTTGACTTCAAAAGAACCCTCCCGATACAATCTCGAAATTTTCCGCCGGTATCTCAAGAGCACGACGACAGGGTTTCATCAATGAAACACAAAAGTATCGGGATTCTGACAAAGCCGAAGTTTCCTGAGGTCAAGAGTACCCTACATGATGTGGTGACCTGGCTCCGGGCTCGAAGCATCGATGTAATCTTGGACACGACGTCGGCGATGCTTCTCGGTGAACAGGGGGGCTATCAGAAAACTTCGTTGGCGAGCAAGGCGGATGTACTGCTGGTTTTGGGTGGCGACGGGACGATGCTCAGTGCCGCGCGACTTGCCGGGGAACGAGGCATTCCCATACTGGGGGTCAACATGGGTGGCCTGGGGTTTTTGACGGAGGTCCGGCTAGAGAACCTCTATCCCTCGCTCGAACGGGTATTTGCAAATGACTTTGTTCTCGATGAGCGGCTCATGCTACGGACACATATTCATCGGCATGGTGAAACGGTCGCGCAAGGGGTAGTCTTGAACGATATCGTTATCGGCAAGGGCACGCTCGCTCACATGATCGAACTGAAGATTGCGATTCAAGGACGGTTCGTGACCAACATGCGTGGCGACGGGTTGATCGTCAGCAGCCCGACGGGATCGACCGCGTATTCTCTTTCGGCAGGAGGTCCCATTATCGATCCGGCGGTCAAGTCATTGATCCTGACACCGATTTGCCCGCATACGCTGACGCATCGGCCTTTGATTGTACCGAGCAACGCGGAGATCGATGTGACACTCACCAGTAAAGATGACGGCGTCATCGCGACGCTCGACGGACAGATGGGAGTGGCAATTACGCAGGGAGATACGGTCGCGATTCAGACCTCGGAGCACCGGACCCGCTTGATCCGGTTTCCGGAGAGCAATTATTACGATGTGCTCAGAGAAAAGCTCAAATGGGGGGATCGGTAGACACGAACGACCGAGCTATTACGCTTTCCCGCGCTCGATCAGACCGATCATCTCCTGATTGCTGGCGTACTTGAATTCTCCGATACAATCGGTCGCACCCTTGTGCGACTTCTCTGCCGCTTCGAGTGCTCGGAGACTCTTCACATCCACCGGACGGCTCTTCCGGTCATTTAAGATCGTTTTCAACTTGTCGAGGACAACCTTCAACTGGTTAACCGGCGGCCTGGTTGCCAGATAGCGGTTCACCACTTCAGCGCACCAATCCCCGTCCCGCTTGGCAATACCGACTAAGCCTTCACTCGCCTTCCGTGCCCATCCAGCGAGAAACACACCGTCGAGGATTGTACCCGTGGTTTCATCATAGGCTTGAAAGAGCGCATCGTCAGGATCGTTGTCGGTCTTATTGGGACTCGTGACGAACATGCCGCTCTTGTAGGGCAGTCCAACGGTCTCATCGACTCTGTCACCGACGGCAAAGACCACGGAGTCGCAGGGGAACTCATAATACTGTTTCAGCCCGACGGCGGCAGTGTCGGTTCCCTTGGGCTCAAGCTTGTTGTCTTCCATCTCCAGCCCACGCACTCGATTGCTGCCGTCCACCAGGATACGCTTGGGAGAAGCCAGAAACTTGAACCCCATCTTCGTCTCGCTGACCTTGGCCTCGCACTTGGTGAACTCGTCCGTCAGCCCCTTCAAGATCTCGTCGGCATTCTGACCGACTGCAGCGAGACGATCTTTGATACGCGCCACTTCTTTGGTGATGCCCTCGACATCCATGTTTGCGCAGACCGACCGAATTTCTTTCGGATTATACTTTCGCTCAGCAGGCCCACGCCGCACGATTGCAGTGACCCGCTCGACTTTCTTGTAACGAACCAGCCAATGGGCGATATCAACCATCACATCGCCGGCGCCGATGATGGCCACATGTTTGCCCATCTCAAACGGTCGGTCGCCGAAACCGGGGAGTCGATTAAAATGGTACACGACATCCTTGGCATGGAATACGCCCTTGGCCGAGTCCCCTTCCACGCCGATGGCTTTGGTGCCTTGCGCGCCGATAGAAAACACGACGGCGCTGGCGCCAAGGTGTCGCACCTCTTCGACCGTGAGATCTTTGCCGTTGCCGATGGATACATTGCCGAAATAGTGGACGTTCGGTCGCTCGAGCAACTCCCAGTACTGTTTCTTGAGACCACCGCGAAGCTTCAGTTTTGCGGGAAAGATCCCGTATTCAGCTAACCCGCCGAACTTGATGTCACGATTCAGAATGATTACCTCATGGCCTGCCTTTGCCAAGGTGCTGGCGACTGCCATGCCGGCTGGCCCGGCGCCGATCAGAAGAATCACATGCGAGTTCGTGGCGCTCATGCGTTGTTTCCTAAAGAACGCGAACAGAAGAGTGTTGAGAACCCCAACAGTTCCGCGGACTTTAGCATAGAGGATTTTGCGCTGTCAAAGCTGAAAGGAGGGCTTAGACCGAGCGTGTAAACAGCAATCGTGACTGGTCAAAATACAAAGAGTGCGAGCTCCGATTCTATATGAACATGGGCCTAGCCCACATTATTCATGACGGTTCGTGCCACAATGGCGCAGCTGCCACGCGAGACAGACTCACGGAGCCGTGAGGTCGAACACCCTGTGCATGATCGTGGCGCGAAGAGAGAGTCCCGCTTAGTATTCTGACTTCCTGATCCGCGATTGGAACCGAAGCAGTCATCAATGATACAGGCTAGGCCGTGCTTCTGCAGCAGGCTGCGGAAAAACCATCATGTCACGCAGAACTTGGATAGACGCATCTCTGAACAATAGGAAAACACTGTCGCAGTGTGCTGGCATGTGGGAGACCCCGCTTTTTTTTGAGGAGTTCCACCTTCGTCTATTGTGAGTGCTGCCCACTCCTCTCCTTGGGATGGGGTCAGGAGCACCGCACTCGGGACAATCCGTGGTGGCGGAGATTCCTCTTGAGCCACACGCTCTGTCGTGGCTTCCAGAGCCCACTCAGATGATTCGCGATGGGTTCGCACCGCAGTTGCTCAGGTGTTATCAATAAACAATATTTCAGCTATGTCAGCTCATCGGTCAAGCGCACCATGCGCGCGTTAAGTGCCGTCATGTCCGTCTGAGCGTGGCGGTTGTGGTCTCGAAAAGACTTGACGCTGATCGCTCACTGCTACAGCTGACACTCAGCGGGAGGCCGGCCACAAAGACCAGGCTGAGTCCCATAGCCCATCATCAAGGTATGGTTCATCAGACTCCCGCTTAACTATTGACGCCCGTGTCTAATCCTCATGGCGTGATCGGCGTGGCTTTATCCGTTTGAATCTCGGCGAGCGTCAGTGCACGGCTATAGACGCGGACCTCGTCGAGCAACCCGCTGAATGCATTGGTG
>JAYTTD010000060.1:0-7144 GCA_043745235.1 Nitrospira sp. | reverse complement strand
GCCGTGCTCCTCGCCGTGCCCTTTGGTGTGTTCGGAGCCTTGTCCGCTGTG
The DNA here is from genome assembly GCA_043745235.1 of Nitrospira sp. Lineage (GTDB taxonomy): Bacteria > Nitrospirota > Nitrospiria > Nitrospirales > Nitrospiraceae > Palsa-1315. Next base: position 7,093 of record JAYTTD010000060.1, on the reverse strand, counting down.
TGGGCGATGGGGATGTCCAACGACATCTACTTCCAAATCGGATTGGTTACGCTAATCGGACTCTCTGCCAAAAATGCCATTCTGATCGTCGAGTTTGCGAACAAACGCTATGAAGCCGGACATTCCCTGGTCGATGCCGCGATGGAAGCCGCCAAGATTCGGTTCCGGCCGATCGTGATGACCTCGATGGCCTTTATTCTGGGCGTCGTGCCGTTGGTCCTCGCCAGCGGCGCGGGTGCAGCCAGCCGTAACTCCATCGGCACCGGTGTGTTCGGCGGTATGTTGGCTGCCACGTTCCTGGCCATCTTCTTTGTGCCGCTCTTTTTTGTGCTGGTTCGGAAACTGAGCCGACGTGGTGCCGGTCAAGCGGCTCCCCGCCCTGGGACAGACTCAATTCCGTTAGGGATAGAAAGAGGAAAGTGACATGCGCAGCCTCGTCCTCGCAGTCTTTTCATTGTTCCTGCTCGCGTGCGCGATGGGGCCCGACTATTCTCGCCCAGACATTCCCACTTCCGACTCCTTTCGCATGGCCGAAGACTCGAAAGATTTGCCCTCACTGGCGAATATGCCGTGGTGGGAGCTCTATAAGGACGAAGAACTCCAGCAGTTGATCCGTATCGCACTCGAAGAGAACAAAGATCTCAAACGAGCGGTCGCAAGTATCGACGAATTCCAGGCGCGCCTGTACACGGCTCGCATGGACTTTGCCCCTCAATTGAGCGTGACGGGCAATCTTCCCATTGCTCGTATGGGCGGCGTGGTATTCCCCGGTTTTCCCAGTCCCTTTGCCAAATATGGACAAGGATCTCTGGCCTGGGAGCTGGATATCTGGGGACGAATCCGCAGGTCTAATGAGGCGGCCTTGGCGGATCTTTTGGCTCGGGAGGAGAGCCGTCGAGCCGTCACCCTGCAAATTGTGGGTGGAGTGGCGCAGTCCTATTTCGATCTTCGGCAATTCGACATGCAGTTGGAGATTGCGAAGCGCACCATGCTGGCATGGGAAGAGTCGGTGAGAATCAGTCAAGCGCGACTCCGGCAGGGATTGATCAACAAGCTGGATGTCGACCAATTTGAGGCGGAGCGTGAAAATGCCGCCGCTCGCATTGCAGAGCTGAAGCGGCATATGATTCAGAAAGAAAACGAACTCAGTGTGCTGCTGGGGAGGAATCCCAGTCACATCACGAGGGGGCGATCGCTGACCGAACAAATGATGCCGCCCGTGGTGCCTGCCGGTCTTCCCTCGGAACTGCTCCAACGCCGTCCAGATATCGTGCAGGCGGAGCAACAATTGGTTGCCGTCACCGCCAGGATCGGTGTGGCGAAGGCCGAACGATTTCCCAAACTGTCGCTCACGGGACTCCTCGGTGTGGCGAGTCCGACTCTGACGGATCTTGTGTCGCCGTCAACCAGTTTCGGAGTCCTTGCCCCGGTACTGACCGGCCCCTTGTTGAATGCCCAAACGTTAGGGTTTCAACAGCGGGCCGTAGAAGCCCAAACCAAACAGGCTGTGGCCCAGTACGAACAAACGATTCTCGTCGCGTTCAGAGAAGTTGAAGACGCGTTGGTGGGGGTCAGCACAGCCCATGAGCAGGCGGGCGCCCAGGAAAAGCAGGTCAATGCCCTGCGGTCGGCCTTGCACCTTGCCACGCTGCGATACAAGGGCGGCCTGGCAAACTATTTGGATGTCCTCATTGCGCAGCGGAATCTTTTTGAGGCGGAATTAGCACTTGCCGCCACCCGTCGTCTCCATCTGGTCTCGGTCGTCCAACTCTATAAGGCTCTTGGCGGTGGCTGGTCTCCAGAGATGGACCGGCCCAAGGTCAGTAGCAAAGAATAGGGGTGGCCATGGAAAATCCGGCCGACACACAGTACCCGATCCATGACTTGCTGCGTCAACGGTGGAGTCCACGAGCCTTTGACGATCGGCCTATCGAGCCGGAGAAGCTGCGGAGTCTTTTCGAAGCGGCACGGTGGGCGCCCTCATCGAATAACGGGCAGCCCTGGCGATTTCTGGTCGCCACGAAAGAAAATAAGACCGAGTATGATCGGTTGTTCAACTGCCTGGTCGAAGGCAATCAGAAATGGGCGCAGCGTGCGCCGGTGCTGCTGCTGTCTGTTGGGACACTGCAGTTCGAGGATGGCTCGCTGAATCGCCACGCGCTTCATGACACGGGCATGGCGGTAGAAAATCTCGCCCTCCAGGCCACGGCGATTGGGCTTGTTGCCCATCAGATGGCGGGCTTTCGAATCGATCAGGCGCGAGCAGACTGTAAAATACCAGAGGGCTGTGAGCCGGTGGCCATGATTGCGGTCGGTTATCCAGGCGTTCCTGCCGTACTGTCGGATCGCCTGCGTGAACGGGAGACTCGGCCACGAGTTCGGAAGCCATTGACAGAGTTCGTGTACTCAGCAACTTGGGGGCAACCGTCGCCCTTTCTTCCATAAAGACATATGTCAGCATAGGAAAGATAGAGGAAACATCATGGCGTCACTCAGTGGAAAAGTTGCGATCGTCACCGGGTCGTCCAGCGGAATCGGACGTGCGATTGCAGAGCGATTGGCTGAAGACGGAGCGATTGTGGTGGTGAATTATGGAACGAGTGCGGAGAAAGCTCAGCATGTAGTTACAGGCATTCAGGCCAAGGGCGGGAAGGCCGTTGCCGTTCAATCTGACATGAGCCAGGTTGCAGAGGCGCGTCGTCTGGTGATCGAGACGGTGAAGCAATTCGGCCGACTCGATATCCTCGTCAACAATGCTGGGCGGTTTATGCCGAAGCCTCTCATGGAGACCACAGAGGCAGACTTCGACCAGATTATCGCCTTGAACACCAAGGGCCCCTACTTCGCCATGCAGGAAGCGGCCAACGTGCTCAAAGAGGGTGGCCGTATCGTGAACATTTCTACCGATGGAACCCATTTGAGTTTTCCCGGTGCGACGGCTTATCTTGGCAGCAAAGGCGCGTTGGAACAGTACACGAAGGGGCTGGCGCAGGAACTCGCTCCGCGAGGCATTACCGTCAACACGGTCTCGCCAGGTTTTACCGAGACGGGTATGATGACAGACCAGTTCCGCCAGATCGGCATCCAACTGTCGCCGTTGAAGCGGCTTGGCGAGCCGAAAGACATCGCCGATGTGGTGGCGTTCGTCGTCAGTGAAGAGGCACGGTGGTTGACGGGCCAGAACATTCATGCCGGCGGTGGCGTTGTGATGTAGGAGGGAACAGATGGGGCGGCAGAATATTTCTACTGGTGGTCCTTGGGAGAGCAAGCTTGGGTACTCGCGAGCGGTACGAGTCGGAACCTCAATACAGGTATCTGGCTCGACGGCGATGACGCCCTCTGGTCTTGTCGGTAAGGGGGATCCCTATGCCCAGACGGTTCAGACGTTGAAGACGATTGAAGCGGCGCTCCAGCAGGCTGGGGCCTCGCTTGCCGATGTGGTCCGAACGCGCATGTATCTGGTGAACATCGATCAATGGCAGGACGTCGGCCGGGCCCATGGCGAAGCCTTCGGGACGATCAGGCCTGCGACGACGATGGTGGAGGTCAAACGGTTGATCGATCCGGACATGTTGGTCGAGATCGAGGCCGATGCGATCCTGACCCATGAAAAATCTTAGGGGCTGGCGCGTGGATTTTTAGATGGATCTACAGGCCGCAGAAGTCAGACATCTGTCCAAGACAGACCCGGTCATGAAACGATTGATTCGGGAGATCGGACCCTACCGCTTGACGCCGCGAGTACGCCGGTCGCCCTTTGAATCATTGGCACGGGCGATTGCCCATCAACAACTGCACGAGAAAGCGGCGGAGAGTATTTTGAGACGCTTCGTGGCCTTGTGTCCGAGACGGCGGTTCCCTCGACCGGACGATTTACTCGGGATGAACGAACAGGCAATTCACGGCGCCGGCTTCTCACGAGCCAAGGTCGCGGCGCTGCGCGATCTGGCTGTCAAAACGCTCGAGGGTACCGTGCCGACAGGTGCGATCGTTCGGACGCTCGACGACGAAGCGATCATCGAGCGGCTCATTGCGGTCCGTGGGATTGGCCGGTGGACAGTCGAAATGCTATTGATCTTCCAACTGGGGCGACCGGACATCCTGCCGGTTGACGATTTCGGCGTGCGCAACGGATTTCGGATCGCCTATGGTCGGCGTTCAATGCCGATGCCGAAAGAGGTGCTGCGATACGGGGAGCGCTGGAAGCCCTACCGCACCGCCGCAGCCTGGTATCTCTGGCGGGCGGCCGATCGCGCGAGAGAAGCCAAGAAGGTTTCAAGCGTCAACGCATAGGGGTTGTGCCATGGCCGATGAGAAAAAACGACTCGACTCCAATGTCGGAGGTAACTTTTTTGTCGATGCGACCTGCATCAATTGCGATACCTGCCGGCAGTTGGCGCCGGCGAGCTTTGAGGAAGTCGGCAATTTTTCAGCGGTCACCCAACAGCCGACCGATGATGGGCCTATTCAACAGGCCTATCACGCACTCCTCGCCTGTCCGGTCGGCGCGATCGGCACGGAGCACAGCGACATGTTGCGAATGCAGGATGCCCTGACGAGCTTCCCGCTCCATCTGGCGGGCGGCGTCTCCTACTGTGGCTTCAACTCAGAGAAGTCTTTCGGTGCGAATAGCTTCTTTATCGAACATCCGGACGGCAACTGGCTTGTCGATTCACCGCGCTATGTCAAACATCTCGTCGAGGCCTTCGAACATAAGGGCGGCATTGCCTACATCTTCCTCACACATAAAGACGATGTGGCCGATGCAGAGAAGTATGCCGCGCACTTCGGGGCGAAACGGATGATTCATCGGGCGGACGTCGAAGCGGTTCCGGATGCCGAATGGATTATCGAGGGGGCAGACAGTAAACACGTCATGCCGCAGTTTCAGATCATTCCTGTGCCCGGCCATACGGCAGGCAGCATGGCTCTTCTCTACAAGAATAGTTTCCTCTTCACGGGGGATCATCTCTGGTGGGACTCCGCGCAGAAGATGCTCGGTGCTCCAAGCCGGCTGGTGTGGAGGAAACATGTGCTGGTGTACTCTCTCAAGAAACTTCTCGACTACCGCTTTGAATGGGTATTGGCAGGGCATGGGGATCGGATGCATTTGCCGGAAGAGGAGATGCATGCGCAGCTCCAGGCGCTGGTCGAACGTCGCCAGCCCGGCAACGTCGTGTCATAGCGATGATCACCCGTCTCGCTCAGTGGATCGACTGCAACATACTGTCCCTTGGCCGTGAGATGCGGCTCTCCTATCTGCCGCCGCTCATGGTCTACATGGCCTACGGCATCTCCGGCCTCACCGGCATTGTCGGGACCTTCTTCGTCAAAGACTACTTGGACCTCTCAGCGTCATTTCTCGCGGCGCTGGGATTTTGGGCCGGTATTCCTTGGGCACTCAAGATGCCCATCGGACATCTCGTCGATCTCTTGTGGCATTGGAAAGGCTGGCTCGTGGGCTTCGGATCCGCGCTGCTGGCCGCCAGCCTCGGCATCATGGCGGCGTTGATCGGGAGTCGAGAAGCGATGACTTCCATCCTGCCTGCGGAAGTCTGGTACGTGATCAGCACCTTACTTGGGCCGATCGGCTACGTGGTGCAAGATGCGGTCGCAGATGCGATGACGGTCGATGCCGTGCCACGCGTGGATGAACGGGGGCAGCCGTTTGACCAGCCGACCCTCAAGCTCATGCACACCACCATGCAGACACTCGGTCGTGTGGCGATCGTTGGTGGCGGCATTCTGGTCGCAATGATCAACGTGTATGTCTTCACAGGGGTCGAGGGACTTGCACAAGCAGAGACCGTTCAGCTCTACAAGCAGGTCTACCTGATAGCGCTTGTGATTCCGTTTGTCTCGGTGCTTGGGGTGGGGGTTGCCTGGTTCCTACAACAACGTCACATGAGGCAGCTCCGACGGCAGGGGTTCACGCATGAGCAGACCAACGAGATGGTGCGCGAACGGGAAAGCCTGGTGGAGGCGACCAAGCCGAATTGGTGGATTCTTGGCGGGAGCCTCGTCTTTGTCTTGTTCACGCTGACCGTCGGATTCGGCGGTTTCTCTTACAGCGAAGAGATTGTCTTTGTCGGCTCGATGGCCATCGTCTTGTTCTTGATGGCCAGGCTGGTGCGGGAGCTGGAGCCTGACAAGCGATTCATTCTGGTCGGAACAGCGGTCGTGGTCTTTATCTTCCGCGCGATTCCAGGGACCGGGCCAGGGACGACCTGGTGGATGATCGACCAGCTGAAGTTCGATCAGCAGTTTCTCTCGATCCTCTCGCTGATCGGCAGCACGCTCACCTTGGCGGGCATGTTCGTTTTTCGCCGCTTCATGGCTGAACGGTCGATTGCCTATGTCGTGGGGTTTCTCACGGTGATCGGAACCATTCTGACTCTCCCGATCGTGAGCATGTTCTACGGCTTGCACGAATGGACGGCGAGAATCACGGGAGGTGTTGTCGATGCACGATTCATTGCGCTGATCGATACGGCATTAGAATCGCCGCTCGGTCAGATCTCGATGATTCCGATGCTGGCTTGGATTGCGAACAGCGCGCCCGCGAACCTGAAAGCCACCTTCTTTGCCGTGATGGCTTCATTTACGAATCTGGCCTTGTCGTTGAGTCAACTCGGCACCAAGTACATGAACGAGATCTATGTGGTCGCTAGGGAAGTCCGTGACCAGGCCTCCGGCGTCATTCAAACGCCTGCCGACTACAGCCATCTTGGTTCCTTGCTCATCGTGCAGCTGTTGTTAGGCCTAGCCCTCCCCTTCGCGGCGATCTTGTTTGCCAAAGTGACTCGCTTCAAAAGTGCGTAGCAGGATGTTGAAAAGCGCCGTCGACCGCGTTCTTGCATCGTTCAAGCCCTCAACGTACTAGAAAGTACGCCTCGGGCTCTCGCTCGCTGCGGCCTTGTCGGACAACGCTTTTGAACATCCTGCGTCTAAGAGGGTAGCTCATGTATCCCCTTGACCGAATCAGCTCAAGGGAGCTAGTGTAGTGAGTCTCAAATAACTTGACTTATATATGCGATATCACCTAAACCTGAGGGGCATGAGAACCGCAGCCCCTATTCTATTGTCTCCCGAA
>JAYTTD010000059.1:0-7171 GCA_043745235.1 Nitrospira sp. | reverse complement strand
ATCGCGGTTGCACCATGACCATAATCTCCAGTAGCAGTCCTGGAGACATCATGCACGAGTCGATCAGCGGTTGTCATGATTTATGTAAAGATCAATAGGTAGAATGAAAAGAAAGATCCACCTGTAGCAACAACCCCGGTTGACAGGGTGAGAAGCGCTCTACTAGACTGCCTGTTCCAGCTGGGAGCTGAGAGATACATTCGATCAATGACGTATACAGGGAGGCCCGAATCCGGATGGCGAAAAAAACGGCAGGTGAATCAGACGAAACCAGACTGAAAAAGAAGGTCGCAGCGCGAGTGACCGACTCCAAGGGCTCCAGAGAGGATGAAGCCCTTCGTTCGCTCAAGAAGCGGCTGCGAAGGGTACAACGGAAACGGCGCACCGTCGCGTTGCGCAAGAAAAATTCTGCGAGCAAGAAAACAGCCGCTCCCGCTGCGAAGTAACGGCTTTATTGGGGCAGTTGACGGGCTAGAGAATTATTCAGGTCGTACCGATGGAACAATCACAACCGAAAGAAGAGCAAGCGACTCCCGCTGTTTCATCGGCGGTGACCGATGAATTGACCGATCGGGTGGCGGCGGATTTTACCGGAGAACAACCGGTACGAGTTGAGCCTGCAGCGGAACCGACCGAGCAGGTCGTTCTTGAAGAAGAGCAGGTCAAGGACGAGATCGAGATCCAGATCGATCTGCTCAAAGATTCCGATTGGGTGGTCCGTCGCGAGGCTGCCATCACGCTCGGGGAAATGGGCGATGAGCGTTGTGTGGAACCGCTGTGTCGTGCCTTGCGCGATGGTGACTGGCAGGTTCGGGAAGTCGCGATCGAAGGATTGGGGCAGATCGGTTCTCCCGCCGTTGAATTGCTGGTCAAGCTGCTCCGTGATTGGGACGTTCGGAAGTATGCGATTGCCGCGTTAGGGAAGATTCGCGACGAGCGTGTACTCGATCCGCTCATGTTGCAGTTGCGGAACGACGAGTTCAAAGACGATGCGGTCAACGCGTTGGTCGAGCTGGGTGAACCGGCGCTATCGCGACTGATCAAGGCGCTGAAAGACAAAGACGAGAATGTTCGGAAGCAAGCGGTGCTGGCCCTGGGCCGGATCAAGCATGTTGAGGCGATTGACCCTCTCATCGTCATGCTGTCCGATAACGATTGGTTTACGCGCTTGACGGCGGCTGCGGCGCTTGAGGCGATCGGCGATGACCGGGGTCGCGAGGCCATCAAGCCGTTGATGAGGGACCAGGATATGGTGGTACGGATGCGGGTGGAGCGGATTTTGGCGAAGTGGAAGAAACAGCCCGCGAACGCGTGAGGTTGATTGGTTCTTCTGGTCTGTTTAGTTTCTCTGGTTCAACCAAACAAGCCAAATCAACAAGACAAAGCAGACAAACGACGCACCCTTATTTGTTCAGCTGCCGGTCGACCTCCCGTTGAATGTCATCGAGTGTCTTCATCGACACTGTTTTTCCCATCGACAATTCCAGTCTCGCTTCTCGAAGCGTTCCGGTCAGCGTCCGCAGAGCGAGGATCGACTCGTCTTGCTTCCTACCCTTCGTGACATTCTCCAGCGTCTCGGCCGCCTCGCCCAATTGCTTGGCGGCTTCCCCAAAGTTTTTATCGAACAGTTCTGATTTTGCTTGCACCACGCGTGACTTGCTGTCGATCAGTCCCTGGCGCCTGCGCAGATCTCGCTCGATGCCCATTGTGGTGTCGTAGATATTGCGCGACGTGTCTTTGAGCGAATGTTGAAGCTCCGCCGCCGTTTCTTGCAACGTGCCTGCAGGACGTTGGCCGAAGTAAAATCCGAGACCGAACGACGCGGCGGTGAGGACAAGAACGGCGATAAATTTCCACATCACGCGATCCTTTCAGCTGACAGGCTGCGGAACAACTCCCCGTGTCTACCTGGTCTGTTTGGTCTATCCGCTTTCTCTGGTGTATCCGCTTAGTCTGATTTAATCAAGCACACGAGACAGGTAAACGGGTTGATCTGGTTCATCTAGTTGGTCGTATTCAACCAAATAAACGAGACAAACCGAACAACGATCTTCTATGCTGGCGGCCTATTCCAGCATCCTGCTACCGAACTTTTGGGGCTGTGGTGGGACGGCGGAGTTGCTGGAGTAGACTTCCTGCAGCAGTAAGGCGAATGGCGACGTCTGTATCGTGTAGCCCTTTTTTGAGTAACGGCGTCACCGGTGCGCCGCTCTTGCCCAAGGCCTTCACCGCAAAGAGCCGTGGTTGTGGCTGCGGGTCTTGCAGGAGCGTCTGTAAAATTTCTACCGCTTGTTTGTCGGAGGTGGCCGCCAGCGCATGGGCTGCCGCTGCTCGGATAGAGGGGTTCGGGTGTTTCGCCAATTCCGCGGCCAGCATGATAGCCGATGTGTCGCCCAGTCGAAGCAGTCCTTCAACCGCACTGGCTCGTACCTGCATATCGGCATCGCGCGTGAGCGCCCGCAGCAACGGATGATTGTCGCGAAGCCCCAGCCGCCCAAGACTCGTGGCGGCTACCGTGCGTACGCGCGCGCTCTCGTCCCCTAAGGCATGGGTCAATGGCCCGACGCCACCAGCCTGTCCATAGTCTCCCAATGCGCCGGCGGCGAACGCGCGAACCGACGGCTCAGGGTCGTATATGCCCTGGCTCAGGACCGACAGACTCGATGGGCGCTTCAGTTGCCCCAACACCCCCAAGGCTGCCATGCGGACGTCGGGGTCCGGAAGCGTCGCCGCTCCGGTGATGTCGGTGAGCATGTCCTGTTTGCCGAGCCTGTACAGTGCGGCATAGGCAAACACGGATTCCGGTCCGTCGTCCGTTCTTCCCACTTCAATGAGGTAGGGCATGATGTCGGTGACCTTGGCCTCACTGAGCGCTTTCATTGTGGCAATGCGTACGGCCGGCATCGCGTCGTTTAGAGCCCGACGCAAGGGGCCGGACTTTCCTGCGAGTCCGGCTTTGCCGATGGCGTCCGCGGCGCGAGTCCGCACCAGGACTGAGGCATCGAGCAGACCGTCTTCTAAGACGGCCTGTGTTTCAGGAAGACCGAGTTCAGCCAGTATCGTATAGGCTGTGATCCGCACATACTCTTCCCGGTCGCGGACATGGCTGGTCAGAAAGCTGAGCGCCAAGGGTCGTAGGAGGGTAGGATCGTCCGGTTGATCTGTCAGGATGAGCCGTTGATAGAGGGTTAGGGCTTCTTCTGGTCGTCCAAGCTTGAGGGAGCTTTGAAAGGCGAGGCGGATGAGCGGTTTTGAGGCGGTAGCCTCGGCCGGAAGTGAGTACCAGAGCTTGAGCACCTGATCGTATTCGGCGCGCTTGAATGAGTCTGTGGCCTCACGTTCGAGGGCGACGCCGACCGGCGCCGTGGGCGTGCCTGCGTTTGCAAGGAACGGGCTTACGAGGATTGAGACAAGTGTGAGCAGCAGGAGCACTTGTAGGTGTGCTGTGGCAGCGCAGCAACTCGCTTTGAAACTTTTCACGTCTAACGTTTCACGTTTCACGAATCGCCGGACGGCCCGTTACCATGTCGAGGGTGTACGGACCATGGCCGGCACATACAGATTCTCGACGTATTCCTTGACCATTCGCTTGGTGCAGAAGCGGGGAGCATTGGTTCGAAGATTTTCTTTCATCAGCTGTAACCAGCCGCGCGGTATCCCGTCGAGGTCTCGTTGATAGTAGAGCGGGATAGCCTCTTGCTCCAGCATGCGGTAGAGCTGTTGCGCATCGTGCTCGTCCTGGGCCTGAATGTCCTGGTTCCCGACTAAGGGCTCAATGCCCCATCCGTTGGCTCCGTTATAGCCCTCTTTCCACCATCCATCGAGGACGCTGAGGTTGATGACGCCGTTGAGCGCCGCTTTTTGTCCGCTCGTTCCGCTCGCCTCCAAGGGAAACCGCGGAGTGTTGAGCCAAATGTCGACCCCTTGGACAAGGAACTTTGCCATATGCATATCGTAGTTTTCCAGGAACGCGACGTGGCCGCCCAGTTTATGGTCGTCGCAAAAGCTCAACACTTCATGAATGAAAAAGCGACCTGGCTCATCGGCCGGGTGGGCCTTGCCGGCAAAGATCAATTGAACGGGCCGCCACTGGTTGTGGAGCAACCGTTTCAGCCGTTCGAGGTCGCGGAACAAGAGGGTTGCCCGCTTATAGGTAGCAAAGCGTCTGGCGAAGCCGATGGTGAGCGCTTCGGGGTCGAGCAGCGTGCCTCGCGTGAGGACCTGCGAGGCTTGGAGCTGTCCCTGCATCCAGCCGTCCCTGGCACGTTCCCGGATGAAGCTCATGAGTTTGCGTTTCATGGTTTGGCGTACGGCCCAGAGTTCCTGGTCTGGAACATCCAAGACCCGTTGCCACATCGCCGTATCGTCGCATTTCTCCGCCCATGCGGGGCCGAGATACTTGCCGTAGAGTTGGTTGAGTTCCGGCGCGATCCAGGTCGGCGCATGGATGCCGTTGGTCACGCTGCGGATCGGGACCTGTTCGATCGGGAGGCCGGGCCACAGATGGCGCCACATCTCTCGTGAGACCTGCCCATGTTCACGACTGACCCCGTTCACATGGGCGGCCATCCGGATGGCGAGTGCCGTCATGTTGAAACCTTGCCCTTGAGATTCGGGAGTATCTCCCAGGCGGAGGAAGTCTTCTCGCGAGAGGCCCACCTGCTCCCAATAGCCGGTAAAATACCGGTCCATGAGATGATGGGGAAAGACGTCGTGACCGGCCGGCACCGGGGTATGGGTGGTAAACACTGTACTTTGGCGGATGGTCTCGCAGGCGTCCGCGTGCGTGGAACCCTTCTGGATCAATTCGCGAATGCGTTCCAATGTGAGGAAGGCGGAATGCCCCTCATTGGCATGCCAGACCGTCGGTGCGATGCCCAAGGCACGCAGCATGCGGACACCGCCGATGCCCAACAGATATTCCTGACAGAGGCGCATCTCCTGATCGCCGCCATACAGTCGAGCAGAGAGAGCCCGATTTTCCGGACTGTTCTCGGGGACATCTGTATCGATGAGATAGAGGGAAACCCTCCCGACGAGCACTTTCCAGACCGCTGCCGCCACGATTCGGCTTCCGATCTCAACCGTAATTCTACAGGCTTCTCCTGATGGAGTGAGGGCGGGATGAATCGGCGATACGGCTCGGTTGAACGGGGCATAGGCCGCCTCCTGCCATCCTTCCGGTGTGATCCGCTGCCGGAAATATCCTTGCGGGTACATGAACCCTACTCCCACCAGCGGCACACCGAGATCGCTGGCTTCCTTGCAATGGTCTCCGGCGAGAATGCCCAGACCACCGCTGTATATGGGAATGGACCTATGCAGACCGAACTCTGCAGAAAAGTAGGCGATGGTGGGAGCCTTCAAATCGCGATGCTGTGTGGTAAACCAACTCTGTCCGTTCTGACGGTACTCGTCGAATATCTTGAGGGCGGCAGAGTACTGCCGCATATACGAGGGATCTTCGGCCAGGTGCATGAGTCGATCGAGCCTCACGTCGGCCAGTAACTTGACGGGGTTGTGGCGGGTCAGGACCCAGAGGGTCGGATCGATGAATTCAAACAGCCGGCGGGCCTCCGGAGTCCAACTCCACCAAAGATTCAGCGACAATTCCTTGAGTCGTGAGAGCCCCGATGGAATGGCCTGTGATGACGCGTCTGTTGTCTGCGGAGTATCCACTGCACCTCCTCGTTGATTATGTCGAAGCAGGATAGCCGAGCGAGACTCGCGGGACTGGCGAGACGAGGGAGACTTCGAGATTAAGAGTTCGAGATTTTCCTGAACGTCGACCCCAGAGCTTCAGATCGCGACATTCCGCGGCTGACCCTCGTTTCACGTTTCACGCCTCACGTTTCACGGCTCTTGGGAGCAATCACGCATGCCCAGCCTTATGCCAGGATGTCCATTCGTCTGAGAATGCCACGGAGGCATACCGCTCGCCAAGTATTTTCGCCACTCGGTTCATTAGCTTGGCGATGTGTTGCATGTCCTCCGGAGGAAGATCTTGTCGAAATCGAGGATGCAGCCCCCACCGAGTTTCCACTTCTTCTCCTGCGACGGTTGCCATCACGCTCACCAACTTGATTTCGGTTCCCGTCGGACCCTGGGGCCCAGGCGTCGCGGTCGGTGGTGGAACGGACGTGGTATTGGTCGCTACGGGAACGGCTGTATCGACCGCGACGACTGGCGGCGCGTCTCCGGCCAAGATCGCGGTGATGGCTGGAATGACCGCGCTCGCGCAGAGTGTGGCGGCAGAGGCGATGTGTGCGTCTCCTGCAATGCCCATCGCATTGGCGACTCGCCCGCCAAAATCTTTCAACATCTCGTCTTTCGCGGGATGGTCTTCGGTGACGAGGAACCGGTACCGCTCATAGGCTTGCCGACTCTCCGCCACCGCCGCACCGACGGTGAGCATGATTTCCATCTGATCGGCGCCGGAACCGAAGGCCGGTTCGAGTACATTCTTCAATTGCAGCGTGACGGCGTCCTCGAGATTGTCCATGAACTGAGGCTGTTCTTTGATCGGTAAGTACAGCGCAGAGATCCGATCGGCCAGATTGAACAACATCTTGATGAATTCCAAATAGAGGCCCCATTCATCCTGGCGTTTGAGTGTCAATGCTTGCGCAGGGGCATTCTTCTTCATGACGCTGACCGATTCACCCGACACGGCGAGCATGAGTTCAGCCAGGGCGCGGAGTTGTTGCTGGTATTGGGTTTTGGTGGTGGCCATATGTGCTCCCTGTGACGCGCCGGATTATAACGGAGTGGTCGTCAGCGATCCAAGGGGTAGTTCCGGTAATTTTTTGCACGGGAATACGACCGAAGGCAATATGTGCAAATAATTAGCGATCTGTATCGTTGCAGAGATTGACCTTGCATGTGGCGGAATGACGATGGGCGTGGCTGTGCTCGCGCGGTTGCATCACCAGATTTAACAAGTATTGGTCGGGATGCGGGATGCGCGACAGGAAAAACCGAAAGCATAAGCACAAAAGAGGAGTTGAATGGCTAGTGTGCGACTGTAAGACCTGACCTTTTTAGTCTGTGCGTGCAATCTGACTTCGTTGTTCTATTGATCTTTCCGTAAATCATGACATCACCACAACGTAGCCTGCTTCCCGCACGCCGCGATGATCGAGGGCCGTTGCTGTGCGCTCTTGAGCTTGTT
>JAYTTD010000058.1:0-7220 GCA_043745235.1 Nitrospira sp. | reverse complement strand
GCACGATCGTGAACATCCATCAGTGCCTGTCCGAAAGCCGCATCAAATCAAGTGAGCTTCCACCCGGTCTCGGCTATCTTGGACAGCAATGATCACATAGTGTAGATGTGCAACCACATCACTGAGGACTTCTCTCGATGCCGGAATTGCCAGAAGCCGAAGTTGTGGCCCGGCAACTACGGACACAACTCCTCGGCGCGCAGCTCAACGACTGTTGGGTTGGACGAGCGGATATTGTTCGGGAAGGGTTGCCTACGCTCTCGTGGTATCACGGTGCGGTGCTGGAAGACGTGGAGCGATACGGCAAGAGTGTCGCACTGGGGTTGAGAAAAGAGGGCGAACTCAGATATGTCGTCGCGGAACTTGGTATGACAGGCCTCCTCCTGTTTCGCGCGACGCAGACGAAACACCCGCAGCACGTACATGTTCGCATGTCATTCACGGGGGGGCATGAATCGGAACTGCGCTATTGGAACCCTCGCCGTTTCGGACGGATTTCCTTGCTCGATCGGGCAGGACTTGACCGTTACCGTGCTCGCCGCTTTGGGGTCGATCCCCTCATGGTGCCGTGCGATGAGTTCGTCCATCTTATGCAAGCCAGGCGTGGACGCCTAAAGCCGCTGTTGATGCATCAACAAGTGATCGCCGGGATTGGGAATATCTACGCGAACGAAATTCTCTTTCGCGCCAGGCTCCATCCGAACCGTGAGGTGAATCGGCTGCGCAGGGCGACGATTATCACGCTCTATGACACTATGCAGGCGGTGCTTTGCGAGGCGATTGCCTGTGGCGGGTCAAGCGTCAAAGATTTCTATGCACCCGATGGCGCGGAAGGCCAATACAAGCGCCGCCACCTCGTCTACGGCAAAGAAGGTCAACCCTGCCCCAACCGCTGCGGACGGATGATTCGCCGTCTCCAAAGTGAACGCAGCTCATTTTTTTGTCCCGCCTGCCAATCCAACCGCCTTCCAGGATAATTCTTACCGCACGTACATGAGAAGGTTGGCGATGAAAGGTGATGATTGCCAAGCAGTTTCAATCACTTAACATATAATTATCCTGCTGCATGCGCTGCTAGGTCTTTTGATCTGAGAAGGGCCTAGTCCTTCTGAGATGTTGAGTCCTCCAACCGATTTCGTTACAATCCTCCTCCCTTACAATTATTCCATCATTCTGAAGGAGTGACGTCATGGCGAAGGTGCTTGAAGGCCCAGGGATGGGCCTGATGAAAAAATGGGGCATCACGGTTCCCAACTATGTCGTCGTCACCTCGGTTGACGAATTGACGAAGCTCGGCCAAGCCAATGAATGGCTCAAGAAGTCTAAGCTAGTGGTCAAGGCTCATGAAGCGCTCGGTTCCCGGTTCAAGCTTGGCTTGGTGAAGATTGATCTGGATCTCAAAGGGGCAGAGGCGGCGACCAAGGAGATGATCGGTCGTCAAGTGGGCAGCATCACTGTTTCACAAGTCATCGTGTCCGAAATGATTCCGCACAAGGAAGAATATTATTGTGCGGTGAAATCCACCCGCGAAGGGACGGACATTCTGGTCGCCAACTGCGGTGGTATTGAAGTCGAATCGAATTGGGATCGTGTGAAGCGCCTGGCAGTAGATGTCGGGCAGCAGCCCTCGCCTGACGCGTTCGAGAAGCTGGCGAAAGATGCGGGATTCGCTGGTCCATTGGCAAAGAAGGTGGCCGACTTTGCCGGCAAGATGTTTGCCTGCTTCGACAGCGAAGATGCGCAGTATTTGGAAGTGAACCCCGTAGTCCTGCGTGAGCAAGACAGTGAACTGATCGCGTTGGATGCGGTGACGCTGCTCGATGGCGATGCCAAATTCAGGCACCCGGATTGGAACTTTGCCTTTGCCGCAGAGTTCGGTCGCGCCTACTCCAAGCACGAAATGGAAGTGATGGCGGTCGATTCCAAGATTAAGGGCTCGGTCAAATTTATCGAGATCCCAGGCGGGGACACAGCCATGCTGCCGGCCGGTGGTGGCGCCAGCGTGTATTATTCCGACGCAGTTGTGGCACGCGGCGGTAAGTTGGCCAATTACGCCGAATATTCCGGCGATCCACCAGACTGGGCGGTTGAAGTGCTAACGGATAAGGTGTGCTCGTTGCCCGGGATTAAAAATATCATCGTTGGGGGCGCGATTGCCAATTTTACCGATGTGGTGAAGACGTTTGGCGGCATCATCAATGGATTCCGCAAGGCGAAGTCCGAGGGGAAGCTCAAGGGCGTGAAGATCTGGGTGCGCCGCGGTGGCCCGCGGGAGAAGGAAGGACTCGATGCGATGCGCGCGCTCAAGGACGAAGGTTTCGACATCAACGTCTTTGACCGCCATACGCCGCTGACCGATATCGTCGATAAGGCACTCCAGACGAAATAGCCTGCCATCCATGGCCAACTGAATATATTAAGGGGAGATCCCGATGAGTATCCTGGCGAATAAAGATACCTATGTGGTCATTCAAGGCGGCGTCGCAGGCGTAAACGCCGCGCGCCGGATGGCTGAGTTTTGCTATCTGATCAAACGCTCGTTGAACGTCCTGGCCTTCGTCTATCCGCCTGATGCCGGCAAGACACATGAGATTCCCTACGGCAGTGGATTGGTGGCCGTTCCCATTTATAAATCCGTTGCGGAAGCCACAAAGAACCATCCTCAGATCAACACCAGTCTGGTCTACATTGGCGCTGATCGGGCGATGAAGGGCGGGATGGAAGCCTTGGACGCCCCGCACATCAAGGTGGTCTCCATGATCACCGAGGGTGTGCCGGAAAAAGATGCCAAGATCCTGGGCCGTCATGCGACCAAGCTCGGAAAGGTCTTCAATGGCCCGTCGTCGATCGGCATTGTCTCAGCCGGTTCCTGCCGGTTGGGTGTCATCGGCGGAGCCTTTGACAACCTCGTCCTTTCCAAGCTCTATCGTGAAGGCTCGTTCGGCGTCATCACCAAGTCAGGCGGCCTTTCCAACGAGATTATCTGGATCTGCTCGCAGTTTGCCGACGGCATCACGACGGCCATCGGGATCGGCGGCGATGCCTATCCGGGAACCGACTACGTCAGCTACCTCGAAATGTTCGAGAACGATCCGCAAACGAAGGCGGTTGTCATCGTCGGCGAAATGGGCGGCGATCTCGAAGAGCGAGCAGCCGAGTGGTACGGAGCGAAGAAGCGGCGCGTAAAGCTGATGGCCGTCGTCTCCGGCTTCTGTCAGGAAAGTTTGCCGAAGGGCATGAAGTTCGGCCATGCAGGTGCGAAGGAAGGTTTGAAAGGCGAAGGGTCGGCCCGCGCCAAGTCCGATGCTCTGAAGAAGTCCGGTGCAATCGTGCCGGCGACGTTCGGTGCCTTGGGCCCTGCCATCAAAGAAGCCTATCAAGAGATGCTGAAGTCAGGCCAGGTGAAGGAGCCAGTTGAGCCGCTCATACTGCCGAAGTTGCCGAAGACGATTGAAGAGGCGATGAAGGCGAACGAAGTCATGGTCGCCCCTCTGATCCGCACCACCATCAGCGACGACCGCGGCGACGAACCCTGCTACGATGGGTACCCCGCTTCCGAACTCATCAATAAGGGCTACGAGATTCCCCATATCGTAGGCCTACTCTGGGACAAGCGACTCATCTCGAAACAGGAAGCCGAGATTATCAAACGCATTATGATGCTCTCCGCCGACCATGGCCCCTGTGTCAGCGGGGCATTAGGGACGATCATCGCGGCCTGCGCAGGGATCGGCCTATCCCAGTCGGTAGCAGCCGGACTCATCATGATCGGCCCTCGTTTCGGCGGTGCCGTGACCGATGCCGGACGCTACTTCAAACATGCGGTCGACAACAAGATGTCCGTCGATGAGTTCCTCACCTATATGAAGAAGAACGTCGGGCCGGTACCGGGAATCGGTCATCGCGTCAAGAGTCTGCGCAATCCGGACAAGCGTGTGAAGGAGTTGGTCGGGTACGTCAAGAGTTTGAATATCAAGACTCCCTGCCTGGACTTCGCGCTCGAAGTGGAACAGATCACGTCGGTGAAGAAGGACAACCTGATTCTGAATGTCGATGGAACGATGGCGGCGGTGCTTGTCGATATCGGATTCCCGGTCGACAGTTTGAATGGCTTCTTCATCCTCTCCCGCACAATCGGATTGATCGGGCATTGGGTGGATCAGAAACGCCAGGATAGCCGTCTGATCCGGCTGTTCGATTACCTCGTCAACTATGCGGCGCCCAAGCGGCGCGAGGTGCCGCCCTTAAAATAGTGGCGGGAAGTTCCGCCGTTGAAGTAACGACAATTTTGAATTTTAAATTGAGGTCACCATGTCGATGGAACTTGCCAAGAGTCTATATACGAAGATGCCGGATGTGTTCGTCAAGGCCAGGAAGAAGTTCGGCCGTGGTCTGACACTGTCGGAGAAGGTGCTGGTCTCACACGCAGACAACTTCGAAACTCAGGCTTGGGAGCGCGGCAAGGCGATGTTAGCTCTGCGTCCGGATCGTGTGGCAATGCAGGATGCGACGGCCCAAATGGCCATATTGCAGTTCATGCAGGCCAACAAGAAGCAAGCGGCCGTCCCGAGCACCATTCATTGCGACCACTTGATTCGTGCCGAGATGGGTTCTGAGAAGGACCTCCTCCGCGCGGTGGACGAGAACAAGGAAGTCTATAATTTTCTCGCCTCGGCGGCCAAGAAATACGGCATTGGATTCTGGAAGCCGGGCGCCGGGATCATCCACCAAGTGGTGTTGGAAAACTATGCGTTTCCTGGCAGCTTGATCATCGGGACTGACTCACATACGCCGAACGGTGGTGGGCTGGGTGGATTGGCGATCGGTGTCGGTGGCGCCGATGCCGGTGAAGTGATGGCTGGTCTGCCATGGGAAGTGCTCCATCCAAAACTGATCGGCATCCGCCTGACCGGCAAGCTGAGCGGGTGGACCTCGCCGAAGGACGTGATTCTGTACCTCTGCGGCTTGCTCACGGTGAAGGGCGGGACGAATAAGATCGTCGAATACTTCGGGCCCGGTGCGGAAACCATCAGCGCAACCGGCAAGGGGACGATCTGCAACATGGGCGCGGAATTAGGTGCCACGACCTCGGTGTTTCCCTTCGACCAGAAGATGGTCGCCTATCTGAACATCACGGATCGGGCCGATCTAGCCAACCTTGCGATTGCCAATAAGTCATTGCTTGTGGCGGACCCCGAAGTCGGTCAGTCGCCTGAGAAGTACTACGACCAGATCGTCGAAGTCGATTTATCGACGCTCGAGCCCCATGTCGTCGGGCCTCATACGCCGGATCTCGCGCGACCTATTTCCAAGATGGCGGCGGAAGCCAAGGAGAAGGGCTACCCGGTCGAACTCAAGGCGGCTCTCATCGGAAGCTGCACCAATTCATCTTATGAAGATATCAGCCGTTCAGCCCACATCGCCCAGCAAGGGTTGAAGGCCGGGCTCAAAGCGAAAGCCTCGTTCCTCGTGTCGCCAGGTTCCGAGCGCATTTATCATACGATGAAGCGTGACGGGTTCTTGGACACATTTGAGCAATTGGGCGGCACGGTATTATCCAATTCCTGTGGCCCCTGTATCGGGCAGTGGAAGCGGGTCGACGGCGTGAAGGGGAAAGCGGATTCGATCGTCAGTTCCTTCAACCGCAATTTCCCTGGCCGCAACGACGGCATCAATGAAACACTCTCATTTCTTGCGAGCCCGGAAATTGTGACCGCCTATGCCATCTCGGGTGATTTGACATTTGATCCTGTCAATCAGAAGCTCAAGGGAGCCGATGGCAAGGAATTTAAGTTCGAACCACCACAGGGTGAGGAGCTTCCGGCCAAGGGTTTTGCGAAGGGCGAGGAAGGGTTTGTTGCGCCGGCAGCCAGCGGCGAAGGCCTGACCGTCGAAGTTCCGCCGACCAGCGAGCGACTACAACTATTGCAACCCTTTCCACGCTGGGACGGAAAAGATTTTGAGAAACTCCCGCTGCTCATCAAGACTAAGGGCAAGACCACCACGGACCATATTTCTCCGGCCGGCCCCTGGCTCAAGTTCCGCGGCCATTTGGACAAGATCAGCGACAACATGTTCTTGGGCGCGAACAATGCATTTTTCCCAGAGCCAGGAAAAGGTACGGATGTCTTGACGGGCGAGGCGGGGTTGACTATGGCGCAGATCGCCCGCCGGTATAAGGCGAAGGGCATCGGTTCGATTGTCGTTGGAGACGAGAACTACGGCGAGGGGAGTAGCCGCGAGCATGCGGCGATGTCTCCGAGATTTCTCAATGTAAAAGTGGTGCTTACCAAGAGTTTTGCGCGCATTCATGAGACGAACTTGAAGAAGCAGGGGATCTTGGCGCTGAACTTTGTGAATCCTGCCGACTACGACAAGATTCTAGAGGAAGATCGCATCAACCTGATTGGCCTTTCAACACTAGCTCCAGGCAAAAACGTGAAGATGGAAATCATGCATAAAGATGGAACAAAAGAAATGCATGAGCTTCGGCACTCTTACAATGCCGAACAGCTGAAATGGTTCAAAGCGGGATCGGCTTTAAATCTGATTCGCGGACTTTGAAATTGTTTTCCTGTTTTTAAGATTTCTTTCGCGGGCCCGCATTTCTCATCAGATGCGGGTCAACTTTCAAATGTGTTCAAAAATTCATTCAGCACTCCAGAGGATTAAATGGTCTTAAGTTTAGTTGTCGAAATTGATTCGGAACTACAAACTTAGAAAAAAACCGTTCGCTAGAAATAGGGACGACATACATCGCATCGCGCTTTCGAAGGACACCTTAAGACACAGGCGCTCATCACCTTATGATCCAAGATGTATTTGAACCTTTGAAATGCATTCGAGCTTTAATCCGATTAGATGAAGAAAATCAAATTTCGCGGAATGCCGTGGTCAGATTGGGTGCGCGGCATGGTGGATTGCTGCGCAATGAACGGATCCTACAGGATGGTCGCATTCGCAAATAGCCCGAGGTGAAATTACGTTTCTTATCCAAAGTGAAGCGCGACTGACGTTACAGGGTGGTTTCTGATGAAGATTTTCTTTGCGACATGTGATGAAAAGAAGACGGGTACGGCCGATGATCAGATCTTGCGCGATGAGCTGGTGCGACGTGGATATGAAATTGAGTTTAAAGCTTGGACTGACGCTCAGGTTCAATGGTGCGAAGCAGATTGCATCTTGATTCGATCAACTTGGGATTACCATCGTCAGCTTCC
>JAYTTD010000057.1:0-27024 GCA_043745235.1 Nitrospira sp. | reverse complement strand
CCAACATCGCAAACCAGCTCACCTTGAAAATCTTCGAGTCGTACCAGAGCGACATGTCGTACCCCTTGTCGCTCCCTCCAAACGTTGTACTGGCCATGTTCCTTACCTCCTATCAATTCAATGTGCTTCTGAGAGCCACCTCTATGTTAAATGCCTGAGAACCACCTCTGTGCCTTACCTCCTTTTCAATATCTGAGGACCACCCCTGTTGAAGCATCTGAGAACTATTCTTGCTCCTCACCTCCTTCTCAATATCTGAGAATCACCCCTATGGATGGTAGTACCCGTCACGACACGAGGGGGAGTCTTCAGCCTCACACAGTTAGGCCACATCGCTATGTTGTTGATCTTGCTCCCAAGCTTTCCAGGCATAGAAATACCCCACAGACGCACTCAACAAACAAATCCATGCGAGAGGAGACGATTCCGTGAGCAGCCAACAGGCAAGAGCGGTATAGAGCACTGCTCCGACACAATAGGCGTACCAAGGAAGCTTGCTTTTTTTGTTCAACACCATGTCGCTGTGCGATGTCATATGAATCCCTCCACGCGTCTCGTGATGTCTCACGACCAGATGATGGCTATCTCCGATACAATACGGCCCGATGTGTTGTCGTGCCTTGTCCAGATGCTCGTGAGCCCAAACACCTGGCGTCCTCCTACGCACGGGGGGCCGCCCAAAATCTCTGCAGCCACTTCGATCGGATGAGCTTGTACGCGAGCCATGTAAACAGCAGCACGCCGATCAGCGGTCCGGCGATAGACAGCACCAGCTTCTGATAATCGACCATGTGCACTCTGAGAAGATATTGCGGACGCCGCAGAAGATTCTGCTTTTCCGACGCAATGATGACCGTATACAGGCCCTCGTCCAGCTTGACTTCGCTCCTGAGCACTCCGTCCGGATGGAAGCTCGGACGCACATCCGCCACAATCTGCACGTCTGCCTCTTTGCTCCCGTTCCCCCTCACGACCCGCATGCCGATCGGTTCGGTGCGCAGTGTCGGGTCCACGAGATCCACGACCAGGAAGGTGTCGCCGACCTGGGGGATTTCTGTGCAGTACTGATCTTGTATTTCGTATTGGGGCTGATAGGCACTGAAATGCACCATGTTCTCACCTGCCAGGCGCATGCAGGGGTCCTGTTCCATATCGGTGCCGCCATGTGCCGCGGCGAGGCCGGGGTGGGACAGTGTTGTCACAAGCAGGAGCATCGTGGCGCTTGCCCCTATCACATGCCTCATCATGGTCGAACCCTCCTGTTGTAGCCCGGGCGCTGATCCGATGCTCCGTGCCGCTCAGCGGCCCCAGTGCTTTTTATATTGTGTTGCAACTGTCCTTCCATTTCGGCTGGAGCTGGCTAACAGGCAACGCTTCAGTTGTCCGGATAGAATGCAAGGGCCTACCGCATATCCGTGTCTGCCGCCTTATACCTCGTGGGTCAGGGATACTCTGTTGTGATCCGGCATCCGGATCATGTAGCGACTTCCGGTGTCGAGCGTTACCCGTACTTGTCCTTGTCGGCTCAGCCGATCGACTTCAAGGAAAACCTGGCTCCAGGACAGGTCGGAGAGACTTTTTGTCAACGTATCAAGATCGCACCCATGCGCGCGTTGGACTGCTCTAAGAATACGATCAGTGACGGGTTTACCAGAAGCCATGACTAGACCCTCCCTCTGATGTTCAGACGTTCACTATTTGCCGTTCCGTTCGACGACTCAGCCGGAGACGTTTCCACAGTCGACGTAGCGATAAGCCCTGGCCACGCGCCGACATGGGTTATCTCTTGTATGAGATCACGTCGCACACACATTCGTTCAGCATTCTCAATGGTACGGCACTGGCCCACCAGCGGAGTACCACCAGTGCCATTGCACATACGATCATCTGTTCCATGTTGTCCTCCTTCTCACAGCCGACAGTCCCACTCATTCGTACTTGTCACCCGCCTCGGTGGCTCACCGAGAAGATGGGCCCCTCCGGGGTGAAGAGAGGAACCCATCTACCTCAGCGGGAGACGCCGTGCGGAGTTGCGGCGCCACCAAGACGGGGAGAAGAAACCGGCCTCCGTATCGCGCTACTATGGTCATCTGCTTTCATTGAGCCACTACCGGCTCCTCCTTCAACACCATCTTGCCCTGGGCTAAACTGGCATTGAGATCCGCCTCAGGGACTTTTTTATGCACCAAGTTCTGGTGGCAATCGATGCAGGTGGCGCCCTCCGTTTCCATCTTCTTGTGCGCGGCTTTTGCCGATGCGCCGGGCGGCTTGGTATTCTTGTGGCACTCCCGGCAGGTGACGCTGTCCCAATTCTTGAGCGACATGCGCGCATAGTGGGCCATGATCGGCCGGCGCTCGTTAAATTTCTCGACCGTCGAGTAGTCATACTGCATCTCTGCGAGCACGGCCCGCGTCCCGTCATACACGTGCGTCCACACCGCCAGATGGAAGTTGCCCAAGCCTTGAGGGACGTGGCAGTCCTTGCAGCCAGGATCAGCCCCGAGCGCGCCATAGTGGGAGGACTTTTTCAGCTCCTCATACGGGTAGGTCTGCGAATGGCAGCTCACGCAGAACTCGGTCCTGGAGAGGGCATGCTCCCCGCCGAATACCACGGCGATCGCTCCGACCACAAGACCTGCGCCGACAAGCAGGGCGCCGCCGGACAGGCTCAAGTATTTCCATAACCGGTTAACCATAACTCCTCCTTTCCTAACTCGGTCTGTTTGGCATTGGAACTGCCGAGGTAGATTCCTTCTTGCCCGACTCCAACGTCCACACTGTCTCGATAGAGGGCATCGCAGGGGATCTGCAATTGCGTCTGTTGTTCATCTCCTGGCAACACCCCCGCCATGGTCCATCCTCTGTTTAAGTGAAAAGTTAAAGGAACGAGCAACCCTTTTATGTACGAATCCCGCTCTTCATCATGTTCCCCCTTTGGCTTCCACGATCAGGAACTCCCCCCTCATGTGGGTGTGAATATCGCACCACAGTGGAACCTGCATCGTTTCTTGGCTGGCCCTGCTCGTCGAATCTGAATGATCGAAATGCAACCTCATGGTCTCCCCCGGTGCAAGATGATAGGCCCTGAACCCGTTTACCCCAGGCCCTCTGAATTCTGTACCATTGCCTTCCTTTTTGGGTACTGCCTTACTGAACAGCGGCGAAGTGATCCCATGAGGGATGGAACCCTTGTTGTGGACCGTAATCACTGTCAACGCGTCGGGTGTCGTATGTCCTTGTACCTTGTATCCCAGGTCTGTGATTGTGACCTCGATCTTCATCTCATGGTCTATGGCCTGGACAACGGATTGCCCATCGAAACCCACGACCGTCACGGTTACAGCCCCAATAGCTAAAGAAACGAGCAACCTTGTCAATACACGAACTCCGTTCTTCATCGCGCCACCCCCTTGTTTGAAATTATGTCTCGGGATCCTCTTTGGCCCCGCACTTGACATGATCTGATTCGAATATGATGTCATATGTTTGTCCAATCTATGTCTAATATGTAAACCTATTTGTCTAATGTGTCAAGCGTTGGTGAGTACAATATTTGATAAACATTTGACGGCTCATATATAGTCAAATTTAAGATATGAATAATCATAGAATTCATAGAGTTGCAAAACTCACCGGGCTCTCACGCGATGTCATTCGGGTCTGGGAGCGCCGGTTTGACCTCTTGAAACCGACGAGAGGTGCCAATCGTTACCGGAATTATTCCGATGAGGATGTCGCGTTGCTGCGATACCTCAAAGAGCAGCTGGATGCGGGAGGTTCGATCGGAGAGCTGTCGAAACTGGGGCGTGAGGAGTTGTTAGGTCGAGCACGAGCGAGTGCGCCTCAAGTGTCAGTCGTTGATAGTACGTTCAGTAGACTGTTGCGCGAATTACTCTCGACCCTGGATCCTTTGGATCGCGTCACCTTCGAGAAGCGCTTGAACGGGGCCGTGGCCGTCGTACCATTTGAGGACGCACTGCACGGGATCTTGCTCCCGCTCCAGGAACAGGTTGGACAGTTGTGGCACGACGGTCGCGTAAACGAGGCCCTCGAACATTACGTCACGAAGCACGTTCAACAAAAGATGTTCTCAGCCATGAATCAACTTCCGGTCGCGGAGTTCGGCGCCAAAGTGGTTGTGGCTTGCCCGCCTGGTGAGGAACACGACATCGCGGCGTTCGCAGTGGCGTATCGATGCCGGGTGCGAGGCTGCCGCGTCTACTCTTTGGGCGCCAATGTGCCCCTTGCGTCGCTGACCAGCCTCTGCGGCACGGTGAAGCCAGATCTGACAATCCTATCGTTGCCTCTCGCCCTGTCCGATGCCAAAGCCACTGAGCTAATCCAGACTCTGGTGCATGACGTGCATCCCGTCTCCCAACTGGCTGTCGGCGGGCATGGCGCGCTCGCCATGCGAGACCTGTTCGTGAATGCTCAGATTGAGGTCTTGGAAGACTTCGTTGAGTTGGATCACACGCTAGATCGAGTGATGCGGCAGCCCGTATCTCGACGATAGCATGGAGAGGCCGACGATGACGCAGTATCCGCTCACGGTATTCTTCGACGGAGCCTGTCCGATTTGTGCGCGAGAGACTCGTGCCTTCGCGCCGCTCCATGACCCACCTCCAGTTTCACTCATGCTCCAAACTCGGTGTCTTTGAAACCGGCAGCACCCCAGTCGTAATTTCGGCCAGTGTCCCACGATGTTCGGTATGGCAGGCTAGGCATGTTTTCCGCTGGTTGAGCACCCGAAGGTGATGGTCGCGGACAGTCGGTTTAGAGCGAGCGGCAAAGTCCTCTGCATAATGACAGGCCTGGCACTCGGAGATCGGGATTTGGAGAGGGACCTTGGCCCGGTTCCGCCGTTCGGGCCAGGACACTACGCGATGAGTGGGCGGATCAGGGTGTTCGCAGGGCGTGAGCAGGTCTAACGATCGAAGGAACATGCGGCAGATACAATGAAGCTCCCCCATAAGTTCGATGCTCCGAATCATCGGCAAGGGGTAGGTGGCAAGGATCTTGACCGGCGGCATAGAGGTTAAGTTGGAGTCCAACCTGGATGATGCTGCCTATCCCATCCTTGACTCGGAAGGGGTCATGATCGAAACAGACCTTTCGTTGGACGATCATACATATTCATGCAAGGTCTTCTTGCTCAACAATGCGTCTTCGAGAGTAAACGGAATGGTCATACGATGAGTTTCAGTGGTTCTGCCCCTAGTATTTCCCAACTCCTAACGGACGAGCGATGGTAAACTGAACCGCTGGCTGTGGGGTAGCGAGGTAGATTGTTGTCTGCAGCCACATCGCTCCACTAAAAAAAGTTTTCATGGTGGATATGTTCAACCTGCATGCCTTTATGGATTAATAATCTCTTGGCGTCCTCAATCATTGACCGTCCGCCACACAGGTAGGCGTCAGTGTGTGATGCCTCTTCGGGAGACACCTGTTCACGAATCAAGTCTGTGACGCGACCTCGTAAACCAGACCATCCGACCGGGTCAGGTTGTGAGAGGATAATGGTCGGTTCGAACCAGGGGTGTGTGTCTCTCAGATCATTCAGCAGTTTGGTATAAAAGAGGTCGGAGACATTTCGCAATCCGAGGAACAATCGGATACGGCGCGTGCTAGTTTGCCCAAGGAGGGTCAACAGCATCGACTTGATCGGCGCGATACCGGTTCCCGTCGCGATCATCAGAACGTCTCGTTGTGATCCATCGTCTAATCGAAAGTCACCGAAGGGGCCTTCGACCTGAATGCAGTCCCCGGGGCGGAGCCGATGAATGAAGTTCGAGCAGAAGCCACCGGATACAGCCCGTACGCAAACCTCGAAATGTTTGCTGTCGGAAGGATGTGAGGCAATCGAGTAGGAGCGCCGAATGACTTTGTCGAGCCCCGGTACATGAAAAATCATATATTGGCCCGGAGAAAAGTTGATTTCTCCCGACTCCACCGTAAATCTCTGCTCACAGACCGTCAAGGTCAGCGGTCGATAGTCTTCGACGCGTACCTTGCACACACCGAGTGAGGCGGTCGCGTGTTGCGTTTTTGCGCTCGCTCCCAGGGTGAGCGTTCCGTGAACGTCCGCCATGCACAAGAGTCGATACCGCGTAGGGTCCAGGCCGTTACTTTCCAGCGTACGAATCTCTCGGGCTTTCTGGGCCCCTAAGCTGGCTTCGCCCTGTACAACCTCAGTCGCACAGGCACCACACGCGCCGGCTTTGCAGGCGAAGGGTACAGAGGCTCCAGCGGTCTCGCACACGTCATACAGCCATTGCCCCTCTTCTGCATCGCAGGTAATTCCATCCTGTTGAAAGGTGACGCGGTGCATCGTGCTCATCCGGTGATAGAGGCCAGGCTGGACAACGACTTCACGTTGCTCAATAGGCTCTGCGTGTCCAGAACTTCAATCCGACGCTCAGTTCTTCGAATATCGGTTGGAGTATGAACAGGGGAAATGAGGGTCGATACTGCTTTTGGATTAGCACCCTGATGCCTGTGAACATGCGCTCCCACTGAGGTACTCCCCCACAGCATGTGCTTAGGGTAGCAGAAATAATGTTGCAATACCCATACGAAGAAGCGGGAGTAGAGCCTTATGCTCCGAGGCTCAGATCTCGAGAGGAAGTCGCCCGTGAAATGTTGCGGGTTTGGCAAATGTCCGAGATCGCCATGTTCCTGTCTTCATACATCGTGTTTGCCATCTTGGCACGATGCTCCCTCCGTTCCAGCGGTCTCCTGGGGCACGATGTTACGGGGTACAGGTCAACCCGCAAGCCTTTCTTGGCTCCTCTCGTCTCAACCGCTAACTGTTCCAGTGTTATTTCCCCTCACGCATACTTCCGGTACCACCAGTATCATTGCCTCCCGCAGCGGAAGCCGATCGTACAACGTTCCGCTCGCGTCAACGCCATGCGTCTGGGATGCCACTCCACCATGTGTGTGGATTCGTCTTGCGCCATTGAGCCTGTTGCTGCCACAACCGTTCAGTCTCGCTCTTGTTCAACCGGGTGGCCATCGCAGCGCTCACGTCAGATTGTTGATGGACGCTGATCTGAATCATCTCCTTCGCCATGCGAGCCAACCCACCTGGAGGATCAATTAAATCTTGCGGATCCTTGTAGGCAAGATTCAGATACAACTGTTCGACGGTGTTCCACCGCTCCTCCTGAGACAGATGATCCAAGTAGGCATCGATGGCATGAAACACATAGGTCAAATGGATGTAGGCATCGACGGAGGGCGCATTGTCGATTTCTCTCTGGCAGGCCTCCAGCGCCCGACGGTAATCGCCGGCCACCAGATAGATATGCGCTTTCATTAGGCTGGTCCGCACTGAGCCAGCCACAGCGCCTGCCTCTTCAGCAAGCGCAGGCCCCCCGCCAAGCATCATCACTAGTCCAAGAACTGCAAACATCTTTAGGCTGTTGATCATGAGTCACTCCTATCGTGCAGGCCCATCATGTGATTCCATCTCAGATTTAGAAAGTTTTTCGCTGGCGATGCGTGTGATCGTAATCTCGTGCAGCCCCCCGTCTCCCTTCACGCCCAGTTTCACCGCAGTGCCCGCGTCCCCGCGGACCATCTGGATCACCTGCTCATAAGTTTTCCCGGTGACAGCCGCCCCGTTCACGGTCACCAGTTCATCGCCGTGCTTGAGGCCAGCTTGCTGGGCAGGGCTCTTCGGATACACATGAACCACATACAACGAAGCCGGATCGCCGATTCGTTCCGCTCCGACATGCAGTGACAGGCCAACCACCCCATTCGGTAGATTGGCCTCGCCCCCGTGCGGTCGCTGGGTCTGGCTTCCTGGCATCTCCTGCCCCTCAGCAGCCCTGACCTCACTCGTCTTCCCTGAGATCTGAAGCAGCACGATGGTTAGCAGGCTGAGCAGTACGGCCGTGGTGACGCTGATCTTCTTGGTCATCATGTAAATACCTCCTTGTTGTGAACGACAATTGATGTACGAGTCTGAGCACGCAGCATTTCGCGAGCAGGAAGAGTGAATTTAGATAGACCGATCGCCGATGTTGCCGGTTCTAGCTTCGGATGGTGAAAGACGCATCCCCAAGAAAGGGCCTCCCCTGGAGTAATCCGATGGCCCGTCTGACAAAGCGGAGCACATAAGGACCGAACGATGAATCCCGTGCCACCCATCACAATGATCTGCATGGTCTCATCCCCTACCAGGACTACCGTGTGAGACTGACAAGCGGCGAGTCGCCAGGCTCCCTGTCATTTCAATGGCCGTTCCGATCTTGGCCATCTGACTTACCTTGATCGACCCGTTGCGCATACTTTCTCTGCTTCGCGACGTGGACGAGATCCGCAGTCGGGTTCACTCGGTTCCGAAGAATGACCGGATCGATGACTTCTCCACAACTGATGCAACGCAAACCCATGATGCCGATTTGACCAGTATCGTCCAGTAGATCCGTGTAATACTCCTTGATCATCAACCCCCCGCAACGCGTGCAGTTGCCTCCGCCGGCTTGCGAAGTGGCGCGTGGAGAATTGTCTGGGCTCCCATTCGATTCCACTGGAACCCTCCAGAGCGATCACAAGGGTCAATGGAGTGCTCCTTACTACATACGAGACCGACCGACTCCAGCCTGCCGCTGTAACGCGACAGGCACGCTCCATGGCGCAACACCTACCCACCAGCATAGCGCCACCACTGCCATTGCCCACACGATCATCTGCTCCATGCCGTCCTCCTTATCATTGATGACAGTTTCGCTCTTCCCTTGGCGTAACCCGCCTCTATGGCTCCCCAAGAAAGCAGGTCCCTCCAGGGTGTAGAGAGGGGCCCATTTACCTCGGCGGATGGGAGAGTCGCTACGCAGGAATTATGATGGCTGACTGAGTTCATGCGGTGTGAGCGCAAGCCCAGTGTCGATAATTTCTGATAACATCTCTACCATTCCTCTTCCGCCACTCCCTCGGCGGCACGGGATGAGCGTGCCGGACAATTCCGTGCCAGCCGACCCCGCGCCGCCTCGTTGATCCTCCGCATACAGCGTTGCGGGGGCAGGGGATCCATTGGCGTACTATGGAATCTTGTACCGCCCGCCCTCTCTCTCGAGACGCAATAAATCTGGCGAGGAGCGAGGTGAGGAACATTCCGATCGCCGTCAAATAAATCCGCATTCCGATGTGATTCATGATTACGCTCTGGTTATGTGTTGAGTCTAACTAGTCAAGATTAGCCAGGTATTAGGCCCACCTTAGAACTGGCTTACTTTCCGCACGTGCTTTCGTGCCCGCGACTCCCACTGCGGCACCGGTGCGGAGTCGGATCACAGCCCTCGTGTTCCTTCTCGTGCCTCTCCCCCAAGGCTCTCTAGCGTGGTATCCCTTGGCGCATACTTCCAATACCACCAGCACCCGCCGTCGTTGACCAGCTCCAGGTTGACGTGGACGCGATCGGGCGAACGCATCTCGGCAATCGTGCGCTTGTTGTAGGTGTCCTTGCCGTAGATTTGGAGTGCGACGGCTGTGCCAAAGACTCACGCTGAAGCGCCCTGCTTAGCTCTTTTCCGGGCAGTCGATCCCCTTCGCACTCAGTTGTATCTGATCGCTATCGGGGTCGCTCGCCTTTGAAGGCGAGGGCCATTTCATGAGGGAGACGGTTTAAGGAATGCCTGGATGAGATCAACGCGTCAACGTGTCGCTCCACAGTTCTACAATCACGGAGACGCTATCCGGTTCGACGCGCAATCCCCCTGACGCCCAAGGCTTCTGGTTAGGTGTGTTAGCATGAAATCATAGCGGAATGACGAACGGGGACTGTGAAACCGAAAAAGCTGACATGCCTGAGCAGTGAGCGAGCTGAAAAGACGAGCAGTCAGGATGCAGATCTCTCACCGTGGACAGGCTTCGAGCGGAGAGGGGCGGCGAAGGATCATGAGAACGTGGCAGCGCAGACTCGTCGTGGTCTGTGCTGCTCACATGGTTCGGAGGCGTGGCCTATGCCCACGCTCCCAGCGCGCCTTCGATGGAGTTTCTCTATTAGGGGGAATTGGCTGCAGTATAGATCGTTGCCCGACTGTACCGCGATCGTGCCCCTTCGGACGTCTGGGTCGAAGGAGCACACACCGAAGGTAGACCCGTCCCTGCCAGGGCCCAGTAACCGGGGTGCGAAACGCCTTCTGCAAGGAGAGAGGAGGGCTCCATGGGGAATGTGATCAAGAAACTGGCGATTGGTCTGCTGGTCGGCGGTGTACTTGTCGGCGTCGCGAGAGCGCTGGAGTTTCCCTTCGTCTATCAAATGCTGTTCCTTGGTTTCGCGATGCTGGGGGTTATCGTCTTCATATTGCTGGACGCGCCGCCGCTCAGGACGATGAGTGGGGTAAAGTCCGTCGTCGTTCTCGGGGCATTCTATATCCTCTTGTGTACAGTCTGTATCGCCGGCGCGTCGTTGTTTCCACAATTTGATCCTGAAGATGAAAAGGGGAAGATCGCAAGAATTTTAAAGCCCCAGATCGATGCCTCTGAAAAGGGAACAACCGAGGAATTGATTGCGCGTGCCAAGGCGCTTGATGAGCAGGTGAAAGCCCTAGAGGTGCGGCTCAAGACACTGGGCGGGGATCAGGCGGTGCCGGCGCTGCAGCCCGGGACTCCTTCTGCTCCAACGGCCAGTGTGGCGATCGGCGATTTTATGAAGCTGGGAGAAGAGCAGTGGCAGCTCCAAGCATGTTCCAACTGCCACAAACTGAAGGGTGAGGGTGGAAAAAAGCGTGGGCCGGAGTTGGACAACATCGGCACCTATCTCACGGTTGACGAGATTCAACAGAAAATTATGGATCCCAAGAGCTTCATGTCCGAGGGATACGAGAAGGAGTGGAGGAAGGGCATGATGCCCAACAAGTTTAAGGACTTCATGGAGCCCAAGGACATCGAGGTCCTCGCCGCTTGGCTCGGTACCTTCAAGAACACAGCGGTGAACACGCCAAGGCCGATCAAGCAGAAGTAGAATGCAGCCTCAACTCAAACCGAACGTCCACTGTGCGGGTCGAGAAATCGGAGAGGGTATGAGGATCATCATGGACCCGCTCTCCCATGAGAGCAGCCATCTCGTCGTATCGATGAACGGCACGGGTGAACGGCAAGTGTTGATAGGCGCGGTTCATGCCGAACCGGTCTGTCAAGCTCCGCGGCATTCATACGGGTCAACAGAGTGCTCCTTACTTGACACGAGGCCTGCGGACTCCAGTCTGCCGATGCACCGGACAGACATTATGCATGGCTCTACGCTGGCCCACCAGCGTAGAGCCACCAGTGCCACTGCACACACGATCATCTGGTCCATACTGCCATCCTTATTAATGCCGACAGTCCTGCTCATTCCTTCTTGTCACCCGCTTCTGTGGCTCATCGAGAAGACAGGGTCCCTTCGGGTTGAAGAGAGGAACCCATCTATCTCGGAAGAAGACGCCGCGTTGAGTCGCGACGCCACTGAGAAGCGGAGAAGAAACCGGCCTCTGTATCGTTGCTGTAGTTATCTGGTCTCATTGCATCACCATGTCGACCGTCACCTTTTGCCGAGTCTGGCCCTCGAGACTTCGTGCACAGCGAATGCCTGTACCATGGGTCTGCAGTGCGAACCCGCCGCGCCCGCGCACCGTCGACGTGATGTCCGAGATCGGGCTATGCCATGACCCACCGCGAATCGATCAGACGACATCTTTTTTATCACGACCCTGCGGATTCCGATCAAGCGTATGCTGGTAGTACCCAGGGTCATACCAATCCTGTACCCACTCTCGAGCATTACCGGACAGGTTCTTCACCCGTGGCCCATGAAGAGACGCATTTCTGACCGCAATTACTCTGACGAAGATGTCGCGTTGCTGCGATACCTCAAAGAGCAGCTGGATGCGGGAGGTTCGATCGGAGAGCTGTCGAGACTGGGACGTGAGGAGTTGTTAGGTCGAGCACGAGCGAGTGCGCCTCACGTGTCCGTCGTCGATAGTACGTTCAGTAGACTATTGCGCGAATTACTCTCGACCCTGAATCCTTTGGATCGTGTGACATTCGAGAAACGCTTGAACGGGGCTGTTGCGGTCGTTCCGTTTGATGAAGCGCTCCGCGGGATCTTGCTCACACTCCAGGAACAGGTAGGCGAGCTGTGGTATAACGGTCATGTAAACGTGGCTATTGAGCATTATGTCACCACCCAGATCCAACAAAAGATTTTCGCAGCTATGAATCAGCTGTCTGTGGCCGAGTTCGGCGCCAAAGTGGTTGTGGCTTGCCCGCCTGGTGAGGAACACGACATCGCCTCGTTGGCAGTGGCGTATCGATGCCGCGTCTACTCCTTGGGCGCCAATGTGCCTCTTGCGTCGCTGACCAGCCTCTGCGGCATGGTGAAGCCAGACCTGACAACCCTGTCTGTTCCTCTTGCACTGTCCGATGCCAAGGCCACCGAGCTGATCCAGACCCTGGTGCATGACGTGCGTCCTGTCTCCAATTTGGCTGTCGGCGGGCATGGCGCGCTCGCCATGCGAGACCTGTTCGTGAATGCTCAGATTGAGGTCTTGGAAGACTTCGTTGAGTTGGATCACAGGGCAGATCGATTGATGCGGCAGTCCGTATCTCAGCGATAGCACGGAGAGGCCGACGATGACACAGTATCCGCTCACGGTATTCTTCGACGGCGCCTGTCCTATTTGTGCGCGAGAGATTGCCCTCATGAAGCGACTGGACCGGAAACGACAACTCACATTGTGCGACTTTTCACGTTCAGACTATGACGAAGCATCAATAGGCGTGGCCCCTGCAGAGTTGGGCAGAGTCATCCATGCCTGTTGGGCTGATGGGAGCGTGATCACCGGCGTCGAGGTGTTCCGCGCCATGTGGGAGGCTGTGGGCCTGGGACTCCTGGCAAAGCTGAGCCGTCTTTCTGTAGTCGAGCCACTCGTCTTGAAAGCCTATGCATGGTTCGCACGTAATCGCTTGCGGCTCACCGGTCGCTCACACGCCTGTACTGGAGACGTGTGCAGATCAGCAATTTCAGGCCGCCACAATCCGTGAGTTGCTTGCCACCATTCCCGCAGCAGATGCCGCGTGATCGAAACAGAGGGCGTTGAAACATGAGTGTGTTTCTTCGGAGCTGTAGTGCTCCCCTGAAATCAAGCCACGTGGGGTAATTGTTGCGTTCTGCATTGATCGGGCTACGGTAGCCGCTTGATGCAGCCGCTCCTGGTCGTACCACTGCACCCAGTTCCGAATGATCCGCCGCGCCTCCTTGAACGGCGGAAACACGTGCTACCAGACGCAATCTTCTTTGAGTATGCGAAAGAACCGTGTTCATTGCGATGACTGGCCGGCTCACCCAGCCCCGCACGCGGGGGCGCCGGGGTGGAGCGCGCTGATGCGCAAACCAGCCCTGTCGCTTCGACACCCGATACACCGCTTTGCGATTCACCCGCAGGTGGGCCCGAACCCGCAACTGCACCCACAGCCGGTGATAGCCAAACGTCGGATGCGTCTGAATCCAATAGCGCAACCGTTCGATCCATGGCGGGTCGGTACAACGGCACCCTCTCGCTGGGGAGGGCGTCCGATGCAGTCCAGTCCAACTCACGTCGAGCACCTGGCAAGATTACATGACGTCAAAGCGGTCGAGCATCATCACCTTGTTCCATGCAGTCACAAAGTCCCGTACGAACTTTTCTCTTTCACCTTCAGCAGCGTAAACTTCTGCAATAGCACGAAGCTCAGAGTGAGACCCGAAAATAAGGTCGACAGGTGTCGCTGTCCATTTGATCTCATTGGTCTTCCGATCCACACCATCGTAAAGCCCTTCAGACTTCGATGACTTCTGCCACTTTGTAGACATGTCGAGCAAGTTTACGAAGAAGTCGTTGCTCAAGGTCCCAGGCTTGTTAGTGAAAACACCATGCTTTGATTGTCCTGCATTTGCGTTCAACACTCGCATACCGCCCACTAGAACAGTCATTTCAGGGACTGTTAATGTCAACATATTGGCCCGATCAACTAGCATTTCTGCTGGTGACATATAGTTGCCATCGCCATAGTAGTTGCGGAACCCATCTGCTTTTGGCTCAAGCACGGCAAACGAACTGACATCAGTTTGCTCTTGTGATGCGTCCATCCGTCCTGGTGTAAAGGGAACCTCCACACTGTATCCAGCTGTCTTAACCGCCTGTTCAACAGCTGCAGCTCCACCTAAGACAATCAAATCCGCAAGTGACACTTTCTTTCCATTAGATTGCACCTTATTAAAGTCCGCTTGAATGTCCGCTAAACGGTTGATTACCTTCGCCAGTTCATCCGGGTTATTGACCGGCCAGTCCTTTTCTGGTGCAAGGCGAATTCGAGCTCCATTGGCTCCACCACGCTTATCGGTCCCGCGGAAGGAAGCAGCAGATGCCCAGGCAGTTCGAACAAGTTCCGGTACAGTCAATCCAGAATTAAGAATTTCCTTCTTAAGACTTGCCGTGTCGCTGGCTTCCATCAGCTTATGATTCACTGCAGGAACGGGGTCTTGCCACATCAGGGCCTCTTGAGGAACTTCATGGCCAAGATAGCGTGCACGAGGACCCATATCACGATGAGTTAACTTGAACCATGCCTTCGCGAATGCGAGTTCAAACTCCTTCGGGTTTTCAAGGAAACGTTTTGCAATCTGTTGATAGCTTGGATCGAATTTAAGTGAGAGGTCCGTCGTTAACATGATGGGAGCATGTTTGATGTTGTTATCATGAGCATCGGGCACCAGGTTCGCTGCTTGGCCATCTTTGGGAATCCATTGTGTAGCCCCAGCCGGGCTCTTTGTCTTCACCCACTCAAATGAGAATAGGTTGTATAGGTATTGGGTGGTCCATGCAGTCGGGTTTACAGACCAAGCGCCTTCCAGCCCACTCGTAATAGTATCGGCACCCTTGCCGGACCCGCACTTGTTTTTCCAGCCAAAACCCTGCTCCTCTATAGCTGCAGCTGCGGGCTCGGCCCCGACACATTTGGATGGAGCTCCATTGCCATGGGCTTTGCCGAAGGTGTGGCCGCCCGCGATCAGAGCAACAGTCTCTTCATCGTTCATCGCCATACGACCGAACGTTTCTCGGATATCCTTCGCTGCCGCTATTGGATCAGGATTACCGTTAGGTCCCTCTGGGTTTACATAGATGAGGCCCATTTGAACAGCAGCAAGTGGGTTGTCTAACTTTCTGTCGCCCTTGTATCGTTCATCCGCGAGAAATTTTTTCGCGGGCCCCCAATAGACTAAATCAGCTTCCCAGTCGTCCGTGCGTCCTCCGGCGAAACCGAAAGTTTTGAAGCCCATCGACTCCAGAGCGACATTTCCCGTTAGGACCATCAAGTCAGCCCATGAAAGTCTACTCCCGTATTTCATTTTGATAGGCCACAGCAACCGCCGCGCCTTATCAAGGTTTGCGTTATCAGGCCAACTGTTCAGAGGCTCGAATCGCTGTTGACCGCCGCCAGCTCCGCCACGACCGTCAGCTACGCGGTAGGTACCAGCACTGTGCCAGGCCATCCGGATAAAAAATGGTCCATAGTGACCGTAATCTGCAGGCCACCAGTCCTGTGATGCTGTGATTAACTCCTTGATGTCTTTCTTCACAGCCTTCAAATCGAGCTCTTTAAACTCTTGAGCGTATTTAAACTGTTTGCCCATTGGATTGGACTCAGCTGAATGCTGCCGAAGGGGCATGAGATCAAGTCTTTCAGGCCACCAGAATTGGTTCGACATCGTTTGCCTATCAGCAACGTGCTTGATGGCATCTCTGGCGTTTTGCTCTTCTTGACTCACGACATCACGTCGTGCCCCACCTTCGCCGAATGCTGACTGGAGAGGTAGGGTAGTGGTGAGGACTGTGGCTAGAACTCCGGTCAGCGCTACAACTAGTCGTGTATTATGTCGTCTCATCTGTATCCCCCTTTTCTCAAAAACGTTAGAAGACGCTTATGGAAACCGCTTCGTCAGGTGCAGGCCACCAGACTGTTACAGTGGATCTGCTGTCCTGTACCGAGGAGGGTAAGGGTCCACTCTTCAGCGAGGTGCCTTGCCGATCATTAGCGGTTCATCGGCTTAATATGCGGATACGAAGGCCCTCTATTCCCGATGCTGTCGATGACATCCACCCTCATCGACAGCTTTTCGGTGGCCTTTCCGCTGTCTTGCTGCGTCACCTTCGCATGCAGAGTCCCGGTAATATCCACCCGATCCGGATGGGCTGCCAAGCTGTCGGACGTGATCACGACGCCGGTTGCGGCCAGCATCGACAAGAATCCAATTATCAATACGCTCTTCATTCTCATGATAGCCTTCTTATAAACTGGAATGTTCTCCCGGTGCCCCATTCATTCGAGAGGAAAACTTGGTCCATTGCCAACGCTGAAGTCTTCTTTGTGACATTGCGTGCTTCTCAGAAGGCCGCTTCTTGATTTCTGTCATTGTGTTGGCTCCCTGTTACCTACGACCCCATAACGACCAATATATATCAATGTCCAATGTATGTACAATCTATGTCTAATGTATAATCAATCTTATAGAACATGTCAAGAGTTATTTGAACAAAAAATAGTGTTTCGCTCCATATGTATGGGGCATATGTATTGTGGATTGGTATGGCACCTCCTAGCAGAAGGTGCTCGCATGAAGACTGG
Organism: Nitrospira sp.; assembly: GCA_043745235.1. GTDB lineage: Bacteria > Nitrospirota > Nitrospiria > Nitrospirales > Nitrospiraceae > Palsa-1315. Next base: position 10,368 of record JAYTTD010000057.1, on the reverse strand, counting down.
TCGACCCAAACCCGCGTTGGTGCTAACCACTGATGAGGATGGTGCAGTTGCAGAGCTGGGTGACAGCTCGCTCGATCCCCCCGCCTCGGGACGCATTCGTGGGATGAGCCTGTTGTCACACGTAGGCCTGAGCAATGCGGTGATTGCCGAGAAGATGGGGGTGACGAAGACTGCGGTGGGAAAGTGGCGGCAGCGGTTTATCACCGCTCGCCTTGTAGTGCTGGCAAAGGTCAGGCCTGCACGCGACGAATGTACGCAGCGGTGGGGGTATGGGGAAAATACCGACAATTGAAAAGAGTCTAGAAACATTGATTATTACTGGCAGCAGTGGGCTGATCGGCAGCGCGTTCATTGATCGCGCTGGAGAACGCTACACGGAGATGGGGTTCGACCGCAAAGGGCCGCCTCGTCAGCCGCCCAAGACCGCCCACGTCATCGCTTGCGATCTCAGCTCGGATGAGAGCGTATGCGCGGTGTTGAAAGAAGTTCGTCGGCTCGGGCACAGGCGGATCGCCTCAATTCTCCATCTCGCGGCGTACTATAGTTTCGCAAGTGAGTCGAGTCCCCTGTACGAGCAAGTAACCGTGCGTGGCACCGAGCGGTTGCTGCACGGGCTGCGCGACTTTGAGGTCGAGCAGTTTCTATTTTCCAGCACCATGCTCGCCCATGCGCCTTGCGAACCGGGAGAGCGTATAGACGAAGATTGGCCGCTCGAGCCGAAATGGGATTATCCCAAGTCGAAGGTCGCGGCGGAGCAACTGATCTTGCGTGAGAGGGGCGACGTGCCGGTGGTGCTGATGCGCATCGGCGCTGTGTACGACGATCGCTGCCATTCAATCCCCCTCGTACAGCAGATCAGGCGCATTTACGAAAAGCGGTTTATCAGCCGTATTTTTTCCGGCGACATCACGCATGGAGTAGCCTTCGTGCATATGGCGGATATGGTCGAGGCGTTGCTGCTCGCCGTCGAACAACGCAAGGAGCTACCTCAAATAACGACGCTGCTCATCGGCGAATCGGAAACGCTCAGTTACGATGAGCTACAACGCACCATCAGCCGTCAGCTTCACGGCCAGGAATGGAAGACGTATCAAATTCCCAAGACATTGGCCAAGCTTGGCTGCTGGCTCCAGAACTTGCTGCCTGGCGCCGACCCATTCGTCAAGCCGTGGATGATCGATCTGTCTGACGACCATTATGCGTTCGACATCTCTCGCGCCCGCACACTTCTCGGTTGGGAGCCGCGCCACTCTCTACGCAAATCATTGTCAAAAATAATCAACGAGCTGAAGATTGACCCAGTGGGATGGTATCGGGAAAACAATTTGAGGGTGAACACTATTCCGGATTAGTAGAGTACGGTCAAAGTGGCCTGCCCGGACAAGTTTGGTCCAGCGTGAATGATAGACTGGGCCGCGACCGCAGTGCTCGATGCCTGCCGGAAGCTTGGGATCACCGAGCACAGGCACGACCAATGGAAAAAAGAATATGGGGGCTGCGCGTGGATCAAGGCAAGCGGTTGAAGGGACTGGAGCGGGAGAATCTGCGCCTCAAGCGGATTGTCGCCGAGCAAGCGCTTGATCTGTCCATATTAAAAGAGGTGACCTCCTGCCTCCAAGGCGATGGCAGAGCCAAGGCCCAAGGACTACGGATTCTTCGCACACCGGAACCCGCTGTTGAAGTTCCGGTACGCCGGCGAGTAGTAGTCGGTGGACGATGGTATGTTGACATCCCGGCGCGCAGATCGCAGGTTCTCGGGAGCAAGGTCCCACGAGCCGCCCCGAAACACTTTGTACTTACCACTTTCCGGTCCCTTCGGGTTTCGTGACGGCGTGGTCGTATAATAGTCTGGGTCATACCAGTCGCTCACCCACTCCCAGACATTCCCTGCAAGATCATGGATCCCATAGGGGCTCTTGCCGTCTTTCAATTGCCCCACCGGCACCAGCGCGGCATGGTTGTTCCACTTCTCTTTCCCATAGTTGGCTCGGAGCGGATCGGGTGGATCGTTGCCCCACGGATAGATACGCCCATCGGTCCCCCGTGCCGCCTTCTCCCATTCCGCTTCCGTCGGCAGCCGCTTGCCGGCCCACTCGCAATAGCTGTTCGCATCCGACCAATCGACATTGACAACCGGGCGCTTCTGATGGGAGGGCTCGTACATGGTTGCCCACATCGGTGGAGGGTTGATACCCGTGGCTTCCAGAAACTTCGCATACTGCCCGACCGTCACTTCATACATGTCCATAGAATAGGCATCGAGAAAGACCCTGTGCACGGGCTTTTCATCGTCACTACCTTCGTTGCTCCCCATCGTAAATTCCCCCGCAGGCACGAGCATCATCGGCACCCCATCCTTGCTGACGATTTTCTGCGGTCGCGCCTGCGCCGGCCCGGACTCTTCTTGCAGTTGTGCTGTGGGCTTGTAATCTGTGTGTTCAGATGGTTTACCCCCATGTGAGAACTGATGCGTGAACGCGATCACCTTCCAGATCTGCTCTTCTGAGAGGTACGATTTCCAGGCCTTCATTGTCGTCTTTGGAACCCCTTCCGCCACTCGCCAGAACCAGTAGCTGTCTGAGAAACGGCTGGTGTTTTTCTGGTCACGAAGCGCTCCCCCACTTTTTACGGGTTGACCGTCCTTATGGCAGCTGCGGCAGCCCTCCGCGGAGTAAATCTGCTTCCCCTCCTCAATGACATCAGGATCCGTCCACCAGCCAGCCGGCATATGCTTGTCGGCATAATCGGCCGGAACTGGAAGCAATGGCATTAGTTCTCCAGAGTAAGCTATCTGTCCTGACAGAGTCAGGACAGATACTGTCACCAGGATGAATTGCCCGATTTTCCTTCTCTTCATTCACCACCACCTTCTCTGATGATTATGACCACTCGACAAGGTGTTACCTCATCAGGGGGGTCCACACAGACAACACCTCCCACCACTGTGGCTCGCCGACCTTACACCGGGTAATCGGTAAAAGTCGATCATAGGTACAATCGCTCAGTAGAGCCTATCTCAACACTGGAAAGCGCCACTTCATCGGACGTCAGTTACGCGAGGTCCAGCACGAAGTTCATGCAAGCAGCGCCGAAACGGTGGCACTGCAACAGGGAGGTCGTCGAAAACGAAGAGAGGGATCACCTCACTGTATTCCTCGCAAGCCGCCGTCAAAGCCGGTTGGTCGGCAAGCTGAATTGAGCGCCCTCACATCCCGTCGCGACCGTCTACTTGTGCTGAGTCTGGTCCTCAAGGCCCCGTGCACAGCGAAAGCCTGTGCCATGGGTCTGCAGCGCGAATCCGCCGCGCCCGCGCGCCGTCGTTGTGATGTCCGAGATCGGGCTATGCCATGATCCGCCGCGAATCGATCGGACGACACCTTTTTTATCAGGACCCTGCGGATTCCGATCCGGCGCATGCTGGTAGTACTCAGAGTCATACCAGTCCTGCACCCACTCTCGAGCATTACCGGACAGGTCCTTCACCCCGTACGGCGAGTCGCCGTCTGGCAGGGATCCGACTGGATGCAAAGTTTTTTCCTCTTCCCACTCACGGTCAAAGTTCGCCCGCTTCGATGTCGCTGGCTCGTCGCCCCAGGGAAACAGACGACCATTGGTGCCGCGAGCGGCCTTCTCCCATTCGGCCTCCGTCGGGAGACGCTTTTTGGCCCAACTGCAGTAGGCTTTGGCGTCATACCAATTCGCCTGTACGACTGGAAGTTGTTCGATTCCCTTCACGGATGCGAGTGGGCCTGTGCCATAGGGATTGGGAGGGCTTCGATGGCCGGTGGTCTTGACGAACGCCATAAATCGCTCATTCGTCACTTCGACCTGATCGATCGCAAACTCGTCGAGGTATATGGATCGCTGCGGCCGCTCATCGGCTCTGCCTTTTCCTTCCGGATTTCCCATCAAGAATTCTCCGGTAGGAATTGTGATCATAGTGACCGGGTCAAGCTCTTTAGAGTTTGCCGCCGCCGCCACAACCGGGGATTGTGCGAGCGTATAGGCTGTGACGAGAATTGCCGCCATCATGTTCCAGCGAGTTGTTCCCCTCCACAGACCCGTTGTCATTTCTTTTGCTCCTTGCTTCCCTCGATGGCCTTGGCGGCATGGATTTTCACTTGACTCAGGAAGCTCTGCACCTGACGCTCGTCTCCCCGTTCGGCTGCCTCCTGCGCCTGGGTGATGAGGGTTCTGGCTTCGTGCAGGTGCTGTTCGATGTCCGCCTGGAGGGCAGGGGACGCCACCGTTCCGCCCAATGCCGCACGATGATAGACCTCCCACGCCTGGTCCACAGCATGTTCGGCCTCATGCACCATCTGGGCTTTATCTTTGTGCGGATGCAGAGCCGGATCGATGGGATCAGCCTGAAGGGGTGAGGCTCCGAGTAGCGCGATGAGCACAATTCCTGAAAGAAGAATCTTGTCGTGTATCATCAGTGCGCCTCCGTCACGATCAACCCATTAACAAAAACTGTTTCACCATTCCCTCATGGCCGTTTCATCAACTGTTCAAGCGGAGAGCGGAGTTTCTACCGGTTGAGGTTTGCTCATCTCCTTCAATGCGGCTTGTGCGATTCCCCGCAGCATCCCACTAAACACGAACTGGTGCGGCAGGTAGAGCGTATACCAATAAATATACCCGATCAGTCCCACCGGATCAAAGATCGCGGTCTGCCGGATCGTTGTTGAAGAGCCGGCCCCCGTCACCTCGAACTCCAGCCACGCCCGCCCGTACAAATGCATCTCGGATTTGAGCCGCAGGCGGCGGTTCGGCTCAATCGACTCAACGCGAAACGAGTCGACCGTATCACCGACGTGAAGGGTCGTGGAAGAAGGCCGTCCACGTCTCAAGCCCACGCCCCCTTCGAGCAGATCGATGAAACCGCGCACCCGCCACAGCCAGTTACATGCGTACCAACCAGTGTCACCACCGATTCTCTCAATGTGTTTGAAGACGACTTCAGGAGGCGCGTCGACGTTCAACGTCCGCGAATCGACTAGACGTGTGCCAAACTGCACCCCCCCCCACGACGGCAACTTGCCTGATGAGGAGAGCGCATCGGACCACCGAGTGGCCGCGAAATGCGTCTCTTCATGGGCTAAGGCTCGGTGAATAGCTTCATCGATTCCCATCGGACGTACAGAAAAGGTTGTGAGCGCGGCATTGTCTCGTACCACCGTGACATGGACGATGCTCTCAATAATTGCCCGCCCGATGCGAGCGTAGAGCGGCGTGATCAATCCCAGCCACAGCGCAGATAACCTGGGGGTGAGGACCGGCACGGGGATGATCAGAGGCTTTAGCCCGCGTTGACGCCCGTACGCACGCATCATATCTGCGTAGGATACCTGGTCGGCACCGCCGACCTCGTAGATGCGGTACTTGGAGATGGGAATCCGAAGCGCTTCTACCAGATAGTCCAGCAAGTCGTCGATCGCGATGGGCTGCGCCTTCCCCTTGACCCATCTCGGTGTGAGCATGACCGGCAGGCGCTCAACCAGCGCGCGAATCAGCTCAAACGAGGCGCTGCCGGATCCAATCACGGCCGAAGCGCGAAACTCACATACGGGCAGGCCCGACTGGCGCAAGATATCTCCCACCTCGTGCCGACTGCGCAGATGTGGCGAAAGCTCCTCTTCGTCGCTGCCCAAACCTCCCACATAGATGAGGCCCTTGACACCCGCGGCCTTCGCCGCTTCGCTAAAGTTCCGCGCCGCCTGCCGGTCCGTCTCTTCAAACGAGCCGGTCGAACTCATGGAGTGCACCATGTAGTAGGCCACGTCGACTCCTCGCAATGCGGAGTCGAGACTCGGTCGATCAAGGACATCACCCGAGACCACGTCCGTTGATGGACCGACCTTCGGCTTGAGAACTTCTGGATGTCTGGCCACGCAGCGCAAGCGGTACCCCTGCTGCTCCAACGACGGCAGGAGGCGACCGCCAATGTACCCGCTGGCCCCGGTGAGCAGAATGAGCGAGGTCTTCGGGGCTGCCGCCGGGTTCGTTGTGAATGTGTTTGACGCCAAGGTTTCAGCGCTATTCATTTCAGACCTCTCGCCACGACTTGGGCTCTTGGAATGGGGCGGCGATGCCACCCCCGCCAATCCTTCCACTATTTCTTCTTCATGCTCTTCTTGATCAGATCGCGTGTTGCCAGGTATTCCTTGTTGCCCGGCTCCGATGCCAACGCCTTTTCGATGGAGGCCATCGCATCGGTGTGCTTCTCAACACCCATTGCGACTAAGGCCTGAACGAACGCATCGCGGCCTGCTTGCATGGCCTCATCGGACACCGTCTGGGCCGACTTTGCACAACGGAATCCGAGCCCGACCCCATAGGAATTATTCTCAGGCTGATTCCAGAACCGATGGCTCGCATGGAGGGAGGTTTCCGGCGCAAGCCAGGAACCACCGCGCAAGACCCTAACCGGGCCTTGATTGGCAAAGTTATAACCCTTGTCGGCGCCACGTGGATTCAAGGCGGGACTTTCCTTATAGTATTTCAGGTCGTACCAGTCCTCGACCCATTCGAAGACGTTCCCTGCCATGTTGTAGAGTCCGTAGCCGCTCACGCCTTCGGGGTAGGAATCGACGGGAGTTGTCCGGCCAATATTCTGCCCATAGTTGGCTTTCTTCGGGTCGAGTATGTGGCCCCATGGATAATGATTGTCGCCTTCCGGACCCTTGGCCGCTCGCTCCCATTCTGCTTCCGTCGGAAGCCGCTTGCCTTCCCACTGGCAGAAGGCACTCGCGTCAGTCCAACTCACGCCGACCACCGGTTGATTGGCTTTGCTGAGCCGAGGATCGTCCCAATAGGCCGGGGCCGGGTGACCGCTGCCTTTCATAAACTCTTTGTAGCGTGTATTCGACGCCTCAAACTTGTCGATTAGATAAGCGTCGAGCACGACCTGGTGCTTGGCTTCATCTGAATGTTCGTTGCTTCCCATGGTGAACTCCCCCTTGGGGATCAGCACCATGTCCTTGTCGCTGCTCGGCATGTCCGCCGCTGTTGCGATGGAGATGGCTCCTGCCATCAACACCACCCCTAATCCGACCTGAAGCACTGTTTGCCTCCGCATGAGCACCCCCTTGGTTAAGTACCACTAGGTCTATCCTAGCGGAACGAGCATGCTAACGGTTTACGCTCAGACTCTCAACTGAGTCATTTGAAAAACTTCCGGATCTGCTTGTCATCGGTTCTTGCCTGCTCCCTCGATTGCGCAGAATGACCGGATCGACAACCTCCCCACATTGCACGCAGCGTTTCGCGTCAAACTTCGACTCGCCGATGCTGGTCAGTACATCCAGACAGAAATCGTGCACCATGAGTCCGCCGCATCTGGCGCACATCGATTCATGTTGGATTGCAGAAATGGCTGTGTGATTTGGGAGTTGTTCGTTTCTTAATTTCTCCGTCAATGCTCTTGCCATGATCACCTCCATGGAAGTATGTCCAATGTTTGAACCATGTACGTCTAATGTATAAACCGAACTGTCCAATGCGTCAAGTGTTTTTAATAAAATATTTGACAAACATTAGACATTGTAATAGTATAAAGATATAGAAATGAATACTCATAGAATTCATATAGTTGCGAAACTCACGGGACTTTCGAAAGATGTGATTCGTGTCTGGGAAAGGCGATATGGGCTTGTCAAACCTTCACGGAGTTCTAATCGCTATCGAGAATATAGCGACGAAGAGGTGGCGATTCTTCGTTTTGTGAAGGCTCAGATGGAACAAGGCGCCACGATCGGCTCACTCGCAGAGGAGGGACGCGATTCACTGGTCGTCCGCATGCGCGTGGCGACGCCGGTTTCTGTAGAAGAACAGCAACCGCATGACCGTCTGCTCGATGAGTTGATGGGATCGCTTGACCCGCTCGATAAGGCAGGGTTCGAGCGCAGACTCAACGGCGCAGTAGCCGTCATTCCGTTCGAAGAGGCCCTCCAGCGAATCCTGCTTCCGCTCCAGCGTCGTGTTGGTGAGCTGTGGCATCAAGGCCAATTGAATATTGCCGTCGAACACTACGTCACGAAGGTAATCCAACAGAAAATGTTCTCCGTGATGAGCCAACTGCCAGTCAATGAGTTTGGTTCGCGCGTTGTGATTGGTTGCCCGGCAGGAGAATCACACGAGATCGGCGCACAAGCCGTGGCCTATCTCGCCGCCACACGAGGCTGTCATGTGTATTATCTGGGCCCCAACCTTCCCAGCTCAGACCTGCTGGCCTTCTGTGATCGAATCAAGCCGGACCTTGTTCTGCTTTCCATCACGGAGGCAAAGTCTGACGCTGAAGCTCGGCAACAACTCAAAGAACTTGAAGTCGTCTCGGCCTACTGGCCTGTCGCTGTCGGTGGCCAAGGCGCACGGGCTATGGGAGATCTCTTTCGTGACACGAAGATCGATCTGCTCGATGATCTCACAGCTCTGCAGAGCCGCCTGATGATTCTTCTTTCAAACCGCCTACTCGCTTCGCGCGGATAAGACTTCTTCCAATTATTTTGAAGGTATCGTTCCGGTAGTGCTCAGGAAGCACTCTGTTCGGTCAATCCCTAACGATAAGCTCAAGGCTTCGAAGCGGTTGTTCAGCAGGCTGGTGTGCCCTAAGAAAAATACGAAACAGGAGAGAAAATATCCGTGGCAAAGAACGGGCGGCTGGTGGAGGTTATCCCCCGACTATCATGGTGGAACGTGCTACGCGAGGTGTGGTGCCGAAGGCGGGATTTGAACCCGCACACCCTTGCGGGCGCTAGACCCTGAATCTAGTGCGTCTGCCAGTTTCGCCACTTCGGCAAGCCCTAATTACAATGAGTTACGCTGTGTCTCCTCTTTGGGCTGGTGGGCCAGTGTTAGCCTGCGTGTTAACAATTTGGCACTTTCACGCAAGTTTTCTTCTGAGAAGGATTGATACCGCTTGAACACGTCCATCGTCTTGTGACCGCTCCACTTCATCATGGTCAGGTGATCCACTCCAGCCAGCCGAAGGTTGCTCAAGGCCGTGTGTCTGAAGTCGTGCAGTCTGAATCCTGAGATCCCGGCACGCTCGCAAGCATTCGCGAAAGCGGTTCGAATTGACCGGATGGGCTTACCATTGAGAAGTAACACCCGATCCTCTCCAATCCGCCTCACTTTATACCGCCCACGAAGCAGAGCCGTCAACTCTGGCACCATGGGAATGATTCTCCCGTCGTTGGTCTTCGTGTCCTCGGCCTTCAATCGAATGAACCCCTTTTTGAAGTCCACGCGGTCCCACCGTAACCCCAAGATCTCCCCCCGGCGCATCCCCGTGTAGTAGGCAATCATGTTGACCGCTTGTAGGTGTGGCGCTGAGTGTGCTTGCAACGCGTCGAATTCTTCAGCTGTCAAGATTCGATCCCTCGCATTGTTCTCCTTCTCTAACTTCACCCGCCGTGCTGGGCTTTTCTCTAACCAATCTTCCTTCACGGCAAAACTGAACACATGCTTGAGGAGTGCCAGATGCCGGTTGAGTGTCGCGACGGCTAACCCATCTGTGCGTCGTTCCTCTCGATACAGTTCCAGCATCGTAGCCGACACAGCGCAGATAGGAAGGTCGGCCCACCGTGGAAGGAATCGGGTGTTGAACATCCGCTGTTTCCACTCATGGAGAGCCTGCCGTTGAATTTCAGGCTGTGCCAAGTAACGGTGGCAGAGGACACGGAAGGTGATCAAGTCACTGCACTGCGCACTTTTCACGAGACCCAGATTCAAGTCTGCTCGCAGCTTCGCCTCATAATTGTGTGCGGCTTCTCTGTTTCCACAGCCCACCTTCCACCGCTTGAGCTTCCCACCCTGTTCCTTCGTGGCACGTCGTAACATCTTGCCGTCATCAATCACCCGCATTTCCACATAGTAACCGTCACGTCGTTTAGTGAGTCCCATGTGCGCCCTCTTGCGTTCTTATCTTGAATCGATCGTCGCCGCCCTTCACGGTGTGTTGATCAATCCATTTGTCAAGCTGATCTTGTTTGAACTTCACTAGGCGTCCAACCTTGATGTAACTCAGTTTGCGCGCTGAGACCCAACCATACAAAGTCAATTTTGATACGCCTAGATACACCGATGCCTCATCCATTGTCAAAAGCTTGCTCATGGTCCTCCCCAGAAAATAAAAGAGCGTCCGTTCCCGTCAATACCATTCCATCGTTGCATTAGGTTGGGAGTCTTCCAACACTCCCTGTGCCCCTCTCTGTGCCCGTGTGGCCACCGGCGTCGTATTCGGTCTGCACTCCCAGTGGGTGCGAACTGGCGCTGAAGAGCAGGGGCCAGGCCTTCCGGGTGCCGTCCCGGAGGGCCCCTCCCGTTTCAGGCCTATCCCCCGCGAGACCGCCAGCCCGCCTTCTT
>JAYTTD010000056.1:0-7317 GCA_043745235.1 Nitrospira sp. | reverse complement strand
CCTCTCCTCATGCACAGAGGCGTCACGGTTCGTCCGATCTTCAAGGACAGCTCTTGCGGCCGAACGAGAATAGTCGCCTGGCCAAGCGATTGTTTAAGGGCTCTCTTCACCGAGGGAAGAGCCTCGTAGATCGCGCCCTCCATCCCCATGGCCATCGTTCCCACCATCTCTGCTCGTTCGACGTTGTGGCCGAGATGTATCTCTATAGTCCAGGACGGAATCTTGCGAGACGCACACCACAGCATCGGAAGTCCGGGCACGAGACAGAGCGATTCCTGTGTCAGTTCCTGAGTCAGACGCGTACAGAGCTCGTTCAGTCGCCGTTCGAGTCCCGAGGCCTGGGAGACTCCGCGTGGGAACAGATCGTCCAGATAACTGTTTTCGAAGAACTTTTCTTGGCACTCGGCAAACAACTGGGCCGCGAACTGACGAGGAGTCTTCTCCTCTCGAATCTGTTGCAGCAGATCGATGAAATACACCAGATCATTCAGCGCTTCGATCCAGCCGACCACTTTCCAATGCGCGTAGGCATCCCGTTCGAGTGCTTGCCCGAGAAACCGGAAGTAGGCCACAGGCAACGCTAACGATTTCGCGACGCCTACATATTGGCTTTCCAAATCCAGGCAGAGATCGCCCAACAGTCGCTTCATCGACAGGCGAAATTCTTCCTGAAGACGAGCCAGCAATGACACATCGAGCAACGGCATGGAGTAGGCACGCTCCGAGAAGAAAGAGCCAGACTGTACCGGAGGAAGGGGAGCGCTGCAAGAAGGGCTAGCGGGATGCCGCTACTGGGAAGCTGTCACAGCCTGCTTCACTCCTAGTAGGGTACGAGTTACGCGGCAGTAGACTCTGGATTGAGCTGATGGGTCATAATCGAACGGCGGGTTCGTGACGAGAGTCATTCGATCGGTGTCAACGTTGCGGATGGCCGGCTGGACTTTCTCCGTTTCTCCTTGTTCGGTAAGTAGCCGAGTTCATCAAGGCGCAATGCTTTGACATGCTGCATCACGTGCTGGGCCAGATCGATCTGCAGGGATGCTTCCATCGGCGGTGTGGAGCCGTTGACTAACGTGTAGGGCAGTTCATCTTTCCAGAGTAGACGGCCGTCACGATTCACGAGGTACAGGTAGAGGCGTCGTGAGCCCTCTGCTTTCCACCCCCAATCGCTCGGATGAGAGGGCGCACCGGCCACGCGGCTCACAAGAATGGTATCGACACCCAGGTCCCGCGTGATTTCTTTGGCCAGGGCGCTGCGATCTGCATCGTCGGCGTGTATCGAACGTGGATCGGCTGCGGTGGCTCCGGCCTCAACGGTTGTTGGCGACTCAACGCGCAACGTGGTTTCCTGTTGCAACAACATGGCAAGCCGCGCACCCATTTCTGGATCGCCCTCAACCGGAAGAATGGCAACGCTCATTACCTTCGGATTGTGGACCGCACCGCTCGATTGGTCCTGCTTCGCCACCCAGGATTGTTCGAACGGCTCAAAGGTCATGTGGCTGTTCCTCGTTGTATTCACTGCCACCTGTGCCACCCAGGATTGTTCAAACGACCCAACGGGGGCGTTGCTGCTTCTCACTGTATCCATTGCCACCAATGCCACCCAGGCTCCTGCAAGGCAACCTTGCAGCAGAAAGGACCCGGTCACAACCAGACTGAGGGTGATGCCACGCACCCAACCACGCCGACTACCGGCTCGGACCAGCACCAGATCGAGTGTTTCTGTCATAGAGTCGAGTTTCATAAAGAGATCTTTCAGCAAGAGAAGTGCCTTACTAGAGCGAGCCTCACACATCACCTCCAACCTGTCGAGTTATTTACGGCTATCGGCAGGTCAGTACAAATAAGCCCTGCCCTGCCCATTGAACAGAAGGTCTAATACATACAGTTCAATGAACAAGATGGAACACCGACAGCTAGGAAGGAGAACGCGTCAGACACCAGGAGGCCGGGAGCAGAACCGCAATCATGTTTTACAGATATTGATCACATGGCAAGGGATTGGCACTCGTCGATATCGTCAGGCCGACCGGCGCCAATCCCATAGTTACGCCGTTGCTTTGAGCGCGTGACGGAGCCGCGGCCTGGCCGCTTCAGTTCCGAGCAACCGCAAGGCTCCCGACTGTTGGATCATCCGATGTTTCTGGATGACCGGATCGACAATGTTTCCACAGGACACACATCGCCATCCTTTCATCCACATCGAAATACTGCTCTCCATCATATCAATCAGGTTATCGGTAACCATGAGACCGTCACATCTGGTGCACTGCATGAGACCCTCCTCTGTTCATGCTGGAGCCTACGACCACGACACCACACCTACTCCTTTTCTAAGCGTAGCAGATGTGGAACCAGCCGTTTAACTGTCAGAGATAGCAATCGCAATGCCACGGGTGATGTTGCGACTGCTTGCGTGTTTTACCGGCGAATCGTAGAGTAGAACCGAATAACATTCGGGCTAAACCGCTTCTACGTGTGACAGATTGGTCCCATGCGGCAAAAATGTGCTGGTTCGTGAACCGATAGCCTGAGTGGGAAGTTCCCTCCCTCATTGTCAATCTACGCCGCTCTTTTCAAACACGACGGCCGTTCGGAGGCGAATCGTGGCACTAACCGCGACAGAAATTGCGAAGGTGACGGGTGAACTTATTCCGGCCTTGGCCGGAGGCTGGATTCAAAAAATTTACCAGCCGACGGATCGGACGTTAGTGCTGGAGATTCGGGCACCGGGACGGACGCACCGATTGCTCATCTCGTGCCACCAGGAATCTGCCCGTCTGCACTTCACCACGTCAGCCTTTCAGAATCCACCGACACCTCCTTCCTTCTGTCAATTTCTCCGTGCCCATCTGCAAGGGGCACGAATCGATCAGGTTGAACAGATCCAAGGAGACCGGATCGTTCAGCTTGCACTGACTGCCAAGGAAGGCCCTTGCCGGTTGGTCATAGAGCTGACAGGGAAAACAGCGAATCTCCTCGTGCTCGATGCGGCGGGGCATATCCGACGAGACCTGAACGGGGTGAAGGATCGTGTGGGACAGCTGTACGTTCCTCCCACTCACCAACAAAGAGAACGAGCTGCCGCCGACCACGCGCGATTCAGCCAGGATGACCCAGAATCACCATTTCCTCTGTCGGCTGCCATCGACGCCCATTACCACAAAGCGGAAGCCACTTCCGTCGTCGAGATGGTCAAGAATGCCCGGGCAGGGATATTGAAAAAATCCATCAAGAAGCTCTGTCGCCGCATTGAAGCATGGCACGAAGACCTCGAAAAGACAGAGAAATACAAAGACTACGCGCGCTATGGCGAACTCATCAAGGCAAACCTCGCGGCCATCCGCAAGGGCCAGGCCGATGCCACTCTGGTGGATTACTTCGATGAGGAGCTTCCCAACCTGACGATCCCGCTCGACCAAGCCAAGACTCCCCAGGGCAATATGGACGACTACTTCCGAAAGCACCGGAAGCACCTGGCTGCAGAGCGGGAACTACACCCTCGCATCGAAGCAGGGCAGAAGGAGTTGGAGACGCTGCAGCGAGAGTTAACCGCTATCGAACAGGGAACCTGGCAGCCGCTCAACACACCACCTCTCATAGTGCGCGCACGAACTCTCACGCGGACAGGCGGAGGGAAGGGACGTCAGGAACAACGTCACGGTCCGTTTCGCCGCTTCACCTCATCAGACGGTTTGGCGATTTATGTCGGAAGAAACGCGCGCGAGAACGACGAGCTGACATTCGGCCTCGCCAAGAGCGACGACCTCTGGCTGCATGCCCGCGGTACGCCCGGCTCGCACGTCGTGGTGCGCTTGGACAAAGGAACCGATCCGCCGCCGGAGACGGTGCGAGACGCCGCCACGCTGGCGCTGCTCTATAGCGATTTGAAGAAAAGCGGCAAAGGCGACGTCATCTACACGAGACGGAAGTGGGTCAAGAAGGCGAAGGGCCAGGCACCGGGGGCCGTCATCGTCACTCAGGAAAAATCACTGCATGTGAGTCTGGAGAATAAACGACTGGATGCACTCAAGGCCCGATCGGCTCACGAGTAACTGCGAATCTCGCACTCCCTTTCCTTGTATTTCCTTGCCCGACCCTCTCCCTATCCATGCTGCCAGAAAAGCGGATTATCTCGCCATGAACTCTGTCCGGTACTATGCTGTCGGCAGGGGAACCAGACTATGTCAGGACAGCAAGACCTTGTCCCTCAATCCGTATCCCAGACCATTCTGGTGGTCGATGACGAGCCGGCCATCACGAAGCTGTGCAAGGCGATGCTTCAGCAGGCAGGCTTCTCGGTCCTCGATACCGAAGACAGTTCAGAGGCTCTCAAAATCTGCGCGCAGCACAAAGGGTCTATCGATCTGCTGCTCACGGACCTTATCCTCCCCCCTCCGGACTTTCAAATGGCCTCAAGCTCCAATCAATTCCCTCATGTGCATGGCCATGAACTGGCCGTCCGCGCGCTTCACATGCGAAAAGACCTGCGAGTGATCCTCATGTCCGGGAATATAGAAAAGGATTTGGCAGGGTACGGCATCCACCGGGGGGATCTCCCATTTCTTCCAAAACCGATCGAACAGCAAGCCCTGGTGGCACTCGTGCGACAGACACTTCACGCGCCTCCACCTTCGATCGAGAGTCTGACAGCGACAAGCCTTCCTGGATTCCCAACAGTCGGTGATGGGTGGGTTGATTAGCTGACGGGCCCCACATCATCAGACAGGGCTGCCATCTTGACATGACAGCCCCCTTTCTCGACTCAACACCTAGCAGAACTTAGCCCGCATTATTCATGACGGTTCATCTCGAAATTGCCCGACAGCGCATTCCTCATGAGGCATATCTCGTTATTCGCGCGGGACTCGCGAGACTTGTGAGAAGAGCAGGACTAGTCAGAAGCATCACCTTTGTGAATCGCGCCTGTCGCGCACGTCTCGCTTGTCTCGCTCGCAATTCACGAATGATGAGCGACGACGTAGGCAGCACGAATCCGCGATTGTGACAGAAGTGCTCGTGAATAATGCGGACTAGGAATGTTCAGTCATGAACCATCCGGCAATTGAGAGTCGCCGATGGTCACCAGCGACTGAATCCACCCGACAGACGCGGTGGAAGCGGGGAACCGTGAACATGACAAGAGAGCCTGGCCGAGGCTCGATACAGTGTGTCACTTCGAGATCCTGCTGCTCAGAGCTATGCATCTTCCGTTTCCCATAGATGATCAGTTCTCCACCCCAATCCGATTGCCACTCGTCATGAACATAGCTCACCAGCGCAATACGCCGGCGAGGCGCCTGCGCGCCCTCCATCACATAGCCTTGGTCGGTATCGTCATGGGTCAGCAGGCAATCTCCCGCCGCATACGAATAATAGTTGAAACCCACGTGCCTGCCTGTGATATTTGGGAAGGACTCCATGTAAGACTGAATGCACGGCAACTGCACACGCGAAAGCAACTGCTGCCCTTGAGCCCTCCCGATCTCCGCTTTGGCCCAGTTACCCGCACTCGGAAAATCTTCTCTGACCTTCGGCAAATCCAACAGGCTCTTCCACGCTGCCTGACCCATCCCTTCGCGGAAGAACTTCCGTTCTTCCAGCGACCAGAAGTTCTCGACGACTAGGACGGGATTCTTGTGGAAAGAGAATGAATGCAGGTCAGCCAATAATACGGATTCGATCATCGGTTCCCCTTGAATACTCACCAGTCTCTCCGATGAAACGTGATTGGACAGCCTCCATATTCGCCATCACCCAGCATCTTACCACTCAGGTGATACGCCCAACGCTGGGTAAAAAAAGGGCTGCCATCTTGTCGATAACAGCCCCGCTCACATTCGCGAATTAGGATTACCAGCGATCGCGCTTACCGCTGCCATCGCCACGACCACCGCCCCCACCAAATCCACCACCACCGCCAGTGCGCGGCTCCTGGGGACGCGCTTCATTCACGGTTAAAGTCCGGCCACCCATTTCCGCACCGTTGAGAGCGGTAATGGCCGCCTGCGCTTCAGCGTCCGAGGACATCTCGACGAAGCCGAAGCCGCGTGACTGTCCCGTGAACTTATCCGTCATGATCCGCGCGGAAGCGACGGCGCCATGTCGCCCGAACAGATCGCTCAACTCCTGCTCAGTCGCCGAGTAGGGCAACCCACCGACATAGATCTTCGAACCCATCTGAGGTTCCTCCTGTGAGTATGGTGACATTGTCTTGTTTCGAGGAACGGGGGAAGCAGCGGGACGAAGACGCAAACATGCGGCGACTTAGGTCTGACTTCCGGCGAGATTCTCGGGCAAGACAACATCAATGCTACAGACCTGAATGTTTCGTTCTACCTCACCACCAGGCCCCCGCAATAAGGTGGTCGTAGGCTATCACAGCCCTCTTAAATATGGCAATTCGAGTCCCGTTCCCCTCGCCGGCTTATTCCCCAATGCGCACCAGCAGTCCCCGCTCTCTGCAAAACTCGAACATCCAATGGAACGCAGCAATGACCATACCAAGAAACAAGAGATTGAGACCGGTCGCCCACCCGAGATGGGCCATCGGCTCGGGAGAAGCGTTGAGCACGGCGCGCATCCCTTCAAACACATGGGCAGCCGGGTTCACCCACGCAATGGCCTGTAGCCACCCGGGAAGCACTTCCATCGGATAAAACACACAGGAGATGGGCTGGAACAAGAACACCATGCTCCAAGCCAAGACTTCCGCTTCCTGGCCAAATCGCATGATAAGGGCTGTGGTCAGCACCCCGATAATCCATCCCGTCAGCACGAGATTCAAGACGAATGGAATCAGCCACATCCCGATCACAAAGATATTGTAGGAGTAGAACAGGCCTGCGCAGACAACCATGACCACAGAGACGACCATGACTTTCAGCACGCTCATGACCATCGTCGCGGCAAGAAACTCGCTTGGCTTGAGCGGACTGGCGAACAAATTCATGAGATTTCTCGCCCAAATCTCCTCCAGAAACGCAATCGTCACTCCCTGCTGAGCGCGAAACAGCACATCCCACAGAATCAACGCCCCCAAAAAAAATGTCACCACCCCCGGGATCTGTTCCTGAAATTTCATGAGGTAGACCGTAATGAATCCCCAAATGACGAGGTCCAGAAACGGCCAATAGAAAATCTCCATCATGCGCGGCAAGCTGCGCCGATACAGGTACAGATGCCTCACCACCAACGCATAGATTCGATGCAGCTTCATCGTTCCTTTCTCTTCCCTCTCTTCGGTTGGGCAGTCAACGATTCAGGGAGGCGCTGGGCATGGTTCCCACTGCGGCCGTCGAGCGAGCACATTCC
>JAYTTD010000055.1:0-7350 GCA_043745235.1 Nitrospira sp. | reverse complement strand
ACAATGGTGCAGCCTGACCAAGTGACGTCGCTCCTCGACCTCGCCGATCCGAAATGGAAAGATAAGATTGCAATTCCAAATTCTGGCAGTGAGTATTTACAAGCCGGCGTGTCAGTCATTCGCGCCACGTATGGAGACGATAAAACCAGGCAGTTCCTGCAAGGCCTCAAAACCAATGCCGATACCCAGGTCTATCAGAAAAGCTCGCAGATCGTGGATGCCGTCGCCAAAGGGCAAGTTGCGCTGGGTATCGTGAATCACTACTACGTCTATCGGCACCTGGCTGCTCAACCGGATGCGCCGATTGCGGTGATAATGCCGGATCAGCAGGAGGGCGGCATGGGAGCCATCATGAACGTCGCCGGTGTTGGCGTCATCAAGTCGACTAAGCACCTCGACAGCGCCAAGTTGCTCGTAGAATTCTGCGTCGCTCAAGTGGGGCAGAAGTTATTTGCGGATCTCGACAAGGAGTATCCACTCCACCCTGACGTGAAGGCGGACCCGGCGCTCGTGGAACGAAAGAGTTTCCGCGCTGCACTGGTCCCCCTCACCAAGCTGGCCGAGCTGCGCGAACCGACTCTCACCCTGATCGAACAAGTGGGTCTCCGATAACTCGAAGGGACCCACCGTGAGCACGATTCGCCGACAGCTTACTTCACCACTACAACTCCTCGTCTTGGCCAGTGCGGGGATTATCCTTCTCCCGCTCGGCTATGTCACCGCACAAGCCCTCTCGGCCGATCCAGCCGTCTGGAGCCGCTTGTGGGCAACTCGTATTCCCGAGCTGCTGTTCAACACCGTGTCATTAGCCGCCAGCGTGGCGATCATCACGCTGGTCCTCGGTGTCTCGACCGCCTGGCTGATCACACGCGTAGAATTTCCCGGTCGCAGACTATGGGAAGGCGCCTTGGTCCTTCCGTTGGCGATGCCGACCTACGTGCTGGCCTATGTCTACTCCTACCTGTTGGGATTCGGCGGTCCCGCCGAGCATCTCTGGCAACTCGTCGCCGGTCCCCATGCGAGAATCTTTTCGCCCCATAGTTATTGGGGCGCGACACTCGTCATGGCGCTGGATACATTTCCCTTCGTCTATCTCCTGAGCCGCAGTGCCCTCCTGAGCATGAACGTGTCGTTCGAAGAAGTGGCGCGGGCCAGCGGCGTCTCCCGTCTTGCGACCCTCTGGCGCGTGACACTGCCGCTGATGCGCCCTTCGATTGCCGCCGGAGTCGCGCTCGTCATCTTGTACGTCGTGTCGGACTTTGGTGCGGTGTCATTACTTCGCTACCAGACCCTCACCTATGCCGTGTTCCAGCAGATGACCGGACGATCCGACAATACCGCAGCGAGCATCTTGAGCCTCTTGCTGGTTGTGATCGCGCTGATTTTCCTGATCACTGAACGGTGGTTCCGGCAACGGAGCCGGTTTTACCAAACCACCGGCCGCTATCGGGCTCCGCAACGGCATCGCTATGGCTGGCTCGGCACCCTTGCTGTCACCGGCTATCTCGGGCTGATCGTCAGCGCGGCCTTCGCACTCCCAGCTTCGCTCTTGATTCAATGGAGCCTGTCACCCGAAGCACAAGCGACCGTCGACAACCGGTTCTTCGGTTTCGTCTGGAACAGCGCGATCCTGGCCGCCAGCGCTGCCACCGGCGGCGTGTTGATCGGCTTGCCGCTCGCCTACCTCGCCAGCCGCCGCCCGACCATGCTGAACCTGAGCTGCCTGCAAGCCGCCTATGCCGGCTATGTGCTTCCCGGACCGGTGGCGGCACTGGCCGTCCTCGTCCTCTTTACCCAGCTGGCTCCAGTTTTCTATGGCTCGGTGCTGATCCTCATCGTGGCCTATGTGATCCACTTTCTCCCGGCCGGGCTCCAGTCGCTGGAGCCGGCGCTCCAGCACATGTCGCCGAATCTGGAAGAGGTCGCGCGCACGCTTGGCCTAGGAATACGTGATACCTGGCGACGGGTGACACTGCCACTCGTTCGGAATGGATTTGTCGTCGCCTGGGTCTTGATATTCCTGCAAACCATGAAGGAGTTACCTGCGACGCTCTTGTTGCGGCCGGTGGGATTCGACACCCTGGCCATTCGCGTCTGGATGGAAGCGAGCGAGGAGTATTATCAGCTCGCCGCCCCCTCCGCGCTCCTCATTGTCTTACTGAGTCTCCCGGCACTGGCCTTGTTAGTCTCAAGAGATTGGCGCGCCGCCTAACAGAAGGATTGTGAATCAGTGACCTCAGACCATTCCACCGCGCCAACCCGCTCCCGGGAGACCACACTCCAGGGCAACCTCTACACACCGGCCTCCTCGGTCTTGGAACTGCGCCACGTCTCCTGCTCCTACGAGGCCGGACGCCCCGCAGTCCAGGAAATTTCGTTCGCGGCACGAGAAGGAGAGATTCTCTCCCTACTTGGCCCCTCAGGATGCGGAAAGACGACGATTCTTCGTGCGATCGCTGGATTTGAACCGGTTCGCTCAGGCCAACTATTCTTATCGGGCCAACTCGTGTCATCGCCAGACGTGATGATCCCGACGGAGAACCGGCGCGTCGGGATGGTTTTTCAAGAGTATGCGCTGTTTCCCCACCTGCGCGTGCAGGACAACATCGCCTTCGGGCTCCGCCACCTCGATCGGAGCGAACGCGCCGCGCGGGTCCAGGAAATGCTGCGACTTACAGGGCTGGAGGGATTCGAGCGGCGGTATCCACACGAATTATCAGGCGGCCAGCAACAGCGGGTCGCGCTGGCTCGCGCCCTCGTCCAGGATCCCGTCGTGCTGCTACTCGACGAGCCATTCAGCAATTTGGACCCTGACATGGCTGGACGCATGCGCCAAGAGTTGCACGACCTGTTACGCAGGACGAAAACCACGACTGTGCTCGTAACACACGACCATGACGAAGCATTTGCCATGGCCGATCGGATCGCCGTCCTCAACCAGGGCCGCTTGGAGCAATTCGATACACCGGAGATGATGTACCACATGCCGGCCACTCCCTTCGTGGCCGACTTTGTCGGTCAGGCAGACTTCATTCCTGGAACCATCTCCCAAGGCATGGTCCATACCGAACTGGGGGAGTTCCCCAATACGATCGAATGCACAGATGGCACCGCCGTGGTCGTCATGATTCGGCCAGACGACATTCACCTCGTCCCCACGGAAGGCGCTCGCGCACGCGTTCTTTCTCGTCAGTTCCGTGGCTCGGAGAATCTGTACACCGTCAGTCTTCCCTCCGGTCAAATTGTCCATAGCAGTCAAGGTTCCACGAGCGTTTATCAAGCCGGCACGACGGTGGAACTTCGTGTCTTGGCGACCCATACCGTGCTCTTTCGGCAAGAGGATTCCTCCGGATAGGCATCCTCGCCGGTTCAACCAATCGCACAAGAGCATTGACAGGCTTTTTCACGATCTGGCATTGATAGACTCTCACGACGGTCTCCTGCCCCACCGATCCGTGAATCACTCAGAGGAAGCGAGGCCTCGCCTATGAACGCGTTACAAAACGTGGTCGATTACGGAATCATCGGACTCCTGCTGGCACTCAGCGTCTGGACAGTGGCCATCGCGGTGGAGCGTTGGCTCTTTTACCAGCGAGTTGACCTCACCCAGTACCCCGACAGCCTGGGATTGGAAATAGCTCTGACCAGACGCCTGGTCATCATTGGCACGGTGGCCGCAAATGCCCCCTATATTGGATTATTGGGCACCGTGCTTGGTATTATGCTCACATTCCATACGATGGGCACCTCCGGGACTATGGCCGTCAGTGCCATCATGATCGGGCTCAGCCTCGCACTGAAAGCCACGGCGGTCGGACTGTTCGTCGCGATTCCCTGCGTCGTCATGAATAATGTGCTCAGACGGAAAGTGACCGAGATCCTCGCCCTACACAAGGAACACCATGCAACGAGACATTGATCAGATCAACGTCATCCCCCTCGTGGACGTCATGCTAGTACTATTAGTCATCGTACTAACCACCGCCACCTTCATCAGCAGTGGACAGATTCCAGTCAATTTGGCAAAAGCAAAAGAAGTCGGCGATCGCAAAGAGGCTCCCATCATCATCACCCTGACTGCCGACGGCGCGCTCTTTCTCAACGACCGTACCGTTCCCGAAGGAGGCCTCCAGGGTGTGCTGACTGCCGAACCTCGAGAATCGGCGGTCGTTGTGCGGGCGGATAAAGTCACCCTGCTTGAACGTTTCGTGTCCGTGGTGGATGAAGTGCGAGGGTTGGGGTTTCAACAAGTCAGTCTAGAGGTCATTCGACTGTGATTGCTGCTGAGCCATATCGCTCCGGAGGCCAGAAGGAGGCTCACGTCCAGGGATGGCTCGTCTCCGTCCTCTTGCACGGCACAGTGGCTCTCACAGCGATTCTGCTCGTGAAGCAGATCCAGCTCGTGCCGCAGAACGAATCGTTCAAGTGGAACGTGGCCATGGCGTCACCGGCACAGCCAGTTCAACCAACGACATCACCCCGGAACCAGGCTCCAACCCCGCCTACTCCGTCAACGACCTCGGTTCCCTCTCCCCACATGCAGCAGGCTACGCCGGCACAGACGCTCCCATCGCCCCAGCCGTTTGCCCAACAAGCAACTCCATCGTTTTCTGCGCAGACCGTCACCCCGATGGTGACTGAGCCTCCCGCACCGCCAATACCGCAATCAGCGACCCACACCATACAACCAGCCGAGCCAATCAGACATGAGACTGTGGCATCGATGGCAGTCTCTACAGAGTCTGCTGCCCAGACGGTACCATTGAGCGCATCGTCCGCAGTCTTCGAACAGACAGCACAATCTGACCAGGCTCCGGCATCAACACAAATAGCAGCCATCTCCCCGGCACCAACGAACGCGCCAACTAAGCGCGATTATGCGTGGCTCTCTGAAACGATTTTACGTCGCGTGGAAGAATTGAAACGCTACCCCGCCTCAGCCCGAATGGATCGAGCCGAGGGAAAAGTCGTGGTGAAAGCTGTGATCAACGAGGACGGGAGCATCGGCGAGGTAGAAATATTTCAGAGTTCAGGGCACCCCGGTCTCGACAAGGCTGCAATTGAAACCCTACGACAAGCAGCCCCATTCCAGTTACCTCGTCCATTAGGGCAGCCAGGCATGACGATCAAGATTCCGATGAGCTATCGATTGGACAGGTAGCCAGGATTAGTCATGAATAGCCCCAGCCATGGCCGAGAGGGAACGGGGCGCATTCTTAGGGCAGGCGAATCCGCTGCTTCAAACCTGAGGACACCAGCAGACGACCTTCAGCATCGACAATGATAGCCTCGACATCCGGCAGCTGTTCGACTAATTCCATTCCCCGCTCTGGCCCCATCACAAAGATACCTGTATCGAGCCCATCGGCCCAGACTCCTTCACGGGCAATCACGGTGACACTCTGGCAGCTACGCGCTGGTTGGAGCGTGCGAGGGTCTAGAATATGATGATATCGGACGCCATCCCGCTCAAAGAACCGTTCGTAATCACCTGCGGTAGATATGGCTTCATCCTGCAGATCGATCCAAGCCAGCACCGATCCATCTTTTCGTGGGTGTTGAATGCCGACGGGAAATAGCTTCCCACCCGGCAAACGGCCGAATGTTTTGATATCCCCTGACAGCGCCACGACTCCGGCAACAGCGCCTGTTTTTCGCAGCGCGTCGACAGCTTGATCAGCTGCGTAACCTTTGCCGATTCCTCCCACATCGATTCGCATCTCTGCTTTCCCAAGATAGATCGTCTGCTCCCGCACATCGACATGGACAGCCTGCAGATCCACCAAAGGACGGAGCGCAGCCAACTCAGACTCGGTCGGTATGCGTCGGCCTTCAATCACACTCCAGACGTCCACCGCAGGGCCTATAGCAATATTGAATCCACCATCGGTCATCTCCGCAACCTGCATCGCACGTTGGACAACCATCAGCGTTTCTGGACTCACATGAACCGGCATGACTCCCGCCGAGGCATTCACACGAGAAAGCTCGCTCGTTGGAATCCAGGTGCTCAGAAGTTCTTCCATGCGACGAATTTCAGCAAACCCGGCGGTGGCCGCAGCTTGTGCAATCGACTCACTCCGCGCGACCGCCGTAATCGTAACCAACGTACCCATCTGCATCTGAGCCCTGGTCACGATGACAGATTCTGAGTGCGTGAAAAAACCCGCGCACCCGATGAACAGCGCCACCAGCCCAGAGAAAACACCGATTACTATGTGCGAGAGTGTGCGCCACATGGTCAGGGTCTACCACCAATGACGACGGAAATATCCTAAAATCCGTGGATAGGGCATCACTTCAAACAAGCGAGCCACTTCATGCGATGGCTCCGGAATCAGCATCACCAAAGGCCTCGCCTTCAAGGTGGGATACATATTCTTGACGAACTGTTGGCCACGTTCCTGATCCCGCTCGTCATGGATCATGGATACCACCACTTGGCGTCCGTATTTCGGAGAATCCACCCCGAATCGCCAGGTACCGAGAAAGGTCATCACGTCCAGCTTGAGCACAAAGCTCGCTGAAAGCTGCGCCATAGACAAGAACGGACCTTCGCTGATCTACAGGCGATTCAGCTCGTAATGCCCAGCAGGAAGGGAAAGTGAAAAGTATCCGCACGGACTGCACATCGACTTTAAATCGTTCCTGGCTCTCCCTATTGATCACCTCGAAAGAACGAAGCTCCGGTGAATACACTCGTTGCAGCTCACCTGTAAGAGTCGTGACAACCCGTCCCACCACCAAAACTCTCGATACGTCAGCCTCCGCCACTGTCACAGGAAGTTCAGTGGCACAGCCTGAGAGAGCCAGGCAAAGGAGACTGAGGGACAACCATGGTCGATGTCGCCTTAACGCGCTATACAGCATACGGTGACATCATAACCCACCTATAAGACCTAAGACCAAAACATCCCTTCGATCAAACTCTCTCTTGACTTCAATTGCGAGAATAAGATATTAATAATTGTTCTCAATTTCATTTATGCAGTAAGGCATCCCGCAATGGTCAGCACACCATCTCCCATGAGCCACTCAGCCGACTGCGGCGAGACCCGCTGCGAGTGCGGTCAACTGATCGCCAAGGTGCGCGGACAAGGGTTGGAACTCAAATGCAAGCGCTGCAAACGCATTGTAGTCATCCCCTTCTCTTCCATTGCAGGATGGGGCACCGTGGCATCATGATTCGTTTTACGAAAGGAGGCATTCGAAGCATCGCCGCACAGTTCCCTTGTGCGGACTATCCATTTCTTCAAGAAGGCCAGAGACCATTGAGTCCCGAGTCAGACCTCAACCATCTCACTCACCGCGGAGGATACCGATGAAGATCCGGTCAATCCTCGGGGCTCT
>JAYTTD010000054.1:0-2019 GCA_043745235.1 Nitrospira sp. | reverse complement strand
ACCAGCTTGATGCGGTGAACATCAATTTTTCTCCCAATGCTCTGTTCCAACTGCTGGAGGAAAAAATCCTTGACGTAATCATCGCCCGTCAGGTAGGTGGAGAATATAAGAAACGCGCCGCCGCCGATCAGCAGAATCACAATCAGCGCCACAGCGACACGCGTACGAACCACTCCTGCTCCCTGAATCGATCGTCCTCGGTGGGTAAACCCGCATCATATCGACATTTGCACGATCATCTTACCGAATCCCTCATATGAAATCTACGAAACCTGTCTCTTGACAAGGAATTCTTCATTTCTCGCAATCGACATTCAGCAGGGTCACGACGCGATGGGCCGCTTTCACGGTTGAGCGAAAGTTCGGCCCATGGATCGTGATCTGAGCCTTAATCGTTTGTGTATTGGTGAACGGCGTTAGTGCCCTGCGAAAGACGCGAGCGGGCCAATGCCGGTCTTCGTCAGATCGATCACGAGTTCGTCGGTGGTGTTCGCCAACACCGTATCCCAGAGGCTGTGCCGTTGTATGAGAATCGCCTCAGCCGGCTCGAACAAGAGGTCAAATCCTTTGGACACCGTCGGGCGCATAGGATAGCGCCGATCGTAGATCATCCCATAGGTGGGAATGCCGTAGAGAATCTGCCAATTGCCCAAGATGAAATGCAGCTCTGTGCCATGAACATAGAGTCCACCTGTGGTGATGATACGCTTGACAGACGTCTGCGGTTGACTGAGATAAAACGTCACACGTTCATCCGGTTTGGCTGCGGCAAAGGCCTCTGCGATTTGCCGAGACAAGAGCCTGAGTTCCTCGGGGCGAAACGCCGGCACCAACGGCGCCTCTCCCTGCAGCCATCTTTGCAGCCAGATCCGATGTTCTTTGACTGAGATGCCGCCGAGGATGCGGGAAACATCCTCGGCGCGCATCGCCTTCGGATGCGCATGCGCGCTAGGAAGCCATTCCGGCAAGACCGTTTCGTCGCGCTCAAGCCGCACATAATTGACCGGATCTTCATACACCGAACGATAGGGCACCAGAGGAATAGCGCAGCCGACAAGCAGCGCGCACAAGAATGCCCCTCGTAAAACGTGAAACGTGAAGCGCAATAAAGAAACAAGCAGGATCATTGAGGTCCGATCTCCGTACGCTTCACGAACGACGCTTCACGTTAGTCGGTCACTGTGACCGTCATCTCGACTCGTTCAAGTGGATTGTCACGGCCATCC
The DNA here is from genome assembly GCA_043745235.1 of Nitrospira sp. Taxonomy (GTDB): domain Bacteria; phylum Nitrospirota; class Nitrospiria; order Nitrospirales; family Nitrospiraceae; genus Palsa-1315. The sequence goes on along the minus strand of JAYTTD010000054.1, from coordinate 793 downwards.
CGCTTCATAGCGACCATCTTGTCTGCCACGTCCAACCCGCTCACCACTTCACCGAATGCGGTATACTGCCAATCGAGAAAATTCGCGTCTGCAACGCAGATGAAAAATTGCGAGCCGGCGCTGTCCGGGTCGTTCGAACGAGCCATGGAGAGCACTCCACGCTTGTGCGGCTTACTGTTGAACTCCGCCTTCACTCGATGTCCAGGTCCGCCCATCCCGTGCGACGCACGGTCAGAGTCCTTGCTGTTGGGATCGCCGCCCTGGACCATGAAACCGGGAATGACTCGGTGAAACGTCGTGCCGTTATAGAAGCCTTGCTGGGCTAACGTGGTAAAGTTCTTCACGTGTCCCGGCGCCACATCATGATAAAACCGCAAGACAATCTCGCCCAACTGCGTCCCCTTGCTGCTGACGGAAATGGTGGCTCGTGTGTGTTCTGTCGGCTCTGACATCGTCCTGACCCTTTCTTGGTTAGCGAAAATGGAAGGGCGCCGGAGCCTCCCCTCCCTCAAGACCCTGGTTGATTGGATTCCACGTTCGTCCATCGTCGTCGCTTCGGAACGCCCCGTCGCTCGTACCGACAAAGAATACTCCCGCGCCAGACTCGATGAGTACCTGGATGGCCATACTCGTCAAGCCCTTATTGAGCGGTACCCACTGGCGGCCCTTGTCGTTCGTTCTGAAAATGCCGTGCCCTGTCGCCACGAAAAGCCCCCGGTTATTGAACACAATCCCGCGAATCGAATCGTTCGGGAGTGCCCGGCTGATGGGCCGCCAGGTGACGCCCCCATCG
>JAYTTD010000053.1:0-7386 GCA_043745235.1 Nitrospira sp. | reverse complement strand
GCACTTCTTGGGCGAAGAGCCGGGCCAATTCGCGGCCATACGCGGTGTCGGGATGCAGGATGCAGAATCGGCGGAATCCTTGCTCCTTGATGGCATAGGCTGCGATCCGTTTGGCTTGCAGTTGAAAGGTGAGCGCCGTGCTGAACACATAGTTGCCGAGTCGTCTGACGTTGGGCAAGGTCGCTGTCGGCGTGATGAGGGGGACGCGGGCCCGCTCGGCGAGTTCAGCCATGACCGGAAGATTTTTCGAGAGGAGCGGGCCGATCACAGCGAGGAGGCGATCAGTGCTCAGCAGTTCGGAGAAGTCGTCCAAAAACGAGGCGAGGTCGGATTCGAAATCTTTGACGATGAGACCAACCGATGCGCTTCCTGCCCGGTCTCTGTTTGCTTCGACGGCCAGTTGAATTCCGCTGAGGACTTCATTGGCAAAGGGGGCGAGTTTTCCTGATAACGGCAGAACCGTGGCGATGAAAAACTGGTTGGATTTGAGTTTGGCTTGGAGTGTGGCGAGGAGCTCCGAAGTTTTTGCCGTCTGCGGGTGCATCGGGAAATTCGCGAGAAATTGCTGGGTTTGCCGGATGGCCTGGTGTTCTTCTCCACGGCCGATGTAGAGGTCGATGAGTCGGAGGGACGCGAGATCGCCAGGAAAGCTACGTGGGAAGGTGTCTCGGATGTGCTCGAGCGCTTTCTTGTCAGACGTTTCGCTGACGAGCTCGCGAATGCGGGTCCGCACGTCTTCGGCTTGGTCGTCGGTGGCCAAGGCCACTTCATCGAGCCACGCTTGAATGGCATGGGTCGCGTCTTTTTTTTGTGCGTAGAAGTCGCCGCTCAACTGCAGGGCTTCGCGTTTCGTTCCGTCATCTTTCGAAAGGTTGCGCAGGCCCGTCAAGATCGGCAGAGCAAGGTCGAGATTGCCCATCGACGCATGGACTCGGGCCTGCATCAGCTTGCCTCGGTCCGTCACCTCCGAGTTGGGAAACTCGGTTTGCAGCTGCCGCAAGTATTTTAAGGCGTCCCCATCTTGCTTTGCGCGGTGCAGCGCTGCGCCGAGGAGTAGATAGGTGTCGTCGAGCAGGTCGGACTTCGGGGAGGTTGCCAGAAATCGACGGAGTACTGTGATGGCTTCTTCGGCCTGATCTGCGTTGATCAGGCGCTTCGCCTGGTTCAGCGTGGGATGGGTTGCCGTGCTAACGGCTCCTGTTTCTGCATAGACGGAGGGAGTAAACTCGAAGCCAGCGATTGGCCAGAGCATGCTCCAGGCCAGTGTCAGCGCATGACACCAGCGTACCGAATGTACGTACGGGCGATGTGAAGACAGGGATACCAACGGGCGGGCCATGAGCTCCTGGACGGTGTAATGGACATGCTACGCGCATGTGACTACTATCGGAAACCCCAGAGGGTGTCAAGGTAAACCCCCACAGCGTTCGTTGTGTTCATCTGAGTGATTGGCTATCATCGCACAGATGATGCTAGACCCGCTGGCCGAGCGATATTTGAGTCATCTCCGGGTGGAGGGGGGTCTTGCTGTCAACACGGTCGAAGCCTACCGCCGCGACCTGAGTAAATTCCACTCCTACTTGCATCGAACCGGCGTCTTGCTGCGCGGGCCTTTTACGTCGGAGACGTTGACAGGATTTCTCCGTTCCTTGCACGAGGCACGGCTGTCTCGCGCCTCTTCTGTACGTTGTCTCTCGGCGATTCGTGGATGGCTTCGGTTTCTGATGCGGGAACAGATGATGGTGGAGAGTCCTCCCATTGGTCTGGCTCCGATCACTCGAGGCGTTCGATTGCCCAAAACGCTGTCGCAGCAAGACGTTATCGCCTTATTGGACCTGGGGGCAGTTCCAACCCCTGAAGACCTGCGTGACCGCGCGATGGTGGAATTGCTCTATGCGACGGGGCTTCGCGTATCGGAATTGGTGATGGCGGAAGTCGCACAGGTGAATCTTGATGTCGGGTATCTTCGGGTCACGGGCAAGGGTGCGAAGCAGCGTCTCGTGCCGATGGGCGAGGAGGCTCGACAGCTGTTATTGCAGTACGTTGAAGAGGCGCGGCCGCGGCTGCTCAAGAAACGGGCTTCACGGTATGTGTTCGTGTCGAGGAGGGGCGGGCCATTGACGCGGCAAGGTTTCTGGAAATTGCTGCGATGCCGTGCACGGCGAGCAGGAATTACGCAGGTCCTTTCGCCTCATATGCTCCGGCATTCGTTTGCAACTCATCTGCTCGAAGGCGGTGCGGATCTTCGGTCTGTTCAGGTGATGCTTGGACATGCGAATATTGCGACGACGCAGATCTACACGCACATTGAACGGGGACGCCTCAAGCGGGTGCATGACAGGTATTTCCCTCGGGCGGGCAGGCCTCGCGGGCAAAAAACATAACCGAGAAGGCGCGATTTGTATATGCGGAGCGCCAAAGGCAAAATTGCAAGAAGAGTGCGAGATTCGATTGACAAGGGGCAAGTGGAGTTGGTAGCATCCGCAAAGGTTGCTAAAGAAATCGGGCGGATAGCTCAATTGGGAGAGCGCTGCTTTTACAAGGCAGAGGTCACAGGTTCGATCCCTGTTCCGCCTACCAGCGCGAATGCTGGTTTGCGGGGGGCAGGCAGATCATTGAACAAAAATAATGAAATTTTTGATGGGACCAGCCACTAGATATAGTCTTGTCATCTTCATCTTCCGCTATACGTAGAGTTTTGAGGGGCCGTCGTTCAGCTGGTTAGGACGCCAGATTGTCAATCTGGAGGTCGCGGGTTCAAATCCCGTCGGCCCCGCCATTTTCTCCGGTGTTTGCTAGACTCCGTAGGTAGGACTGTGAGTACTTCCTAGAGCCGGGAAAGGTTCGTTCCGCATGTTTCAGACAGGTCTTATCGGACTGGTGGGTTCGCTCGGCTCGGTTTCTAAGATCGTGCTCTTGCTCTTGTTCGTCTTTTCGGTCATCTCGTGGGCTATTATTTTCTCAAAATGGCGAGCGTTTCGAGTAGCAGACCGCGAGGACAAGCGGTTTCTGTCGCTTCTCCTGAAGACACGAGATCTCGATGAATTGTATCGGCAAGCTCGACGAATCGAAGGGAGTCCCAGCGCAGTCGTATTTGAAGGAGTGATGGAGCGTGTGGGGTCCGGACGGGGTGAGGAGAAGAACGGCGCCAGTTCGGGACCGGTTGATCAACACGTCATAGAGCGGACGGCGTCCCATGTCGCGCAACGCCAGCTCTCGCGCCTCGAGACCTTTCTCCCATTCCTTGCCACAACAGGAAATATTACTCCGTTTATCGGACTGCTCGGGACCGTGATGGGGATCATCAATGCATTTCGTGAGATTGGCACCCAAGGGACTGCCAGTATTTCTGCTGTCGCTCCCGGCGTTGCAGAGGCCTTGGTCGCGACGGCAGCGGGACTTTTCACAGCTATCCCTGCGGTGATTGCCTATAACTACTTCCTCACTCGGATTCGCAGCACGGCATTCCGGTTGGATTCGGTTACCATCGAGCTTCTATCATCCCTCTCGACCGCGGCATCGAAGACGAAGCCAGTTCCGGTCGGAGTTCAAGGATGACCCTGGAGTCCCGTCACCGCCGTTTTCTGGCAGAAATCAACGTCATCCCTCTCGTCGATGTGGTCCTCGTCCTCTTGGTGATTTTCATGGTCACCGCGCCGATGTTGTATCGAGGGATGGACATTAAGCTGCCGACGTCTGCCACGAATACGATCAAGCCTGACATGCGCACGGTGCTCACGATTGAGAAGGATCAACGCCTATATCTCGACAAAGATCTGGTCGGGGTGGCTCAGCTGGAACAGAAATTGAAGGTCTTAAAGCGGGACCATCCCGATGTGTCGCTCTATCTTAGGGCGGATCGCGACGTGCCCTACGGTGTTGTGGTGCAAGTCATGGACGGCGTGAAGAAAGCCGGGATCGAAAAGATTGGAATGGTCACGGAGCCGATCGGGCCCGAGCATGTGGGGGCGCCACAGATTCCGCGTCTCCCACCTCGGAAAAATTGACGCAACGCGTGTGCGGGGGCTGGTTGTGATGGCGTCCCAGGCGTCGGTCCAGTCAAATCTGTGGTTCGATCAGGAGGATCAGTCTAGGCTGTCCTCTCGACTCAAGCGAGCACTGGTGTTGTCGCTCGCTCTCCATGTGGTCATCGTGCTTGTGGCGGCGGGGCTTCGGCTCCCGCAACAGGCTGAACGTCCGTTGACGTCCGTGGAAGTGTCGTTGGTCAGTCTGCCGACGCCTGCGAGGCAAGCCGATCTAGCGAAACCGATGGAATCAACAAGATTTTCAGATTTGAAGTCGGCACCCGCGGCATTAGTCAAGGTGGTGACCCCAAGCGCAGTCCCTTCTCCTGCGCCTCCAATAGGAGAGAAAAGAAGGGACATGCTGCGGGATTTTCAGCTTCCGCCGGACGCGCCGAAGTTCGGAGATTTGAGCCCTGCAACAAAAACGGTGGCTCAGCCTCAACAAGCGGTGAAGCCGTTCGATATTCCACGTGTCCCGGATGTGGCGCAAGATCCGGTTGCGAAGACTCCCCAGCGGCCCACGGTAAGCGATGATTCGAATCGTGAGTTAGAGGAAGAGCTGAAAAAGATCAAGCAGTTTAAGCCTGCAGCCAAGCTGGACATCCCGAAAGAGGTAAACCCGAGCGAGGCGTCAGTCAAGCCGATGCCCCAGCAAGAAGCAAAAGCTCCGGCGGTAAAGACGCTCAATACGAAGCTGAAGGTATTCGGTGCAGATGGATCCAGTCCTTACTGGGCTCTCGTGCAGTCGGCTATTAGTAAACACTGGGCTCCTCCCCCGGTCGGTACGCCTGGACAGACCTACACGGTCATCGTCGAGTTTCGGCTTCAGAGAGATGGAATGATTAAGAGTGTGTTGGTTAAGCAATCATCAGGCGATTTCTATGTCGATGCGGCAGGGGAGCGTGCCGTGCGTGGACCTGGAGTCCTGCCTGCCTTTCCTGCCGAAATGGCAGACAGTTATAAAGATGTCGAAATGGTATTTCGAGTCGGAGAGGCGATCGGATGACACAGGTGAAATTGATCAGTGCCTGGTTCGGGGGAGTGCTGCTGCTGGGGATTGTCGGCATTCTTGAATCTGGGGCGGCGGATGTGTTTCTCGAGGCCACCCGCCCCGACTTCCAGAAAATTTCCCTGGGTGTCGTGGGGATTCACAATGCGGGCGGGCCCGACTGGTTGGGGGGGCGAATCGAAGAAGTCCTCAAAAAAGATGTCAAGCGCTCCTTGGTCTTCGATCTGGTGGATTTGCCCAGTCTTGGGATTCACACATCCGATATTGGCAATGGGATAGGGACCAGTTCGAAGGCTGTATTCAAGCAGGCGGCTGAGAAGGGTGTCTCGGTCTTGGTCTGGGGAAAAGCAGCCATGAAAGAGGCGGAGAAAGACGCCGATGTGAATATGGAAGGCTTTGTCTATGACAGCGGAAGCGATGAAGTCGTGGGGGGGAAACGTTACGCGGGATCGCCCTCGGTTGTGCGGCTGATGGCGCACCGCTTTGCCGACGAACTGGTGTTTCGATACACGGGCGAACCGGGTATCGCGCGGACGAAGATCGCGTATGTGGCCCAACAGGGGACCGCCCGTGAGTTGTTCGTGATGGACTATGACGGCTATGACACACGCCAACTTACTGCCGACGGGTTCCTGAACCTCATGCCGCAATGGTCTCCGGATCGCCGGTTCCTCGTCTTCACCGCCTATCGCAATCGCAATACGCAGGATATCGATATGATTGAGTTGGCGACGGGCAAACGATGGACCCTCATTTCTCTGGGGGGCTTGAACATCACTCCGGCACTGTCCCCCGATGGAAACTTCCTAGCGTTTGCTTCCAGTCACGAAGGCAATTCCGAACTCTATCGGTTGGATACAAGGACAAAAGTCATCCAACGCCTGACGGTGAATCCATCCGGCGACTTGTCTCCCTCCTGGTCTCCGAACGGGAGAGAGCTGGTGTTTGTCTCGGATCGGGGCGGCGGGCCGCAGCTGTTCCTGATGGGTTCAGACGGGTCAAATGTGCGCCGCCTGACGTTTGACGGCGATTACAATGCGGCGCCAGCGTGGTCGCCGCGCGGGAATTGGATTGCCTATGTGTGTCGGACGCAAAAAGAGTATAAGCTCTGTGTCATTTCACCGGACGGCCAGAAGCGCATGCAATTGACGACAGGACCGGGCGTCGATGATTCACCTTCCTGGTCTCCGGATGGCCGGCATCTGGCGTTCAGTTCGACGTCTGATGGAAAGAGTCACATCTATATGATCGATGCTGATGGTAAGGGCTTAGAACGGCTTACCTTCCAGGGGACACACAATAGCGCGCCTTCCTGGTCTCCGGCATCGTGAGCATGGCATGGCGATTGTATCGGCTGAATGAAGGCAAATGATCGAGATCACTAACCTAGGAAGAAGGAGAACGAGGTATGAGCAAGACACGCTGCATTTATGGCTTGGCACTGGTGGCGAGCCTAGCATTGATTGGGATGCCTGGCTGCGCCAAGAAATCTGTGCAATCTGGCGGCGACTCCCAGTCCAGTCAAGGGACGACGAAGGGGGGCGGTGTCGGCAGTTACCCGGACACCAGCGTTCAGTCTAGTGGCGGAGGCCTTCGGGGCCTCGACAAGAACCCTTCAGAAGAGCGTCTGGGGAGTGGCACGCTGCTGGCCAAGGTGGACCCCTCGAGCAGTGCTGAAAGACAAATGGAAGAAGTTCGTGCCGAGCAGGCTGCCTCATTCGCTGCGGGCTTGCGGGATGTGTTGTTCGCCTACGATAGCTGGACAATTTCCGAGGAAGGGCGTCAAGCGTTAAGTCGCGATGCCGAGTGGATGAAGTCCAATCCAAGCGCGCTGGTCAAGGTCGAGGGGCATTGTGACGAGCGCGGGACCTCCGCTTATAACCTCGTGCTCGGTGAGAAGCGGGCGAAAGCCACGCGGAACTATCTCGTCGAACTCGGTGTCGGTGCCAATCGTCTGTCCGTGGTGTCGTATGGGAAAGAGCGGCCGTCCTGCAATGAACATGCGGAGTCATGCTATCAGCAGAATCGGCGAGGACATCTTGCGTTGAAGACTGGGAAGTAGGCGACGTGCACTTTGTCGCGACGGTTATGACGCCATTGTCCGCGAGGAGAGAGCGGGAGATTCCTCTATTTATAGTGGGTGGAACAATGTGGAACCATTCGGATACAAAGGGAATCTGGGCGACGTTCTGTCTGATCTGGGCCCTGTTGTCGACCGGCTGTATTGCCCAACAAGCTGATCTTAAACAGGCAGAGAAGAATCTTCAGCTGCGCATCAAGCAGTCGAGCGATGAGTCGGCTCAGACCCGTGCGCGACAGAGTCAGGAGATTTCGGTGCTTCGGGAGCAGGAG
>JAYTTD010000052.1:0-7402 GCA_043745235.1 Nitrospira sp. | reverse complement strand
CCCTGTGCTATAATCCGCCCGGTTATATCCCGTAACCAAACCCACAGCCTCGAGACGATTCTATGACCACACTCACAGCAGTGATCTTTGATTTTGATGGTGTGATCGCAGACACTGAGCCACTCCATTTCGCCGGGTTTCGACAGACGCTGGCTGAAATCGGCATCAACCTGACTGAATCCGACTACTATGCCAACTACCTAGGATACGACGATCGAGGCTGCTTTATCACGGTACTCACCGCGCACCAACGTCCTACTGATCCCTCCACCCTTGTAAAGCTCATGCAACGAAAAGCTCATGCGTATTTAGAGTCAGTGAAGAATCATCTGGTGATTTTCCCCGGGGTACGCGAGTTCGTGCGTGAGGCCACCGCCACCTACCCCTTGGCTATCGCGTCCGGCGCCCTCCGCCATGAAATCGAGGCGATTCTTGAACAAGCGGGGCTCCGAAAAGAATTTCTTCACATCACTAGCGCAGAAGACGTGACCAGAGGAAAGCCCGATCCGCAACCGTTTCTCCACGCCCTCACCGCGTTGAATCGACAACGCCAGGAGCAGGTCATCACCGCCGAATCCTGCCTGGTGGTTGAGGACTCACTCCCGGGTATCCGCAGCGCGAAAACCGCCGGAATGAAAGTCCTTGCCGTGGCGAACACACACACAATCCAAGATCTGCATGAAGCCCATGCGGTGGCCTCGAACCTTTCAGAAATTCGCCTCAGCGAACTCCGCAAACGTTTGTGGCCAGCTGCATAAGAAACGAGGCGTATGAAAATCTGTTCTCTCCTTCCCAGTGCGACAGAAGCGATTGCCTTGCTCGGCCTGAGCGATGCGCTGGTCGGAATCAGTCACGAGTGCGACTACCCGCCATCCGTCAGAAGTGTGCCCGTCATGGTTGAACCGATGGTGACTCCTCATGGGCTAGCCAGCGCCGACATCGACAGACAAGTGAGTCAACTTGTGGCGTCAGGACAACGGCTCTATCGACTGAAAGACCATCTATTGCGGCAGGCGCAACCAGATCTGATTGTGTCCCAAGACCTCTGTCATGTCTGCGCCGTCACGCCAGACCAATTGCACGACGCCATTAGCTCCATGCCTCGGCAGCCGACCATCCTCACGTTGAACCCCGGTACGGTCCAGGATGTAATCGATGATGTCGTTCGGATCGGCGACGCGGCCAATCGGTCTACGGAAGGGCACCGTCTCGCCGCACAATTGCGTGACCGACTCGATACGGTGCACACTCGCATCCAGGGCATCACGCATCGCCCCCGCGTGGTCTGTATCGAATGGCTCTCGCCACTCTACATCGCAGGGCACTGGGTTCCTGAAATGGTCCAGCTCGCCGGCGGCCAGGATGTCCTCGCGCAGCCTGGTAGCCCCTCGCGAGTGGTGACGTGGGATGAGGTTCTGACCGCGGCTCCAGAGGTTCTCATCGTGATGCCCTGCGGTTTTTCCGTTGAACGGACGTACACAGAGTTGTGCCAGATGATGCAGCAACCGGGTCAATGGCGCCTCTCCCCTGACCTGGTACAGCACACGTTCCTGGTCGACGCCTCCTCCTATTTCAGCCGGCCAGGCCCGCGATTGATTGACGGCATCGAACTCTTGGCGACCCTCCTGCATCCATCAGACCATGATCACATTGACGAATCCATGGCTCGCCGCCTGGGACCACTTCCGATTTACTGACACCCATGACTGCACTCTCTGTCACTGACGCACAAGCCTACTGCACGGCTCTTACCAAGAAGAGCGGGAGCAATTTCTATTATTCATTTCTCTTTCTCCCGAGAAAACGGCGCGCAGCGATGTACACGGTCTATGCCTTCTGTAAGGAAGTCGACAATGCGGTCGATGAATCCCCAGCGGGAAGCAACCCTCAGGATGAACTGCGACGATGGCGGACCGAGCTTGAAGCGGCCTACCGTGGCACACCGACCTTTCCGGTCACCATCAGTCTGGCTCACCATATCAAGCAGCTGTCTATCCCACAGGCCTATTTTGAGGAACTGATTAAAGGCGTCGAAATGGATCTCGTGGCCTCACGGTACGCCTCATTTCAAGAACTCTCGCTCTACTGTTATCGTGTTGCATCGGTCGTGGGATTGATCTGCCTCCATATCTTCGGGCCGACATCGGCCAGAGCACAAGACTATGCGGTTGGTCTCGGGATGGCATTCCAACTCACGAACATTCTACGGGACATCGGGACAGACGCGGCCCAAGGTCGCATCTATCTCCCGCAAGACGATCTCGAAAAGTTCGGCTGTACCGATCAGGCAATCCTTCAACGTCAAGAAAGTGCGGAGCTCCGCACTTTGCTCCACTTCGAAACCGCGAGGGCCCATGAGTACTACGCCAAGGCACAAGCGGCGTTCGAGGCCCTGCCGGCACAAGACCAGCGGGCGCTGACTGTCTCTGAAATCATGCGCGCCGTATATGTCCGTATTCTGAAAAAAATCGAAGCACCGAAACATCAGATATTCGGCACTCGGGCCAGACTCGCAACGAGTCATCGCCTGGCCGTGGCCGTCGGAGTCTGGCTCCGCTCCCGATCCTCGTGATACCCGCCACCGCTCAGTCCGTCGTGATTCTCGGTGGAGGCCCAGCCGGTCTGACCGCCGCCTACCGCCTCACCCGTCAAGGCTATCGAGTGACGATCCTCGATCGTCGCCCCCTACTTGGAGCCCCCAGCACAAGCGAAGACCTTGGCGACGCCTCTGGACCCTTCACCATCCTAGGCTGCCATCGCGCGACACAGGCCTTGCTGCATATACTGCATCCCACCCTACAGCAGTCATCAGGGGTGGAGATCCCACTGGAATTTCATCTCCATGACGACTCCCTCGTTCATTACCCGCGCACCAACTTCCCCGCTCCTCTTCATTCGTGGGTGAACCTCCTGAAATTTTCCGGTCTCCCCTGGAAAGAACGATGGCGACTGGCATCATGGGTGGAACAGCTGTGGGAAGGCGATGCGGAGCTGCCTGCCGATCTGGAGCAACGCACCGCCGACGAATGGCTTACGTCAATCGGACAGAGCGCGCAGACACGCCGCGTCGTCTGGAATCCTCTCGCACGATGGCTGACCGGCAATGATCTCTCTACGATGTCCGCCGAGGCCTTCGCCACATCGATGCGGCCATTCTTCCTGAGAACTCGTTCAGATACCCGCATCTCGGTTGTGCAGGACTCACTCCAGGCCTGCTTCGTACAACCGATCACCGACGCGCTGACCCAGGCCGGCGCGACTATCTTGCGCAATACGGAGGCCACGCAACTCCGATATGAGCGAGAACACGTTTCAGGCGTTCTCCTGCGGGATGGTTCTCTGCTCCAAGCCGATTGGTATGTGGCAGCCCTGCCCCCTCAACAGCTCACACCCTTATTGCCGGAGCGATGGCTGACCCGCTATGCCTATTTTCAACAACTCACGGAATTGCGATCCGTCGACAGCACCATCTTCCACGTGCATGCTGAGCAACCCTGTGCCACCCCTCGCCTCGTCCTCTTGAACGACACATCATTTCACTCGGTATTCGCCACAGCGGCAACGCCTGATCGCACACACTTCTCTCTCGTCACAACCGACAATCAGTTCTCGCAGGCTCAACCGGACTCAACACTCGATATCGCAATCCCCGATCTGCTCAGATCGTTAAGGCTCCTCATGCCTGGAAGCAAAATCTTATCGACCAGCCGTCGAACGATTCCCAACGCCATCCTCTCACTCAGGCCTGGGACAAAATTACATCGACCCATCCAACCCAGTCCAATTACCAACTTGCTGTTGGCTGGTAGTTGGACCGATACAGGATGGCCGCCCAACCTCGAAAGCGCCATTGTCAGTGGGAACCACTGCGCCGATGCCATAGCTCTCCGCTAGCAGGATGCTCAAAATGGCCTGCCTTCCCACCCGCCCAACCCCAGCGCGCCAAGACGCGCCTTATCCCAAGCGAGGCCGCAGCGAGCGAAGAGGCGAATCGTACTCTTCGCGTACGTTGAGCCTCTGAACGACGCGAGGAAAAAGCTGGCGGACTTTTTCAGCATCCTGCTAAGTCGGCTTGACGATGACCATATCCGATGGTAAGTCATATCATGATGAACACACTGACAGTGCGACACGCTCTTTTGGGAACAGTCCTGCTCACAGTCGCCGGATGCGCGTCCAGTCCCTATGAGCGTGGAGGCAATCCGCAAGGACTCAGTCAGCGAGATGCGGAGCGGGATTATATGGAGTGTGAGTACAAGGCGAGACTCGCCAACGGAAACTCCTTCTACAACCAGAGCACGCCCTTTCCGTTCAGCTCAGGTCCCCAAAGTCCCAGCGACCACGCGCGCGCACTGCATGGAATATCGAGCATCAACGCGATGAGGGATACCTGTCTGGCTGCCAAGGGATATCGAGTGGAGTAATCAGTATGCTGAAAAAGGCCTCCCGCTTCGTTCTCGCATCGTTCAGACCCTCAACGTACCCCAGAGGGTACGCCTCGGCCCTTCACTCGCTGCGGCCTTGCCGAAGGACCTTTTTGAGCATCCTGAAGAATAATTCACCTACTTGCCTTTTGCAGATAACACTGGTCTTCAAACCGCTCGCCACGTAGATATTTTGCGATCACCATCCACTCAGCACGACCATCCGCCAAACTGACATATGCGCTCCCATCCAGCATGAAGGGCTGGACGGTAAAGACGCCAGACAATGGCGTCCGGCTCACACCTTTCTCCTCTGTAGGGAGTTGTGTCAAAGGATAGGTCCCGCCGGTCTTCTCGAACTTATCCGACGTCGCCAGCAGAGGCGATAGGTCCTGCCAATTGGCCTGCTCAAGAACAGCACTATCGGCAGGAAACATATAGAAACTGTCGCTCGGACTCCCCTTCATACAGAACGTCGTCTTGATCACCAAATCCAGGTGCCCATCGTTATTCAAATCAAATATCGCCTTATCGAGACTCGAACAGTGCCTCGTCTTTGGCCCTTGCCCTTTCAACTCCACAGCCTTCCATTCCACAGTCTTAAGCAGGTCGGCATTAGGGACCAGTCGCACTCCGAAAAACTTCACCACCTTCTCGCAGAATGACATATCCTTCCCCGCGACGACCTCGACCAAGGCGGCAGACACAAGCACAGGCATCGAAAGTGTGAGCAGAAATCCTGCCACGATCCCGATGAGCCTGCGCATGTTTCGAAAGACCCAATTCACAGACATCAAGAGCACATACTCCAGGCGATACGTTTCCATTCACCTATATCATTTTGTTTTCTAACAGGGTGTTGGGACGAGCCTGAGAAAATGTCCCAAACCAGGCATGCGGCCTAGAAGCGATCCGCTCTTGATTCCACCGAAGCTCATCACCCCATCACGGAGAACATACTCAAGAAGCCATCACCCCCGGAACGGCGACGGCAGAATACCGCGATAGGCAGTTTTGGGGAAGCGCCTCCACGCGGGAAGAACGAAACGGGCTGAGTATCAGCCATGTCATCCGACTCAGCCCCCCCTCCTCGCCCAAGAACTGAGTGCGAAACAGCGCAGGAGAAAAGACGCACGGCCCATTTGTTTTTCCTGGTAAAGGGAGCGTGGCCTGCACATTCCGACTCAGTTGCAATGCGGAGGACGGACGGTGTCCTTTGCCTACTTGACCGGAGCCTTCGAGATAGACGACCCCTTACCGCCCCTTACCTTTTATTCTCTCTTTCAATCACCCTTCGCGTAAACGGCCAAACCTCTCGAAGTTTTTCGACTGAGCCATTAAACACATTGACATCCATATCAAAGCGTGTACCTGGCACTCGGTATTGGACCAGGATCTCACTCGAGAATTGCCAGAGTGTATACGTGGTCCACGGCCCCAGCGGAAAGTCTTTTAAATTTACCCGGAACCTCGCGTACCACAGGGGTGTATTGGCGAACACCACTCTCCACGGAGAAGTGGATATAACGGCCGCAGTCTTATAGTTCGCATAAACGACTGGATATCGCCCAGTACGTTCTTTGATACGGGCTATAAACTTCACAGCCTCACCAATACTCATGAATTTTTTCGACGTCACACCCTCCAAATCCAAAGCAATGACCTCGTCGTCCGCAGGTTTCACGGTATCAATGTAGAAGTCTGCCTGTTGCTCTGGATTTCCAGGTACCCCCCAATGATAGGAACCCCAGAGATAGCCGCGTCTCTTCGCTTCGGCCCTCCGTTCGTTGTACTTCGGATCGAGCGCAGTCGCCCCGATGGTGGCCTTATGAATAATGCCCACTAGACGGGCTTCGCCCTCCATTTCGTTCCAGTTGATCTCATTTGCATAAAACGGATCTATGACCAATGCTATAGAGGGATCTTTCCATGGTTCCACAAACTCGCTACCCAATGCTTGCACAGCAAATAGTGTGGTCAGCAATGGGATGAAAGCACAAAGGAGGGGCATTCTTGAGTTGAGGTTTGGAGACCTCGTCATGATTGTTTACTAGTACTGCGAGAACAGCTGGCAAACGAAAATTCTTCAGAAGGCATTCTAACCTTGAGATAGTCGAGTTCCCCGGTACCAGCGCGCATTCCCTGCAAAAGAAGCGAGGATTCCGGTGAGTCGTGAAATACGACTACGACATCAATCGGGCGGTCACCCTCAGGTTTCTTGCCATCGAAGATATACCCGGGAATTACTTGGCTTTGCATCCATTGACGTACCATTTCTCGCTTATGCAGCACCTTGAACAGAGACTCCTTCTCTTTCAGATCTCCTGGGCCTTCGAACGCAAAGCGCCAGAGCAACGCATACATGCGGGAGTCCTTCGGCTTAACTTCGTGTTGCTCATTGAGGTCTATTTTACAAGAGGAATACCCCTGCTCCACCCACTTGTTCTCATTGGTCTCAGATGCTACGAAATAGCGAAACTCGATGCGTACGTTATCAGGGGCATTGTCGCCCTCTTCTTCCTTGAACTTTTTTGCGTCATCCTTATCAAGAACGACGCGCGAGAAAAACAGACGGTCTCCTTTGACACCGCTACGAACAACATAGGCTGCCGACTTGACCCATGTCGCGTCTAGCACCCGTATCTTATCTTTGGGCAGCTCCATCCTATATGTGCCACGGTCCGCATCACCAAAGCTGTATTCCGTAATTTGCACCGGATCACCTTCGCTGCCCGCACTGAGAGTCATAAGGCGGTCACTTTCCCCCAGCCCTTTACTAATAGGCACTGCAGGTTCTGCCTCCTGTGGCAGCAAAACAGGGTACAACTTCGCCCGTGGACAATTGTCTACAGAGAGGGGAATAAATCCTGCGGCGGCCATGGTCTCATAGCCCTTCGCGACGCCGCTTCGTTTCTCTTCTTCTCCCTCTACTCTCCCCTCTGAATTCAGGTATATTCCACGACCAAGCGTGACGATCT
>JAYTTD010000051.1:0-7569 GCA_043745235.1 Nitrospira sp. | reverse complement strand
CTTCAGCATCCGGTTGGCCGGCCAGATCCAACAACAGAGAGAAACGTTTGAGGGCCTGCTGTTTGCAACGGCCCTGGCACTCGCCCTCGTGTACATGGTGATGGCCGCTCAGTTCAAATCGCTGATCGATCCCTTCGTCATTATGTTTTCGGTCCCGATGGGCTTCCCGGGCGTGATCCTGATCCTCTTCCTGACCGATACTACCCTTTCCACCACGTCGATGATGGGCATCATCATGATGCTGGGTATCGTGGTCTCAAACGGTGTCCTGCTGGTCGATTATACGAACGTGCTGCGGCGGCGAGGACGGGAGTTACATGACGCGGCGGTCACTGCTGCACGGACGCGACTCCGGCCCATTCTGATGACCTCCCTCGCCACCGTCCTTGGACTAATCCCCATGGCTATCGGCTGGGGAATCGGCGGTGAAACGAACGCCCCGTTGGCGCGCGCGGTCGTCGGAGGACTCAGTGTCTCAACGATCCTCACCCTCTTTCTCGTACCCACGGTCTATGTCATCTTAGAAGAACGGTTCCCCCGTCATGCAGACAGAACCCCGGAGAACGCCGACTGGATACCGGCAGAACCGGGACAGGCACCGGCTGGTCGATAGAGCCGCGGCGCGTGAAGGGCGAGACTTGCGAGAAAAGCACGACGTGAACCGATTGGCTCCCACCCTGTTTGACTAGTCTCGCTCGTCCCGCCAGTCTCGCTCGACCATGCTGCGGAGATGTTACCCGAGAGTCGGAAAAAGCGCCTTCAGTTGCATCGCCAAGCCAATGTCCCCGCTGACCTTGAGCCGACCTGACATGGCTACAGCGACTCCACTCAACTGGCCCTTCAGAACCTTGATGCAATCCTCCCCCGCCATCGAGAGCACGACGTGAGGGGCCGCATGCATCCCCTCTGCAACCTGACAGGCGCCTTCCCGGATCGTAAGAATGTACTGCCCGCCCTGCGCGCCGCTCAGATCGAATTGGTAGACCGCATCAAGACCATCGGCAGCATCTGAATCGAGCCGACCTGGAAGAAGCTGAAAAAACTCTTTGACCGTGGTGGGGTTCATAGCTCGTGGGAAGGCAAGCACCTTTCGGATCGATACCGGGAGCCGCGTTGCCGAGGCCCCCGATGTCTTCCTAGTAACGGAGCGTAACCGTCGCGGTACTGCGACTCGCGCCGAAAAAGTCTTTGGAGAACGCCTCAACGGCGGCAGGGTCATAGCCCTTGCAGCTGAAAATGTCGAGGTAGGCATTGTTCGTATCGTTCGCGAAATGGCCGCTGATCAATGAAGTCGAGATCAGCTGCACCATGGAGTAGCCGGCAACGCGGCCTGAGCCGAAGTCAACGACCTGGCACTCGCCAAAACGCTTCATGTCGATGAGTTCGCACAGCTCAACAACGTAGCGACGGATATGGTCGGCATTGCGGATCAAGTCGGGATGACAATCTTGGAGGTCAACGGCGGTACAGAGTCCCCACGCCTTCCCCTCACCCACCATCTCTTGTGGAGCAAAGGAAGTAGCTACTGGGGACTCGGTTGGAAAGATCGCGGACTCGGAATCAGTTGAACTATTCATACAGGTTACACACCTTTCTGTTAAGAGGGTGAAAAACTGTGACCGTGACCTATTATTTCGGACTATACCACGAAACTTTTCACATCAGGGAGGATGGAGAAACTTTTTTTCACACCAGTGCGTTCAGGAGCCCTTCGATCGATTGACAAGGTTCTCGACGGTCGGAGAGAATGCCGCCCATGGCCACTGTCATTCCATCAGAACCGAACCCGACTCCGCCCGCCGCCGATCTTCCCGATCGCCTCTGCACCTGGTGCCGGCTGCCGATGAAGAAGCGTCTCGTCGGTGGCAAGCAATTCGTCCATTACACCTGCCCAAAGTGCGTCTTCCAGCACACAACCAGACTCGGCCCAAAACCACCCAGCCCTGCGCATTAACCCGGTCTGTCTAGTTGATCTGGTTTGTTTTGTTGATCTGGTTCATCTGGTCAGTTTCGTTCAACTAAAAAACCAGACAAACCAAATGACCAAGAACGCTTAGTGGCGTGAAAAACTGGTCTGCACGTGATCGTCAATAATATGGGCCAGTCGCTCTTTGTCCTCCGGGCTAATCGACGTGATCTTCGTGCCGAACTTAGGGGAACGCACGTGGACAACCTGTAAACCACAAGTCAACGTTCCTCCCTGCTCAAGCTCAATCACAAGTTGAAGCACATCGCCGCTCTTCACCAACAGGCGGCTCTCAATCCGGACACCAGTCTCACTAACATCCAGAATCTTGCACGGCGCTGAGAGCGACCCCCGTTGTAGACGGCCGGCCCGGCTAACTTCAACGCGTGATCCTTTTCGCTTGAACCCCATCGGCTCCGCCCTCCTGTGCTCGAAATCATAACAGGCGAGCACACAACTCCAAAGAAAATTGCCGAATGGAGCTAAAGCTTTCCACCTACCAGAACGCGCACCTGCTCCATACGCATACGATTGACGCCCAGATCGCCGTAGCCGGTACGGGAGGCGGAGCGGAAGTGGATGGTCTTGGTTTCATCGTCGAAGAGAAACTCGACGTCGTCGACAAAGCGCAGCAAGAGACTGGTGAATTCGTAACGCAGGTAGGACTCGTCTTCCTCGATAAGCTTGATGCGTGGCAAGGAACGAATGACTTCCTTCAACGCCTCCTTCGCCTCTGCCCGTGACTTGCGATAGCGAATGGGCACAATCGCATGGCCCTCATCCTGGGCTTGAGTCGAAACACAGTTTGGGCTGCTTGGACAAGGGCGAAGTCTATTGGCAGTCTCATTGGGAGTCATGACGCGATCATCTTGTCATAGTCAGCGTGGGTTCCAATCCAAATCCAATGGATCCCGCCAGGAGCATCCAAGCCGAGCGCACGATAGTGATGTCCGACTCGCGCCGACCACAATTCTCCGATGCGCTTGAGATGAAGAGAGGGATGGCGCGGATTGGATTTCAGAAGTTGAAAGTTTTTGTCGGCCAGCGAACGAATGTCTTCGGGAAGGGCTTGATACGCAGTCCAAAACCGTGAGGAGGCGGAATGCTTCACAGAGGTCGAGCTTCCCCCTGTTCAAACTCAGCACGCGCCTCCGCAATCAGCGTATCCAGCTTTCCTGCCTTGAGGTCTGCCTCGATCTGCTGGTCCCACACACGTGCGTCGAACTCAAGAAACCACGCCCGAAACTGGGCCAAGTCCTTTGGGGAAAGATGCGAGACCGTTTGTTCAAGCTGTTCTATTTCACTCATGACTGCCCTCCATTCCGCGACAACGAAATTCTACACGAGTTGGCTGCAATTGTCTCATGCTGCCTTCCAACCTGCTTCCGATGGCGCGATGGCATGGCTCTCATCATGGGCTTGGGTTGAGACGCAGTTGGGACCGGAGGGGCAGGTGGGCAAATGTTTCATAACCTAGCTGTATCCTTAATCAGGGGGCCTTCGCTTATTACACATCGGCATCCGGTTATTCTCGAAGACGGTAGATATCATCCCGGATAAACTTGTTGTAAGCGTCAACGGTAATCCACCCATGCTTTGAGCGATATCCCTCACTATTCTCAGAATACGCAGAAATTGTTTCCCACGTGAATAGACAGTGTTCGTGACCTTCATTCACTGGATACACTTCTTTTTCCCAGATTGCCGTTGAGTCCAACGCTCCTTCCATGGCTTCCTGCAACCACCAGCCGCGATAGAAGTAGACTTCATCAGGTATCGGAAGCGGGTGTGTGGAGTTGTACGTCTCAAAGTAGAACAACATCCCGTCTTTTCGTGCCAGCTTATGAAGCTGAAACCTCTCTTGCCCTATCTTAGGGTCTACATATAGACCGGCAGGAGCCACTGGCCCGGAATCCATTCTATCGAAGCGGACGCAAACCCAAGAAATATCGTTTGCTCGACTGGCATCGACGATCACGCCTTTGGGCTCAAGGTAAGACATTTTTCCTGGCAACCCTAAAAAGCTCGCGAACTTTTCATTCTGCTGCTATGTCTCGTAACCAGATCTCACAAATCAATACTGCATCCGAAGGTATCAGACCTGGAACGCCTTTGTCTCGATAGGCCAGGTGCGGACTCACGCGGACTTTCTGATAGCCGCCGACTCTCATGCCCATCAACGCATGTTCGACTCCGGCGATTGCTTGGCGCCGGCCTAACACAATGGTGTGATCGATGAATGTGGCTCCTGCCTCGACTCGCATCATTTCTTTGGGGAGCTGCTTTGCCTGGATATCATTGAGCGGCACCTCGTCGCCCTGGTTCAGGAACATTCTGGTGTTGTAGACGACACGGTCGCTTTTTTCCGCAGACGCCCCCGCTCCTTCTCGTTCATCAAGCAGTTTAAGCCCACGAATCTGCTTCATCAGTACAAGACGGTCCTGAGCGATGGCTGAACGTCGCCCCGCGCTTCCACACGTACCGAAACTCGTCCGATGATACGCCCGTCTTCAGTTTCGACATCCACGCGCCAGTCGCCTGGATCGAGGCGCTGCTTGAATGTGTAGGCTCGATAGCCGCCTTCGCGACCGCCAGAAATCTTGAGGGGGATCCTGTCGGCGTGGGTGAATGGCTTGCTGTCGTTCGTGCGGAAGTGCCAGTGATGGTAGACCGTGGTACTCAGATCCACCGGGGCAAAGACCGCGGTGAAGCAGTAGATGGGCTCGTTGGCCGGGAAGGTATCGTCCGACCGTTTCCAGACTTGGTACCACTGTTTTTCAAACGTGAGTTCGAACTGGTCTCCGGTCTTCTTCACCTCATGATAGATCCCGCCGAACTTCAACGCGAGCGGGACGGGTGGAATCCAGTTCAGGAAATAAAACCCGACGAGGAGACCGATGAGGACGAAGGCAGGAACTGTTACTCCAATTGCTTCGCGCTGTGAGCGGTCCGGATTGTTATGACAGATCAGCTGAACCACACGAAAGGTCACAACTGCGCTCAGCCCGGCTCCGATCAAGAAGATGACCGAGTTCATGTAGCCCGTCATCACGGGCAGAAAGAATGTGAAAAAGGCGAAACACACCACCGCATAGAGACTCACCAACAGACGCAGGCTGGAGAGCCGATCGCGCAGAAATTCGTTGCCGACCAGCAGCACGACCAACAGGGCGAAAAATATTCCCGTGCTGGTGAGTGTGGCGCTACGGGAATAGAACACGGCGTAGGCGCTGAAGAGGCCGCCTAAGAGAAATTGCACGGCCATCGGATAGTAGGGCCTCACGCGCAGCACCCAACGCGCGAAGGGCGAAAGTGTGGCCAACTGTTCCCGATCCGGCGCCGATTCAATGCCCAATCGCCCGATCAGCACAATCAGCACGCCCAAGAGCAGCAGATAGATCAGCAGCACGAGGTTGTCTTGCAGCCGATCGATACGGGTCAGCGTGAAGGTGTCGTAGCCCACACCAGAAAAAAAGAACACCGGTGGCATGAAGGGCTTTGCGAGAACCGATTGCACTCTGGACAGGGGGCTCATGCTCCCACTCTGCGCAATCAGAAGGGATTGATCAACGGAAATGGCAAATCGAGCCGACGCAACGTGTCACTGTTCACACGTCCTCAAATGAAGGGGGGCAATGGCGCATACGCCATAGGATGCCCGATCACTCGCTCCAGCCAGGGAGCCATCAGATCTTCGTTCAGCGGAGCTCGGTTCAGACGAGCCTCAATCTGAAATCCCGTCTCATTCCCGACAATCCCGATAATGGCGGAGGCATCCTCTCCATCTGGAAGCAGTTCCCGCGTTTGGAACTCACAGAGGGTGCTGTAGAGGCGGCCGTCGGGTTCGATGGTGGATCGAATCTCCGGCAAGTCGTCGAGCGGACAATGCACCGAGCAGCGATAGACAGAGCGGATAGTGGGTTCAATCGCATGAAAGTCGACGAGCGCGTCCTCTGAGAAGCCCGTCAGATAGGCCCGGACGCTGGCTGGTTCCGGTGCAGAGGTCGCAGCCAATTTACTGGCCGGCACCAGGAACTCATAGGCGTCTGCCGTATTGTATTCAAACTGACAAGGTCCAAAGGCGTCGGGCCAGGAGCAGAAGAAGGGTACGGAGGGATCGACAGGACGCAACACCAACTGCTGCTTCTCAACTAATGTCTCGACGGGAAGCTCCAACAGCGTGATCGCTTCGAGAAACGCCGTGCGTCGTTCCTCCAGCCACTGCGCC
The DNA here is from genome assembly GCA_043745235.1 of Nitrospira sp. Taxonomy (GTDB): domain Bacteria; phylum Nitrospirota; class Nitrospiria; order Nitrospirales; family Nitrospiraceae; genus Palsa-1315. The sequence continues at coordinate 1,375 of JAYTTD010000051.1, read as the reverse complement.
CGCTCGGCATCGCCGCGCGTCTCGCCTGGGGTAATGACATCGTTCGTTTGGAGCCGGACGCGGATAAACGAATGGGCGTGGCGAAATCCCAGCCAGAGCATACTGCGAGGATCGTGCAGCCGTAGCGAATCGCGAATGCGCCAGGGATGACTGATCGAGCAGTAGGTGCCCACATCCTGATAGCGCTGATACACCGTGTGGTAGGCGCCTGCCAGGAGAAAGAAGTCGCCGCGCCAACCCTCTCGGACGTGAATCAGAGTCACATCTTCCGTGGACCACGCATCCAGCTGGTCGAAATCTTCAGGAGCCTCGACCGTCCACTCTTCGACGTAACAGATGACATCTCTCGCAGGCACCGCAGGCTTCAATCCTAACGCAGCCAGACGTTCGCCCACGACGAGCACCTGACCGAATGTCAGTGGGGTCGTCGTTTCCCAACGACGTTCACGCACGGTGGGTCATCGCTTCCCCCGGCCCATCAGCGTGCCGGTCGCAGAGCCTTCTGCGCGATCGTCGTATCCTCGAGGTACCGATCAATGCCGTCCTTCAGGGTCGCCGCCAGTAACTGCTGCACATCGTCTTCGTGAAACCAGACCACGGTATCGCGCTGGGCTCCCTCGACACTTCTGGTCGTCGAGCTCTGGTCGCCAAGGTTCCTTGCGGTGATCACCACCTTGCTGCTCGTGTTCATCACCGTCGAGAAGAGTCGGCTCTTGGCGTTAGCTGAAAAATCGAGCAGCTGCCCGCTGATGACGATATCGGCATCGTTCAGATTCGTCACGGCCCCGCTGGAAGCCACTCGCACGGTCCAGGCCCGATCCTTCCACCCGCGCGTTTTGAGACGATCGGCGAGGGCCTGGGTAATCACGTCTCCTGGCCGCTCCCCTGCCACGTTGAAGTAGGTCACCCCGCCCCACAAATGGGTCCTCAGACCGAGCCGACTCTTCTCCAGTCGCCGATCCTCAAAGGGTTCGATGACAATCCTCACCGGTTCCGGCTCCAGATATTGCGCCACTGCCTGTTTCTGCTGAAGATTCAGAAAGAATGTTTTCCCAGTACCCCCGCAGCCCGCTCCCATCAGCAGACTTGCCGTGAGCGCGATACCGACGCCCAGCCGCCCTCTTGTCTGTTTCACGATAGCATCCTCCTTGCGATTGGCCTATCTCACCATTGAAGAGGGCCCAGTGTACCCAAGTTGTTGATCAGAGACAAATACCGAGGGGCAGGCTGCTGAAAAAGCCCGCCAGCCTGTCCTGTTCATGTGGTCTGTCTGGTCTATCTAGTGTAGTGAGTCCAACGCTTCTTTACATTTGGAGACTTTGGTCAAAATGCTCTCCACGGACGCGGTCCACGTGAAGATGCGGGGATTCTGGTT
>JAYTTD010000050.1:0-7575 GCA_043745235.1 Nitrospira sp. | reverse complement strand
CTTGAAGGGGAAGGGGATACGGTATTGATGGAGGGCCGAAAGGCTGCTTTTACCATGGGCGCAGAGCCCCAGTCACCGGCCGAGCGACGACAAGCTGCGAAGATGCAATATGAACAGGCCTTCGCGCTTCTCCAAACCGGGAAATCGCCGGAGGAAGCGTTGGAGCGGTTGAATGTTGCGTTGGAACATGACGCCACGTTCGGCGACGCCTACGTGCTCAAGAGCTACGTGCTGCTGGAAGTGCTGCCGAACCTTGCCGACGCGTTGCCGGTGGCAAAGCTGGCGGTGCAGTATGCGCCGAAGAATCCGGACTCTCAGTATACCCTCGGATTGATTTATGAAAAGCGCGGGCAATATGCGGAAGCGGAGCATGCCATGCGGGAGGCGCTGGTGGTCAATCCCAACTATACGGACGTCTATTTTTCGCTGGGTATCCTCTACGCCGACGAGATGAAGGATCAACCGAAATCAGTCGAGGCGTTTACGCGGTATCTCGAACTTGGAGGGAGCCATGCCCGTGCCAGGGCTGCGGTTGCACAGTCAGCACCCGCGAAGCCATAGCAGGATGCTGAAAAAGCCCGCCAGCGGCGTTCTCCCCTCGAACAGGTCCTCAACGTACCCGAGAGGGTACGCCTGCGGCCTGTTCTTCGGCTGCGGCCTTGCTGGACGGGCTTTTTGAGCATCCTGCGGGAATATCTTCCGACGAGGCTCACGTAGGGATCACCGAGGTCCTTGCATGCTAAGGTGGTTCCTTCAGCATCCTGCCGTTAGGCGCGTTCGCCTCCTTTGAGATACCCCAACCCAATCTTGACGGCTTTCCGCGTGATTTCCGCCCAGCGGACTTGAGGATATTCGGCAAGAACCGCGGCTGCTTTGGGATCTTGAACTTCGAGACTCAGAATCTTAATGATACCGTCATCAATTTGCACGTCTGCCATGGATATCCTCCTTGTTGGGTCACCAGAGGTTGGTGGATCCGGTTGATTCATTCGGTCAAGCTCGCGCCGCCGATACATGTCCAATTCGCTCAGCTTTTTTTGTTTTCTCTGTACCAGTTCGCTGCCACCCAAAACGTGAACCAGCCAATGATGATGGCACCCACAGTGTTGTATAAGTCCATGCTCCCTCCTCGTATAGGGAAACACTGAGACAGTCAACTATCGGCCGTTGGTGGTGGGTCAGTTGAATGATCTGGAATCAAATTCCTTATGACAGAGTGAACAATAGAGCTTGCCACTTTGTTTGATAGGGTCCCAAGTTCTTTGGTGTGTATCGGGATTGGTGCCTGTGAGTTTCCCGCCCTTATCCTTGCAGCAAGACGATGGATCATTAGGTTTAAGCATGTTTTGTTTCTCCATTTAAACTAGAGGTCAGCAACGGAAACTCTGTATTCCCCCTTTCAAACTGATCCACCACCTGGCCGTCTGTTTCGTTGACTGGATTAGGGGTGCATGGTAGCATGATTTCGTAGAAATTCTCGAAGGTGTATTGCTAGCATCAGCAGCGGTGTATTGCCGATTCACGATTCTGATCATTACCAAGGAGGCTCCACATGAATAGCGTATTGGGGTTCAAGTCGCGGCTGGTCGGGGGAGGAGTGGCTATTGCCCTGATGATCGGACTTGTTGCCTGTGGTGGTCCTCCGAAGTGGGTGAAGCAGGGGTCGGGGGCGTTCAACGAGAAAGATAGTAAAGGCTTTTATGGCGTCGGGGCTGTGGCCGGTGTTCGGAACGAGCCGTTAGCCTGGGACACTGCTGAAAATCGCGCTAGAGCTGAAATCGCCAAAACCTTTGAAACCTATACCGGCTACCTGATGCGCGACTATGCGGCCTCCACGACTGCCGGAGACTTTACCAAGAACTCAGAAGAACAGAATGTCGAACGGGCTATTAAGACGGTGACGACCACGACCCTCAGCGGCGTGAGACCCATTGAGCGTTATAAGGATGAGAAGACGAACACGTACTACGTGTTGGCTAAGCTGAATCTTGAAGAGATGAAGAATAATCTCGAACAGGCGAAGGAACTCAACGCACAGGTTCGTGAATATGTCAGAAAGAATGCCGATAAACTCTTTGAGCGGCTTGAGAAAGAGGAAGACAAACGGGCACCACGGTAAGGGCTCCTACTGAGTAACCGCCAATTGATATATCTGCGGGGAGGTAGCGTGTGAAGGTGATGGAACGTGGACGAATGGGGCTCGTTGCATTGGCGGTGTTGTCGCTGGCGGGCTGTGCCCAGGAGACCAGGATAACCAGGGTCGATTCCGGGGTCGTCACGGATCTGAGCGGCCGTTGGAACGATACCGACTCCAGGATGGTCGCGGAGTCCATGATGAAAGAGGCCCTGGAGTATCCGTGGCTCAACACCTTCTCCAGCTCGAAGCATCGCCAACCGGTTGTCGTCGTCGGCGCCATCATGAACAACAGTCACGAGCACATTAACGTCAATACGTTTGTGGCCGATCTTGAGCGTGAGCTTACGAACTCCCAGAAGGTTACGTTTGTGGCAGGAAAGGGAGATCGCGAGGAACTTCGTACCGAGCGTAAAGAGCAAGCGATGTATGCGCGAGAAGATACGCAGAAAGCGCCGGGCAAAGAGATCGGCGCCGATTACATGATGAAGGGTACCATTGCGACGATCCTCGATGAGGCCGATGGGACGAAGGCGGTGTTCTACCAGGTCGATCTGCAGATGGTGGATTTGGAGAGCAATGCCAAGGTCTGGTACGGTCAGAAGAAGATTAAGAAAGTCATCGAAAAGAAACGTACGATCTTTTAGGCTCCACCACCTCCGTTGAGCTCTCTTGCCTCACGCCCCACCGCCATTATTCCGGTACGGTGGGGCGTGGTGTTTTCCACCCGCTCTCTCTTTGCCGCGCTGGTCTTCATGCTGCTTACCGGGTGCGGCCCCTCGGTCAACCGGTATCTCCTCATCGAAGAAAGTCTTCGCGCCCACGACCCCAAGGCCGCCGATGCCATTGTCCAGCAAAATGAAAAGGAATATGGCGAGAAAAGCCTTGTGCTCTATGGCATGGATCGAGGGATGACTCTCCAACTCGCCGGCGACTATCAGCAGAGCAACGCCGTATTGGAACAAGCTGAGGAGGAAGTGGATCGTCTCTATACTCGAAGGGTTCGAACAGAAACCCTCGCGTTCATGACGAATGATACGGCGTTATCCTACGAGGGTGATCCCTACGAACAGGTGTTGATCAATGTGCTGAAGGCACTCAACTATGCGGTCTTAGGTGAGTGGCAAGATGCACTGGTCGAAGCCCGGCGTATCGACCACCGGCTCAACGTCCTATCGGATCGAACCAGGGATAAAAACGCCTATCGGGATGACGGCTTTGCGCGCTATCTGAGCGGCATCCTGTATGAGAGTACCGGCGATGTGAATAACGCATTTATTGCCTATCGAAAAGCGTATGAGGCATTAGCGGCCACCCGCGCATGGTCACACACGGCCGTTCCGTCCCAGCTGCAAGAAGATTTGTTACGAACGGCCGAGGCACTACACTTCACTCAAGAATTGGCCGAGTACCGATCTGTATTTCCCAATACCAGATGGGAGACCAGTCAGGCGTTGCAACAACTCGCTCAAGTTATCGTGATCAGCTATAATGGCCGAGCGCCACGTAAGGAGGATCAGTTTCTTGATCTGCCGATCAGTCTTGATGCACTCCAGTTGGTGCTTCTTAACCGCGGGTTCTCGCAGTCGAATCGGCAATCCAATCGGGCCGTGGACTCGGCCTTGTATGGACTGAACGGGCACGTCGTTCGTGTAGCGTTGCCACGACTCGTCCCACAGAAGACGGCTGTCCATGTCGATAGGATACGCATCATTTCGGAGAATGGCACGCAGGTGACACGGAACACTGAATTGGTGCATAGCGTGACGGCCTTGGCCGATAAGGCGCTATCTGAACGAATGGCGGGAATTACCGCCAAGGCTCTCGCCCGTTCCGCCACGAAGTTTATGGTGGCCGAGGGAGTGACGAGAGGGTTTCAGCAAGCAGCGGGAAAAGATGCGGGGCCGTGGGTGGGTCTTCTGGTTGGGTTGTTGGCGAAGGGATGGGCTGTGGCATCGGAAGAATCGGACAAGCGGAGCTGGCAAACGTTGCCCGATGAGATCCATCTCGCACGAGTCTGGGTTCCACCGGGCCGTTACCAGGTGGAGAGCCAGGCAGCCGTTGAGTCACATGCCCCGTTGATGCCTGAGGCCATGCGGACCCTGTCCCTCAGGTCAGGGGAGACTACTGTGCTGATTCAACGGGTGATGCCATGAGAGACGGATTGCGGTTCGTGAGCCGGATCGGGGTGGCGTTGATCGCGTTGGTCGCACTATCCGGCTGTGCATGGTTTGGAGGGCAATCGAAACCGGACTGGATCGACGGGGTCAGTACGGCCTATCCATCGGGACAATATCTCGTCGGTGTGGGGCAGGCGGAGAGTCGCGCGGCAGCCGAGGATCGCGCCTATGCGGCGGTCGCTCGTATCTTCAAAGCCGAGGTGAATGCGCAGGCGAAAGACTGGGAGTCGTATCTCGTGATTGAGCAGCGCGGGCACAGCAGCACAGAACGACGCTTAACGCTCGACAATCTGACCCGTGTGTCAACCGAAAAAGTATTGGAGAATGTACAGATCGTCGATCGATGGGTCGATGTGCATAAAGGACTTCAGTATGCATTGGCAGGGATGCATCGGCCTCAGGCAGAGGCCGCGTTCATGGAACGGATGACCGAACTGGACCGATCGATCAGCGACGATGTCGAGGAGGCCCAACGGCACTCCGATAAGCTGGCCAAAGTCAGAGCACTGAGACGGGCAGCCAGAAATCTGGTGTTGCGAGAGACCTATAATGCCGACCTTCGCGTGATTCGACCGAGCGGGCAGGGTATCGCTTCGGCCTACCGTGTGAACGAACTTGTGCGCGAGCTGGAACAATTCCTTGCCACGAATCTGGTGTTGGCGGTTGCGGTGACCGGCGATCAGATTGAACCGGCGCAGCGTGCCTTGACGGAAGGATTGCTGAAGGAAGGACTGCAAGTCACGAGTCGACCGTGGAGAGAAGATCGTTCAGTGATCGGCGATTCCAGTGGACCATCCCCGGAGTTGCTCGTGCGGGGTGTGGTGCGCGTGTGGCCGATCGACGTGCGCGATCCGCAGTTCAGGTTCGTGCGATGGTGCAGCGATTTTGAAGTCGTGGATTTGACCAGCCAGCGGGTGGTCGGCGCCTTGTCAAAAGGCGGAAAGGAAGGCCATCTGTCGGAGCGTGAAGCGACAGCGAAGGTTGTGCGTGTCATGCAGCAAGAGTTTTCTGCCGATGTGGCGAAGTCCATTGCGGCTCATGTGTATGGAGAGACGGAACTGCCGGTACAGGCGAGTCAGCCTGCGGGATGTCCGCGGGACGGGTTGGGGTCTACGCCGGCGTCGGCACCCCACTAATTGAGAGAAAGGGAAGGTATGGCCAAATCGAAGTCGGAAGCAGGAGGAACATCCACTCGTGCACCACGCAGCCGTGGCCGCGGGTTGACGGTCACAAAACAACGGGTTCCCAGTCGCTTGGCGAAACGCCGGCTGAGTGAGCGGCTCAAGAACGACACGGCGTCGTTCAATCAGGGTAACCTGGCCGACAAGTTCAGGAAGGAGGGGTATGACGAGCTGCCGCTGGATGAACTTCAAGATCGGCTCTCGAAAATGTCGGGCCCCTTTGCCGCCATCATTTTGAAGGGGAGAGTGTGATCGCATGCCATACTACTATTTCGATTCAACCGCTCTAGTGAAACGGTACAGCATGGAGCGCGGCACACGCATCATCAGCAGGCTCATGGTGAAGCGGAGCAAAGTGGCGATTCTACCGACGTGGTCCGTGACCGATTTTTATACCGTACTTGCGAATCGAGCCCACGATGGAGAGATTACCCGGGACGATTGTTACTCGGTCATCCATAAATTCGAGAGAGAATCGCAGGAAGGTCTCTACCAGTTTATTGCTCCGACGATGCAGACGTACTTAGCGACGAAAGAACTTGCGTTGGAGTATCCTGCACTCCGATCACCACAGATTTTGCACCTGGCGCTGGCGATGGAACTCAAACCCTTGAGGCTGACCGTCGTTAGTGCCGACACGCAATTGCTGACGGCCTGTCATTCAGCGGGACTTCACACTATTAATCCTGAAGAGGATTGATGAGGTGTACTGGTTATCGGTATTAACCGCTTGCGATTTCTAGAAAGCCCCGCCCGGATGGGCGGGGCTTTTATGCGCGAGTCGGATTCAGGCGAATCCTTACGGTACCTGCGCTAACAGTTCAAGCACCGCTTCATTCCACCCCACCGGCCCTATTCCTGGGGCGCGAATCATTCCAGGTAGATGGATGTCAGGGTCATACGATCCATCTGGTTTCTGGACGAGAATCGGATAATCCACCATGGCGAGCAGGGGCGCGTCGTTGATGCTGTCCCCGATCCCAATCGTTTCGGTCCGCTCTGCCTGTCCGCTCATACGTTGTTGGCGAAGGTAGCAGCGTAGAAGCACAGAAGCGGCCTCCCCCTTATCGTTGTCCCCCATCAGATGAAACAACCGCCCCCCTTTGTCCATCGAAGGCCCCGCGTGACGATTTGCCGGCAAACTTCTTCGATGAGCGCCTGAGGGCCTTGCAGGAGATAGGGCTCGTCGTATTCCCGTTGCTTGGCCAGGATGGCATCGGCCTGTGGGAGTTCAGTCACTTGCATGATGGCTTCTATCGATAGGTCGCCAAAACCGTGTAACGGTGTTTCAACAGCCTCTTCGATTTCTTTCAGGACTTCGCGCAACATGTGATAGGGAAGGCCTAATTCAATGACCTGGTAGGGAGACCTGGTCCGCATGCGTTCCAAGGGAAAGTCGAAGAGGCCATGAGGGACAAACACCGCGCCTCCGTTCTCGACAATAAACGGGTCACGATGGGCCAGGCGTTGTCGAAGTGGTTCCATTTCTGCGCGTGTTTTACTCGACACCAACACGAGTGGAATGCCTTGTTCTCGGAGCGCCGTGAGGGCTGGTGTGGCCGCCTCATAGGAATAGGTTGTGCTATCCAGGAGCGAGCCATCCAGGTCTGTATAGACGATTAGATGAGGCATGGTCTGTGCCGTTACCAGTGATGGAGATCATCGACTGTGCTGGATTTTGATCGGCCCACCAGCCGTCGTTCCATGAACCCTTTCGCGAGATCGGCTGCGCCGAGTCCGAAGGCAATCGCTCCGGCCAGCACGATTCCTCCCCAGGTAATGCCGAATCCGACGACGACAATGCGCTGGGCAATACCGAGCTGCTCCAACGCCATGGCCCCCGCGAGGACTTGGAGCCCCCAGCGAGAACAGGCTGCGATGAGTCGGGCGGGAGGCAGTCCGGCGTTAACGGCGGCAATCAGGACGGCCTGGGAGACAAAGTTCGACAGAAAGTACCCGGCTAGGAGAATGACCGCTGCTGTCACTAGTGTAGTGAGTCTCAAATAACTTGACTTATATATGCGATATCACCTAAACCTGAGGGGCATGAGAACCGCAGCCCCTATTCTATTGTCTCCCG